>JAFDDR010000119.1 GCA_019310785.1 Deltaproteobacteria bacterium
ATAAAATTGCTTTGCAATTTTATAAGTTGACAGATTTTCCATCGCTGCTACCATGCAACCACTATGAACCTTTCTCCTTTTATCCTTACCTGTTTCTTCCTCTCCGGCCTTGCCGGGCTCATCTACGAGGTCTTGTGGGTCCGCATGATCGACAAGGTCATCGGGAGCGCCCCCTTTGCCGTGGCCACGGTCTTAGCGGTCTTTATGGGCGGCCTTTCCCTTGGGAGCTATTTGGCCGGAAGGCGCATCGACCGCATACTCGAAAAAAGAAAACTCCTGTCCCTGTACGGGAAATTAGAAGTGGCAATCGGCCTGTACGGGCTAATGCTTCCCATTTTCATGGTCATGGTCAAGCCTGCATATTCCTTTGCCTATAATCATCTATTCCAGTCCTTCTGGATCTACTCCCTTTTCACATTCTTCGGGTGTACCCTCCTTCTCATCCTGCCCACCGCACTCATGGGCGCGACACTCCCGATCCTGTGCCGTTTCTATGTGACCCACTTAGACCATCTTGGGGCACGCACCGGCCGTTTGTACGGCATTAATACAATCGGCGCAGCAGTGGGGGCGTGTCTTGCCGGGTTCTTTCTCATTCGGCATTACGGGGTGTGGGGCTCCATTTTTTTTGCGGCAGGCATAAATTTTCTTGTTGGCATATCCTGTATCATTATTGGTAGGAAAGGTGTTGTATCCGGGCAAAATCCCCCTAAATCCCCAACCTTCGGCGAGCTCAGGTCGAGTCGCTTTAAAAAAGGGGGGGGGCAGGGGGGCCGATCGGGGTCGCAAGGAGGGGGCATAAACTGGTCCCTCTCGATATTCGCCGTATCCGGTTTTTGCGCAATGGCATATGAGGTTATCTGGACCCGGCTTTTGGGGCTCATCATCGGGCCTACGACCTATTCCTTTACCCTTGTCATAGCGACCTTTATTATAGGCCTGGCCCTTGGGAGCCTCTTCTTCGGCTGGCTCGGAGACCGGGTCAGGAGGGTCTTTACCTTACTTGTCATCACCCAGATCGGGGCCGCCCTCTTAGCCCTTCTTGTAAGCCAGTTCCTGGGAAACAGCCAGTTCTTTTTCGCCAAATTGATCTACACCTTTCAGGACCGTTTCAACGAGATGATCCTGGTTCAATCCATTGTCGTGTTTTTAGTCCTGTTAACCCCCACCCTGCTGTTGGGCGCCACATTCCCTTTAGTAGCCAAGCTCTACGCAAGGTCCCTGCCCAATATGGGAAGGTCCATTGGAACCGCATATGCACTAAACACCATAGGAGCAATCTCCGGGTCCTTTGCGGCCGGTTTTGTGCTCATCCCGTTTTTGGGAAAAGAAAACGGCCTGAGAATGATCATTGCCTTTCAGCTTGCATTCAGCCTTTTGGCCTGGTGCATTGTGGTGCTCAGGGCAAGACAAAACGTCTTTAAATGGCTCTCCCTCTCAGGTATGGCCATAATCGGAATTGCGCTCTTGCTCAATTTTCCCTCATGGAACCGCCAGTTACTTTCCTTTGGCAGGTATCACAATTTCAAGGACATGGAAGGCGATATACTCAGGACCTCTTTCATGGATGCCTTGATTGCCGGGCCGAAAATTTTGTCCCGTCACGAGACAGGCCGGGATATAGTGTTTTACGGAGACGGCACCGGCGGGTTTACTACCGTTGAAAAACTGACAGACAGTCTTGGCACAATAAAATACACGCTCCTGAACAGCGGCAAACCCGACGCCTCTTCCCACGGGGACAGGTCAACCCAGACCCTTTTGGCCCACGTTCCGCTCCTTTTTCACCCGAACCCCGAAAATGTCATGGTCCTTGGATTAGCCAGCGGCATGACCGCGGGAGAGGCCCTCCTCTATCCCATAAAACGCATGGACGCGCTCGAAATCAACCGGCAGGTGGTAAAGGCATGTGAAATCTTCAAACCCTGGAACAACGATTGTCTTACCGATCCCAGGTCCCGTATCATTGTCCAGGACGGCAGAAATCACTTGGAGCTGACCAGGGAGACGTACGACGTGATCATTTCCGAGCCTTCCAATCCCTGGATGGCCGGTCTTGCCAACCTCTATACCCTGGAATTCTTCCAGACGGTCAGGCGGCATCTTAAGGATAACGGCATCTTTGTCCAGTGGATCCATTCCTATGAAATGGACCGGTTCACCTTCAGCATGGCCGGAAGGACTTTTGCCGAGGTTTTTCCGGACGGGCTTTTGATGACCACCCTGACCGGTGTGGGCGACTATCTCCTTGTGGGATCCAAGGGTAACAAGGGTTTCGATCCGAATGTGGCCCAAAAAAACCTGCGATACGCACAAAAATCAAGGAATATGTCTCTCAAGGACCCAAGGATCCTCTTTCGCCTGATTATATCCGAAGACTTGAAATCCCTGTTCGGACCCGGTCCCCTCCATACTGACAACCGGCCCCTCCTGGAATTCGCGGCCCCCAAACAGCTTTACAAAAGCGACGCCTCCATTGAAAAAATGATGGCTCTAAGATCATCTCTAAGCAAACAAACAAGAGAAATAATTGAAGCAACCGATAACACGGACGCACTGTTGGACATGGCGGAGTTTTCCGCATCTGTCTATGCACCGATCTTCGGGACCCTCGATCCTGATCTGATTACACCTGTGCAAGGAAAAAGATATCTCGACATACTTGAAACCTACTGTAAACATAACCTTGTTTCTGATTACGGGATATTTCCCGACCGGAAGTTGCGAGAAAAATGCGCCCTGCTCCAGGCAGCCGGAATCCGAAGGCATCTAAAGCTGAATCCTGAAGACGCGCCGGCCTGGTACAGCTTAGGCCTGGCCCTCAGTCAGACGGTTAAGACAGGCCAAGCTGTTGACGCCTTTACGAAATGTATATCCCTGGACCCTTTTCACGCTAAGGCATACAACAACCTCGGTGTGGCCTTCCTGGAACAGGGGGACATTCGAAAGGCACGAGAGGCTTTTGAAAAGGCCATTTCCATCAATCCCGCCAATTCAAAGGCATACTTTAATCTGGCCCAAATTGCCCTGAGGAGGGGAGAAAGGGATAAGGCCGTTTCATATCTCCAAAAAGGGCTTAAATATGAAGATAATCCCAGAGCCGGAAGACTCCTTAAGGAGCTTCAGTAAGGGACGGCCTGGGGTTTTGCTTTGTTGGAATTTCATCGACTTATTGAAATTCCAAATATCAAATTCCAAATATCAAACAAATTCCAATGACCAAAATTCGAAAATCTAAACAAAGTCTTGTCCTGGAAGGTTTTGGTCATTGAGTATTGGAATTTGTGATTTATTTGAAATTTGGTGCTTGTAATTTGTATTTTTAGACACAAAAATCCAAGGCAGAGGCATAGGGTCTACGAGCTGGAGGCCCGGAGGACGTGGTTTTCTAAGACAAAATAACACCATAACCTCCTGAAAAAGGGAACATCTTGACAAAATTTTAATCCTGTGGGATTAAAGGGTGTATCAAATCAAACATAAGGAGAAAAATTCATGAAAGTTCTCATAAGTGATGCCATGTCCGAAGTGGGCGTAAAGATCTTTGAGGAAACCCCGGACCTTGACGTGGAAGTCAATACCGGGCTCTCGCCGGAGGAACTCAAAGGAATTATCGGCGAGTATGACGGCCTTGCCATTCGGAGCGCCACCAAGGTCACGGCAGACATCATTGAAGCGGCCCACAACCTTAAGGTAATCGGCCGGGCGGGAATCGGCCTGGACAACGTGGACATACCTGCTGCCAGCCAGCGGGGCATCGTGGTCATGAACACACCCGAGGGAAACACCATCACTACGGCGGAACACACCATAGCAATGATCATGGCCCTGTCCCGCAACATTCCCCAGGCCACGGCCTCCCTCAAGCAAGGCAAATGGGAAAAGAAAAAATTGAAGGGCCGAGAGCTTTTCAACAAGACCTTAGGCCTGGTGGGATCCGGACACATCGGCAGCATTGTAGCGGACCGGGCCAAGGGCTTGAAGATGAAGGTAATTGTCTATGACCCATATATCAAGCCGGAAGCCCTTGAAGAATTGGACCTGGAACCGGTCTCTTTTGACGAATTGCTCAAAAGGGCGGATTATATAACAATCCACACGCCCAAGACCGATGAAACCACAGACCTGTTCAACAGGGAAACCCTTTCTAAGATGAAAACAGGCGCCATGCTGATAAACTGCGCGCGTGGCGGGATTGTCAACGAACAGGATCTCTACGAAGCACTGGATACGGGACACTTAGGCGGTGCGGCAATTGATGTGTTCGCCACGGAACCACCCGGAGAAATAAAACTGATGGGCCTTTCTAATTTTATCTGCACGCCTCACTTAGGCGCCTCAACCGAAGAGGCCCAGGACAACGTGGCCGAGGATGTGGCCGAACAGATCGTCGCATATCTCCTTCACGGATCGGTTAAGAATGCCGTAAACGTCCCGTGTATAAGCGCCGAGCTCATGAGCACACTCAGGCCCTATGCCACGCTGGTGGAAAGGATGGGTTCTCTTCAAACCCAGCTTGCGGACAGCGCCATTGTGGAAGCGGAGATAGCATATTCAGGCAAAGTTACCGAATACGACCTGGCCCCTTTGACAACGGCCATGCTCAAAGGCATGTTAACACCCGTCCTTAAAGATGCCGTGAACTTTGTCAATGCCCCTTACGTTGCTGCCGACCGCGGGATCAAGGTCGTGGAATCTAAGCGCCGGACCCACGAGCATTTTGCCAGTCTCATAAAGCTCAAGGTCAAGACATTAGAAGGCGAAAACATTGTATCCGGCACTATCTTTGGTAAAGACATGCCCAGGATCCTCCGTATCAACAACTTCTATTTAGAGGCCATTCCCGAAGGACACATCCTCCTTATAAATAATCAGGACAGCCCCGGTGTCATCGGAAAAATCGCCTCCACCCTTGGAAAACACTCAATCAACATCAGCCGAATGCAGGTGGGTGAGGAACAGGACAAAAAACAGAACATCATTCTTTTGACCACAAGTACGGTTGTCCCCGAAGACGTCCTTGAAGAACTTCGCAGTCAGGAGCATGTTTTCTCTGCGAGAAAAATAGAGTTATAGGAGCTACACAATGAATGAAGAAGAGAAAGGTTTTGTAATTAAGGACAGGAGATCATTTGACGAGAAAGGCGAGTTGAAGGATGTCGAGTCTGAAAAGGAAAAGAAACCGGAAAGTGAAAATAAAGAGGCTGAACCCAAGAAAGAGGCCCCTAAGGAGGATACCGAAAGACCCCCGTTGCCGGAAGTCAATTTCTCAACACTGATCTTCAGCCTCAGTTCTTCCACCCTCTTTCATTTTGGTGAAATCGCCGACCCGCAATCCGGTGAAAAAAAGAAAGACCTGCCCTTAGCCAAACATGCCATCGACACTATTGCCATGCTAAAGGAAAAAACCAAGGGAAATCTGACGGAAGAAGAACAGAAATTTATCGACAGTGTTTTAAATGACCTCCAGTGGCGTTATGTCAAGGCCGCTGAGTGAAGAGTTAAGATTTGAGTATTCAAAATTCCAGGATCAAGCGTTTTGCCTCAAATAGTCAATCTTCAATCGAAAATAGTAAATTACTTGCCCCTGCCAAACTGAATATCCGGCTCAAGGTGACCGGTCGCAGGCCGGACGGGTATCACGAGCTGGTCTCCATCATGGTCCCTGTCGGCCTGTTTGATCATCTTGAACTGGAAAGGACCCGCCGGGGCCGGATCAGACTTACCTGCCAGGGCCTCTCGATACCAGATAACGAAGAAAACCTTGTTTACAGGGCCGCCCGGGCCTTTTTTTCCCGGACCGGCCTTGAGCCCGGGCTCTCCGTAAGACTTACCAAAAATATTCCTGTTGCCGCCGGTTTGGGCGGTGGTAGCAGTAATGCGGCCTGTACGCTCAAGGCACTGAATGACATGTGGTCCAACCCCCTTACATCCGAGGAATTAGCAGAACTTTCAGTCAGTTTAGGGGCGGATATTCCATTCTTTCTCAAGAACAGACCGTGCATGGCCAAGGGGATTGGGGAAATTTTGGAACCTATTGAAAAATGGCCGGGATTCTGGTATGTTATCGTCACACCGCCGGTTAAGGTCTCAACAGCGTGGGTCTATGCAAACTTGAAATTAAAGTTGACAACAGGGGAATATGACTCTATAATAACCTATTTAGAATCAGAATCATTTGACATAGCTGAAATACTCGAAAATGATCTGGAAACGGTAACCGCTTCTCATTTTCCCGTTATCAGCACGATCAAGAAAGCCTTAGTGGCTGGAGGGGCAAAGGGTGCTTTGATGAGCGGCAGCGGGCCCAGCGTCTTTGGCATTTTTGAGTCAAAAGACCAGGCAATATCGGCTAAAAAGCACCTCATATCCCGGGACCTGGGGGATATTTTTGTGGTAGAGGGAATCTAAGGATTGAATATTGACGATTGAAAATTGAAGCTTTGCAAATAGGAACTCCTTCAAATAGTCAATATTCAATCGAAAATATTCAATTTTTTGGGGTGTCGTCAAGTGGTAAGACACGGGCCTTTGGCGCCCGCATTCGGGGGTTCGAATCCTCCCACCCCAGCCACTTTTAACCGTTATTTAAAAACCTTTAGACGGGATTACAGGATAAACAAGATTTTTGTCCTGTGTATCCTTAATCATAATCCTGTGTTAAAACAATAAATATGTTCCTGGACATTTCAGGCCATATTTGCGCACATTCATATAGTTTTGATTATGCAAACAATATTACTACCTTCGTTAAAAGTCTCTTATGCAGTCATTGCGAGAGTACCGAAAGAATGACTGATGAAATGCCTTTTTACGAAACTGTCATTGCTAACAGCAAAGTTTTTCAAAAACAGGATATATCTTCTGATTTACAGGATAAAATTAATCCAGTCCATCCTGTTAATCCTGTCAAAAAATAGACGGCTGAACTATTACATACATAAATGGGCGTTCTGCAAGAATTGGTGAGTTCTAAACTTATATTGTCATGGCATTTGAATCGGAAATGAAACTTTTTGGGGGAACCTCTAATTCGACCTTGACCCTTGAAGTCTGTGACTACCTGGGTATCGAACCAGGTATGATAACTACCAAGACCTTCAGTGACGGGGAGACCCAGGTTGAAATACAAGAAAATGTCAGGGGAAGGGATGCATTTATCCTCCAATCTACATGTACACCCGTAAATGACAACCTCATGCAGCTTCTGATTATTATGGATGCCCTTAGAAGGGCGTCTGCCAAGCGGATTACAGCGGTAATCCCCTACTACGGATATGGCAGGCAGGATCGAAAGGTAAAGCCCCGGGTCCCTATCAGCGCCAAACTTGTGGCCGATCTGGTTACCGTTTCCGGGGCAAACAGGGTCGTATCCATGGACCTGCACGCGGGACAGATTCAGGGTTATTTTAATATCCCGGTGGACAATGTTTTTGCGGCCCCGGTTTTATTGAAATACATTCTGAGTAACTTTCAGGATAATCTGGTTATTGTCTCGCCCGATGCCGGCGGCGTGGAGCGGGCCCGGGCCTTTGCCAAGCGCCTGAACGCATCATTAGCCATTATTGATAAACGACGCGAGGCGCCCAATGTTGCCGAGGCCATGAACATTATAGGAGAAGTAGAGGGGAAAACTGCCATTATTCTTGATGATATGGTAGATACGGCAGGTACATTGACCCAGGCCGCACTGGCCCTCAGCGACCGGGGAGCATCCACCACCCACGCCTGTTGTACCCATGCCGTCCTGTCAGGCCCCGCCCTAAAAAGGATCGAGGATTCACCCATGGACAGCCTTGTCGTAACCAATACCATCCCGCTCAGTGACATGGCCATGGCCTGCAAAAAAATAACGGCCTTATCCATTGCGGAACTTTTGGGAGAAACCATCAAGAGAATCAATAGTTCTCATTCCGTCAGCACATTATTTGTTTAGACGTCAAAATGCCCCGGGCACGGGGCATTTTTTTACTTTGTGAAAAAACGAACTTAGGGGCTTCGGCCCAATTGGAGGAAATAAATGACACAACCAGTCCTTGCTGCCTATTTGAGAAAAACAACCGGAAAAGGGGCAGCCCGAAAACTCAGGAAAAATAATCAGGTCCCGGCCGTTTTCTATGGTCCCGGAACCGAATCCGTTATGTTGGCCCTTGATTACCCGGAATTAGAGCAACTTCTAAAACAAGCAGAGGGTGAAAATATTATCCTTGACCTCCAGGTGAAATCGGAAGGTGGGACAGAATCCAAAAGAGCCATGTTGAAGGACCTTCAGGTCGACCCAGTCAAAGATACCTATATTCACGCCGACTTCTATGAGATATCCATGGATAAGGAAATTACGGTCGCTGTTCCCATTCAGTTGATTAATATCCCCATAGGCGTCACAAATGGCGGGGTGCTCCAGCATATCAGGAGAGAACTGACTATCACCTGTCTGCCTGACAAATTGATTGATGCCTTTGAGATAGATGTGTCGGGACTCGATATCGGCGATTCGATCCATATTCAAGAGATTGAACTCCCCGAGGGAATTATCACGGCAGAGGCAGGCCACCTGACCGTGGCTGTTATGGCCGCGCCCACGGTAGAGGAAGAAGTGGAAGAAGTGGAAGAGATAGGGCTTGAGGAAGAAGCGGCAGAGCCGGAAGGCGAAAGTGCCGAAGAAGCACCAGATAAAGAGAAAGGGGGTGAATGATAGTCCTTAAAGGTTACTTGATTGTAGGCTTAGGCAATCCCGGACAGAAATACAAAGACACAAGGCATAACACTGGTTTTCAGGTAATCGACCTGTGGAGCCGGAGTCTGGGAGTACATCTCACCAACCGGAGGTTCCAGTCAAGGAATACCCTTACAAGGATTCAGGACAAAAAGGTCATACTATTTTGCCCCCTTACCTTCATGAACCGAAGCGGTCAGTCGGTCAGGACCTGTGTTGATTATTACGATCTAACTGACACAGAGATCATAGTCATCCATGATGACATTGACTTGCCGGTTGGGAGGATAAGGGTTGTCGGAAATGGCGGCGCAGGCGGGCACAAGGGCGTGCTGTCCATCATTAAACATCTGGGCAGCATGCAATTTCCCCGGATCAAGGTCGGCATCGGACGCCCGCGTTCAGGGGAAAGTATCGAAGATTATGTCCTCGCGCCGTTTTACAGCGACGAAAAGAAAATTATGGAAAGAGTAATCCGCATGGCGGTTAAGGCATGCGAATTGGTTGTTGCAGAGGGGGTTGAACCGGCAATGAATAAAATCAATTGCCAAAATTTAGCGAATAAGGAGGTAAGAAACTGATGCAGGGATTAACCGTTTACGCTCCCTTTTTAGGGATTTTGAGTCTGATCATTGCGTGGCTTATTTACGGCTATGTCAAAAAGCAGCCCAATGGTACGGATCTGATGAAGGAACTTGAAGAGGCAATGGTACGGATCTGATGAAGGAACTTGAAGAGGCAATTCATGATGGTGCCATGGCCTTTTTAAAAAAGGAGTATTCTATCTTAGTCATTTTTATAGTGGCAGTGTTTCTCCTGTTAGGATTAGTTCTCGGTGAGTGGAGGACATCCATTGCCTTTGTAACGGGCGCTTTCTGCTCCATGTTAGCAGGCTTTTCAGGCATGACCGCCGCAACCCGGGGTAACTCCCGGACGGCCCAGGCCGCGACCGAATCCGGCCAGGCCAGGGCATTGAACGTGTCCTATTTTTCAGGTTCCGTCATGGGTTTGGCCGTGGCCGGACTCGGACTCGTAGGTCTTGGTTTCTGGTTCTGGTATTACGGTGGTGACCCGGCGACCGCAAAGTATATAAACGGCTTTGCCATGGGCGCAAGCTCCATTGCACTGTTTGCCCGTGTGGCCGGTGGCGTGTATACCAAGGCCGCGGACGTTGGGGCCGACTTAGTTGGTAAAGTGGAAGCAGGCATCCCGGAGGACGACCCGCGAAATCCGGGAGTTATTGCCGATAACGTGGGTGACAACGTTGGCGATATTGCAGGGATGGGCGCTGATATTTTCGAGTCCTTTGTTGGCTCGGTGATCGCCACCATTGCCATCGCCGCCACCCTGACCATTACGCCTGAATTTTTTGCAAAATTTCCGGTACTCAAAGGTCTGGATCCCACTGTCATTAAGCTGAAATACATGTCCATGCCTCTCCTGATTGTCATGGCAGGCATGCTCAGCTCATTCGTAGGGGTCTTCTCCATCAAGGTATTTCAGAAAGGGAACCCGGCAGGGGCCTTGAGATACACCACGTTCGTTGCCGCGATAATTTTTGTTGCCCTTACCGCTGTCATTACCAATTATCTCGGCATGCCCTGGGGCGCTTTCTGGGCCGTGGTCTCCGGACTCCTCTGCGGGATAGCCATCGGTCTTCTCGCTGAATATTATACTTCAGGGCCTCCTGTCCGGCGTATCGCCGAACAGACCAAGACCGGACCTGCAACCGTTATCATTGCCGGCCTGGCCGTTGGCATGCAGTCCACGTATCTCCCTATCCTTGGTATCTGTGTGGCCACGTTCGTCGGTTTTCAGACTGCCGGGATATATGGCATCGGTCTTTCCGCCGTGGGTATGTTAGCTACTGTGGGCGCGACCATGACCGTGGATGCCTACGGTCCCATTGCAGATAATGCGGGCGGTATCTCGGAAATGGCGGGTTTGGGTCCTGAGACCAGGAAGATCACGGACAGTCTCGATTCCCTTGGCAACACCACTGCTGCCATTGGCAAAGGGTTTGCCATCGGTTCCGCAGTCCTGACAGCATTGGCCCTGTTCGTGGCCTTTGCCCAGTCCGCTGGTCTGACAGTCATTGATATCAGGAACCCGATGGTGGTGATCGGCTGCTTTATCGGCGGCATGGTTCCTATGCTCTGCGCGGCCCTCACAATGACCTCAGTAGGTAAAGCCGCTTTTGCAATTGTAGAAGAGATCCGACGACAGTTCCGGGAAATTCCCGGTCTCCTTGAAGGAAAAGAAGGGGCCAAACCGGACCCCAAGACCTGTGTATCCATCGCAACGACCTCTGCCCTGAAGGAGATGGTGGCCCCGGGCCTCATTGCAGTACTTACCCCTGTGGCCGTGGGCTTTCTCTTAGGCAAAGAGACCTTGGGCGGTATGCTTTTGGGTGCAACGCTCATGGGCGCTTTTTTAGCCCTATTCATGGCCAATGGCGGCGGTGCATGGGATAATGCGAAAAAATGGATCGAGGAAGGCAACTTGGGCGGAAAAGGCTCCGACAACCATAAGGCCGCTGTAGTAGGCGACACCGTTGGTGATCCGTTTAAGGACACCTCTGGCCCTGCCATGAACATCGGTTTCACTGGTTATTGCGCCTATTCTGCCTGCTATAGGCCTGTTTTTGATGTAGGAAGATTTTGCCTGAATCAGCCTCTTTTATAAAAGGGGGAGATTCAAGGTCTTCCCCCCTCTTCCCCCTTTATAAAGGGGGCGGGGGGGATTTTTTCCTTAAAACTTTTTTTACTTCTCGATGTTTCATGATTGGGGGTTCAAATGTTTAATGTAGGCGATTTGGCTGTCTATCCTGCTCACGGCGTTGGAGTGATTGAAAAAATTGAGGCACAAGAGATCTCAGGTTGCGAGCAGGACTTTTATGTCATGAGAATTCTCGATAACAACATGATCATCATGATCCCGACTAATAATGTTAATAATGTAGGGTTGCGAGATCTTATTGGTCAAACGGAAGTTTCAAGGCTTTATTCTATTCTTAAAAAGAGAGATGTCACCATTGACAACCAGACATGGAATCGCCGTTACAGAGAATACATGGATAAAATCAAGACGGGTTCCGCCTTTGAGGTGGCCGAGGTCTACAGGGATCTTTTAATATTAAAGATTGACAAAGACCTTTCGTTTGGCGAAAGGAAAATGCTTGATACGGCCAGGAATCTTCTGGTCAAAGAAATATCTCTCGCCAGGAAAATTGGTGAAGATCAGGTAGAAAAGGATCTGGACAAGATCTTTTCATAAAAAAACAACCCCTCCCCCTTTTCTAAAGGGGGATTAAGGGGGATTTTATTGGATAGAATGCTCTTCTATGAGATTTATGAAGACAGCGAAGATATCCGCTTAGACGTCTTTTTAGCCTCCCGTTCAACTGACCT
>JAFDDR010000120.1 GCA_019310785.1 Deltaproteobacteria bacterium
ACTTTTTATTAAAGTCTCCAGAAAAAAGCGCTTCATTGCCGTCAATCTCAAGCCCATCAACTATATTAGTTCTCAGCCAATTCTGAAATGCCTCGTCCTCAACAATCGTTCTCGGAGGCTCTATTCCCTTTTCCCTTGCGGCTCCGACAATCAGCGAATTCAAAGCGTACTCACTCTGGATGAAGATCGGGATTTCCAGTTCGCGATCCACATAATCGCGGACCTTACGCTTTACGCTGACGTCGGTTACAATGCCATGGCCAGTTTCCGGGTCGATGCGGGGGAGGTTTCCGGCATCTGGATTTCCGTTAGGGTTGCCGTCCTTGACATCGAACAGCAGAACGAATTCGTGGCGTTTTTTTGGATTAAGGTAAATGGGTATGGATTGATTGTTCTCGCTCATTGTTTTTCTCCTTTCAGTTTTTGCGGAATTTGGCGCGCTGGGCATAGAAGCCAAGGGCGAATTCCGCCTGTTCGCGCATGTTGAGGATTTTAGGGAATCCGTGTGCAGCTATGATTTTTTCGTTCACGTCTTCCAGCAATTTTTCCAGTTCATCGTGTTTCTTAAACCGATTTTTGCGCAACTTGGTCATATGCGCCTTGGTAGCCATGCTCAGCAGGCTGCCAAAGACCGATTGCGGCGCGGTAGAAGCCGTACCGTAGAATCGGTCCACAAGTGTTGCATTAAGCCTTTTAGGGAAGGCATGTTGGCGTTGGACTTCCTCTAGAATCGCCAACAGCTGTCCGCAAAGATAGGATACTTTGCCTTCATTTTCATCCAGTTGTTCCATACGTTGAACCTCCTTTTCGTAGGTTTCTTTTCCTTTTTTCTCAGCCTCTTTCAGGCAAGGATAAACCAAAACCAGCTTCATGGCAGCAGCAAGAGCCATGCGCCGGGCTTCCATCCTAAGTTTTTGCTTTAAGGTTTCTGGTTCTTTTTCAAATACTCTGAAGCGCATAACGGCACGCTCCAACAGACTTTGTGGCGGCAATGCGCCGGTGTAACAACAGCGCAGTAGATTGAGTAGGATGTTGACGTCCTGCTTCTGTGGAATGAACACATCGTCATCTCTGCGTGAGAGTGATGTCTTCACCGGCTTCAATGCTTCAAATATGACCGGTATCGGTGGTGCCCAGGCCTTTTGGCCGTCAGGCGACACGATTGTTAAAGCATCAGCATATCGCCCCATGTTCCGCAGAAAGTTTACAAGGGAAACTTCCACCCATTCGCGTAAAACCAGCCGACTCTTGTTTGGAGATATCACCGCCAAATAAAACGCATTATCCTGTATTTCCCGCACGGCCATCCTTGGGCTCCATGCATATCTGCAGAGCTGCTTGAGTTGTTCTTCATGTGGTGGTGGCCCTAAATTTGTTTCGATCTCCGGTGCCTTCAGGATCATCGTCTGAAGTTCCTCGAAGTCAATAGTAATGGTTTCGTCTACTTGAGCCGGGGCAAATTCATCCTTGGTCCAAAAAACAGCCATTTGATTTTTAAGAGGTGTTTTTCCTGTGCCCTTGGCCTCGTCTTTGGAAAGGACTGCATGATAGCGCTCATTTTTTATTAAATACTGAAGAACTTGAGTAGCTGTCCCAGCGCAGTCAAAGCAAGTTGGCGAATTGCTGGTTTGGGATTGCCCAAAAGACTCAAAACTCTCGGCATTGAACGATGATATGGGGCAACTATATCCAAAAAAGGAAATCTGCCATGGGTAAATTCGAAGCGCTTTTTTCTTTTTTCCGCAAATGCAGCACTCAGCATCGACGGAGGTGCATTCTTTTTCCAAGTATTTTTCCCAAGCTTTGGCTATTTGATCATCATCGTAGAAATATTCTTTGGGATCGGTTTTAAACGCAATCCAATTGTCAGCTTTAATTCCCTTTGATTTGATCTCCTTCTGAGTCTTGTCCGTCTTCAGTTCTTCACGGAGAAAATTGTAAATTGATAGAGCGTCCTTGTTGTTCGTTTGTTCGCATGTACGGTGTAGCACGTTCATAAATCCTTCATGCACTAAGTCTGCTCGCTTTTTGCCGCCTTTACCGGGTACACCCAAGGAATACATCGCTTTGTCAGCCAACAGGTATGATTTTAAATTATCGGCGGCAGGTGTGCCGCTCCGGTCCCCTCGCAATGGGACAGATAATACTACACCCTCCTTTTCAAAATCGTGAATCTGGAAGGAATTGTCTTCGGATGATATTTCGATCACGTATTTGAACTTTATCTTTCCATATGACCTTCGCGGCATTTCACCTCGAAATCGCTTTGCGGATTCACATAAAGCCTTAAGCATCTTTGCCCTCCATTAAAACCAATTCCCTATACTTGGATTGCGGTACTCTCAATATACCATTCTCCAATTTCGCATCAAAGAACAACGCCCGTTTATATCCTTTCACTGCTTTCAAGCCATCTCCTTCAGGCGGGATAAAATAGAAAAAATCTTCATCGAGGCTCTCTTCATGTATGAAGGCAATATCCAACAGCATCTGGCCGAGTTGCACAATGTGGCCTCGTAATAGCGGGTCACATTGTTCCTTTCTATTGGGCTTCGAGAAATCCGCCGAAAACTCCCGGTTGCCAAGATAGGGCTGATGAAAGCATTGCCCTTTATCACGCCGTCTAATGAACTGAGGAAGGTAGTTCTCTATTTTGTGTTTAGTGTGCGGACGAAGTACCATTTTGGCGACAATCAGATATTCTACGTCTTTCAGAATTAAACTGGTCCGCTGTTGACGCTCCTTGTCTTTCTCTATAATAATGGGGTTCTTGTCTTGTTTACTGGAAATTTCGTTGCGCATAATGGTTGTCTGTGTCCCCTGCTTGAGAATCGAAATTTCTTTTATGAAATAACGGATTTCCGGCTTCCAATAAATTGCTTCTAGGACGCCTCGAGCTGCGCTGGGCGTCATTACGGGGTAGCTCACACGCTCCACCTTGAATTCCGGGCGTGTGAAGCACGCATAATCTCCCTTTACCTTAAGTTTGACTTCTGCTTCTTGAGCATTCATGGTTTGACCTTTCATGTGTGTTTATTAATTGGAGACAATCAAATCCGCCGGATCGGCAGCTTCGTTGGATATGCCCAACACATCGTCATATTTTCCGACCCACTGAAAGAGAGTATCTTTTTGCAGGGGATGCAGCCAATCACGGAATACCTCAATTTGCCAATGATATATGTTCACCACATACGGTTGTAGTCGCCGCCAATTGCGCCGACTTGTATCTCGTTCCCATTCGTTGAGGATCGACAAAGCGTCCTGGTAATTGACCACCACCGGGACAGTGTTATTTGGGATGAGACGATAACGTTTTGATACTTCGGGGTAGTTCAGATCCCTTCGCAGGTCTTGAATTCCTTTTTCATCCAGTTTCTCGCTCAAATCGGAGAACAAGCGCTGGAAATACTCCATAAATATCTCAGGGTTGTGCAGTTCATTGGGCCCGTATTTTTTTAACATGGCTTGCGCTTCCGTTTTACCAATTAAGTAGGCTCCTCTTGGACTGCCCCCTTCTTCTGGCTGGAAGATCACCACTTGCCCAAGCTTCTTGCTATCTCGCCATTCCCGATTGCATCGCCCCGCAGCCTGTACGATGCGATCAAGGGGGCCAAGGGCGCGGTACACGACCGGAAAGTCAATATCTACCCCGGCTTCAACAACCTGGGTACTGATTAGACGGACTGGTTGGCCGTCATCAAGGCGATTCCGAATTTCCTTGAGTTTATCCTTGCGGTGTCGCCCGCAGAGGAGTGTGGAGAGGTGATATATGTGGGGCGTTTCACCCATAGCGTCGATCAGAGCAAGGGCGTCTTTTCGGGTGTTTAGCACGACCATAATCTGGCTCAGGTTATTGATCTCTTCCGCCAGATCCGACCAATCGAGCGGATCAGGCCGGAATTCATAATTCACACGCTGAAGTGCGGCAAAATGCCGGGGGTAGTCTGGCATGATTTCCTTAACTTCTATATCCTGAAACGACTTCAGGTATGGTGTGTTGTCAAAGGTCGGCTGGGTGGCCGTAGAGAGAACAAGGCTAACGCCGTAGTGATCCACAAGGTCGCGTAGGGCGTCAAGCGTAGGCTTGAGCAGTTGTGGCGGTAGCGTCTGTACCTCATCGAGAATAAGGACACTTTTCGCGATGTTGTGTAGTTTGCGTGCACGGCCCGGCTTATTGGTGAATAGGCTTTCGAAAAGCTGTACCGTTGTCGTGATAATCAACGGCGCGTCCCAATTCTCCGTCGCCAGACGATAGCACAGATGCTTCGGGTTCTGTTCCTCCTTGTCGTCTGGCACGTCCACTTGGCTGTGGTGCTCCAAGACGCATTTTCCATTTTTCTCCAGGATTTTGCGATATTCGCTGGCTGTCTGATCAATAATGCTGGTATATGGCAGTGCCACAATTATGCGGCAAAAATCATTTTTATTTTGGATAGCATGTTGAAGGGCGAAGGCAAGCCCGCTTCGGGTCTTGCCGCCGCCGGTCGGCACGGTAAGTTTGAAAATACCCCGTTTCTTTTTAGCGGCATCCAGGCAGGCATCATAGACTTCACGGCGGATGAGGTTGACTTTTGTGGGATTTGCCTCCGCCTTCTTAAGTAACTCATCCTGGTCCTGCTGGAAGCACTCCCACAATTCGGGCAAGTCAGGCCATTTCCCGCGATTGCTCGCTTTTTGCTGCTCGAAATGTTTTTCAGTGGCCAGATAGTCTGCGTCTACAAGGGCGGAAAACACCATGCGAATGCGCATTTCCCTGTGGGTGTTGTTGGTGATACTGAAGGACGGTGATTCGGGGGTAAAGCGCTGCTGTAGCTCAGTCCAGCCGGAAACCATTGATTCAACTATTGATTCATCGTCCTTCAAGAATCGAGAGAACCTCTGGCTCGCCAGGCCATGAGCCTGCAATCCGGCGTGATGCCCATATACCGGCAAAGCGAATTCCTTCCATGCGTCCTTATGGTTTTTGCTCCACAAAAGGTAGTACATGAACGCAGCGCCCCAAATAGCGTGTGGTACTTTGGGGTGACTACGATTCTCTTCCATTGCCTTCAGGTATGATTGAAAGAACGGGTTAATCTTTCCGAGATCATGGAGAAGTCCAAGCGAGTAAGCAAGTGCTCCGCTATTAAACTTATCTGCAAAGCATCGGGCCATCTCAGCTACATCCTGTAGATGATCGGCCAAAAGGTCTTCTTTCCCATCTTGCCCTTTTGTGTGAGCAAACAATTTGGAAAAATCAAGCATCAGAGTTAACTTCCTTTTTCATGATAGAACCTATTAGTCTATATGCTTTGCATATTTGAGCTTTGTGGTCTAGAAAAACATATGTGCAAATGAGATTAAACAGCATAAAAACAATTCAATCCAAAATCCCACAATCCTCTCCTTTCTACAAGTATGCTTGAGACAAAAAACCCGCCGAGTTGCGCATCCTGTGGAGAGGGGTGCGGGGGAATTGTCAATCACAATTTGACTTTTAAACCGGCATTTTATTGAGTTTACCAAAATGTAGCTCCCCCAGCGCTAATATCGTCGGGCCGACACCCCTGAAATGGGGCGTTTCTTTTGGTGAGAAAATCAAAACATTGGTACATCTTAGCTTACGGTTTTGACAGATACGGTCAAACGAGTGGAAAAAATGCTGTTTTTTAACCCTGCCAATTATCTGAAGGTCCTTTTGATTCTTCCAGTTGTTTTAGATCCTTAGAAGCTTCCTCCAGTTGTTTGATGGATTCCGCTTCGCCGACAGACTCTTTGTATGCACGCCGACGAATTTCAAACTGCTCGTATTCCGTTTTTGCGTGCTCTTCGGCTGACTGCTTGCTCACTTTGCCCGCATTCGGAAGCACCTTGCGCTCATTGAAGTGCAAAAACTCATCAAGCTTTTGCTCCCAGTCCTTCATAAAAACCTGCTTGCGGTGCTTGGCCTGATCTTCGGCAAAATCCAGCCACATCACCACAATCCGGTTCAGTTCGTCTATTTCCTCTTCTTTGAGGTAGTTCTTAGCTGTGGTGACATCGGTTTTGCGTACTTCTCCCTACTTCCAACTGGTGAGGCCCATATTCGAAAACGGGTGGCTATCAGACTCTTAACCCGGTAGCCCACCGAAATAATCATGTCCAGATTGTAATAATCCAGTTCACGCCGGACAGCCCTGTTTCCCTCCTGACGAACTGTTAAGAATTTCTTAATAGTTGCCTCCGGAGTTAATTCTCCTTCCACATAGATATTCCGAATGTGCATGCTGATATTGGGGACTGTCGTCTGGAGCAGCTCCGCAAGCATCTGCTGGGTGAGCCAGACCGTTTCGTTTTGAAGGCGAACTTCAAGCTTCACCTGCCCGTCTTCGGTCTGGTAGAGGATAATTTCCGATTTATGTGAATCATCCGGCAAATTATTCATTGTTTTCAATCCAAATCAACTTGCATAATTACAGCGAGTGTTATTGAAACGTAAAAAGGGGTCTACTCTTGACTCTTGGAAGTTAAACAAAAATGTTTCTTGAAGAACTCTTCGGATAATCTCTCCCCTTTTTCTGTCAGAGTCACCGACTTTGCCTTAGTTTTGGGATTTCCAATATAACCCTTGTCATGCAGGCGGTCCATTGCAGCCCAATCCATACCTTTCCACGCCCTTGTTCCCTGATCATGAGTCGTCAGGTACAGTAGTGCAAGAACCATTTCATCAACCCTGTCTTTGTCGTATTCCATTGTTCATTCCCTAACGCTGTTTTTTCCTGGTTCTTTTGCCATAGCGTGCTTTAGGTTCCTTGACTTCAAAGCCAATCCGTTTCCTGGGCTTTTCTGGCGGCTTGAGAAGTTGCTGTATCGCCTCGAATATTGCATCAATACTCTCATCATGATCTTCCAACCGTGCCTCAATCTCACGGAGCTTTTGGGCCAGTTGTTTGTGGGAGGAGGATATTCTTCTGAGCTCTACAAAAGCCCTCATGATCGCGATGTTGACTTCGATAGCTCGATCGCTATTTAAAATCGAGGAAAGCATGGCTACGCCGTGTTTAGTAAAAACATTAACATTGCGTGCATGTTTGATTCCTGAACATATCACAATTTGTGATATGTTCCTTATTTCCTCGCGTGTTAAAGGAAACATGAAATCCGGCGGAAATCTTTTTTTGTTTCGCCGAACCGCTTGATTTAGTACTCTTGTTTCCACCCCGTAGAGTTCGGCCAAGTCCCTGTCTATCATAACTTTTTGATCACGGATGAGTATAATCGCCTTTTCAATTCTTTCAGTAGGAATGCTGACAGATTTTTCTCCCACCTCTCATTCTCCTTTTACAACTTTGTTTTGACATGCCATTTTGCGATATCAAACTCGTAACTTCCTCTTTTGTAAGTTGGAACATGAAATCCTCAGGGAAACGATCTCGATTCCGCTTGACAGCTTCGTTGAAACGGAATGTTTGGACCCCGTAAATTGCAGCCAGGTCAGTGTCGAGAATAACCTTACTCCCACGGATTTCGATTTTGCCTTTTAAACCTGGTTTTTATAGAGTTTACCAAAACGTAGCACCCCCAGCGCTAATATCGTCGGGCCGACGCCCCTTTTAAGGGGCGTTTCTTTTGGTGAGAAAATCACCCCGATGAAATAGAAAGACAAAAAGCATTTCATGGGGCAGGCACAGATTACACAGATTTGCGTGAGTTGTTTATTTTAATTCCCCGGAGATTGCTTAGCCTGCCACACGATTTTGACAGATACGGCCCTCCGAATTTGGACCTCTTTTAACGGGAGACCGGGGATATCTCAACTGATAGTATTTTCTTCTCTAAACAACACCTTTTTAGTCCCTTTCAAAACGTGATTATTAATAATTTCCCACTGCCCAGCCTTGGTTGACCCCACATGCCGAATCGCGCCTGCATCTTTAAGCTTATTGATGTGATGCTGCACACTATGAATACTCATTTCACATTGAACCGCCAGATCCCTGACACTGATAGAAGGTCGTTCTTTCAGGGCAGAGAGGATAACTTCTTTGGGGTTTAGTGACTGCCTCTTTACCTCTAATTGCCTCGAAAGAGGGACGTTCAAACCTGCTATGGCCACACACAGCGATTTCCACGTTTCAATTCAAAGCCAGATTAGAGGTATAATCTTATCACAAAACTTACTTCTGATATGATTATCACATCAGCCACTGACTTTCTGCCATTCGGCATTAGGTCCTCGCCCAAGGCATTCTACTCTGCCCGCATTGCGCATATCCGAAAGCGCCCTCTGAAGCGTAGGATAGCTCACTCCGGGGCAGGCTTGCCGCAGATCTTCGATTCTGAACCTTTCCGGTAAACGGTCTACCGCCCGCTGAACCATCTTTCGTTTGGCCCCACGAGAAGAAGTGATAGTCCCGACTCTTGCCTCGAACTCCTTGTACGCGGCCACGAGAATGCCAAGGAAATAGTTCCACCAGGGACCAAGATCGTGATTCGCCTCATGCCATCCGGTCGAGCTTTTTTGCAGCGCTTCGTAATAAGTCTCCTTGCTCTGTTCAACAATCCGCTCAAGGCTGATATACCTGCCCACATCATATCCGCTCTGGTAAAGCAGGATGAGCGTCAGAAGTCTTCCAATACGTCCGTTTCCGTCCCAGAATGGGTGAATGCATTCAAAATCAAAAACAAAGGAGGCGATCAAAAGAAGAGGATCTGTTTTTCCCTGATCGAGCGCCAGTTTGAAGAGGCCAATCAGCCTTTCTATGAATTCAGGGGTAGCCAGGGCCGAAACGGTCCTGAAACGAATGTACTGTTTCCCATCCGTCCCGACCTCAATGATGGCATTGTCCTTCTCTTTCCACGACCCTCCTGCGGTCCCGGTAAAGTGGTAGAGTGCCCTGTGCCATCGCATAATCAAGTCCGTGGAAAGTGTCATCCTCCGATGGTTCGTATGGATATCTGCTAAAACATCCCGATACCCTGCCACTTCCTGTTCGGAGCGGTCTCTTGGTTCGTCTTTCTTCAGGACAATACGGTCTGCTCTGCCCGGACCAACTGTGATACCTTCAATTCTGTTGGAGGATTCGGTGCTCTGAACCATTGCAATCTTGCGCAATGTCTCAAGGACCTCAGGTGACTGCTCAATATAGAGCGCCTGCCTTCCACGATACTCACCCAGTACCCGCAAGGTCATCCCCTGCAAGTGGCTTATAGGTGTTTCAAACAGATAATCATACTCAAACGATCTCATGTCTTATCTCCATGGATTGCAGATTCCTCTTTTACCTGCATCGGTCTTGTTATGCCTGCCTGTGCGTTGCACCTGTCTGCGTGCAACGCACAGGCAGACGCAGACAGGGCATTTACTTCTCAATACGTTTACCCGGTTAAATAAGCACTGCATTTAACGGGGTGTGATTTCAAGTTGGCAAATTCTCTTTTTTCATTCTTTACTTTCTCAACACCTTCCACTTTTTCAGAGTTTGTTCAACTTCCAGGACCTCATCACGTCCCTCTTCCACTTCTTTTCCCGTTAGCACCAGGTCCCACAATCTGCCGTTGGGGGTTAACAGTCGCCTGGAAAAGTCGGGTTCACCAAAGGTTGTTTTATCGTAATGATCATAGATCTTCTCTTTTAGGGGTTCATCTAAGGCAGGATCAATCAAGTCCAGTTCTTCCAACCGGTATAGAAACGTCTCGGCGGAAATGCCGAAGCGATGTTTTATGCGGAGTAGCAATTCATAGGACCAGTGTTTTTTTTGAATGCCTAACTGGTTCACCGTGTCGAAGACTGCCTTCTTGGGCATGAGAAAATTTGCCGCAAAACGATTTGCCGCATGCCGCGCAGTAAACGGTTTTTGGCCGTAAGGCCTTTTCTCGTCCTCGGATGCGAACAACTCTATGCCCTGCTGCATTGTATAGGTAAGGATAAAGACCCTGCCTAATTCATAAGCAAGGTGGAAGAGCTGCCGTTCGGGATTCTTGCGGGTGTTTAGAAAGAAGAATGCGTTCTGATTCGGTGGGTCATAATAGGAAAAGCTGTCTATGTCTTTTGGCAAAGGAAGGACAACCACCCTGAATCCCTGGTTTTCAAATAATTCGAAATAGTCGAATACGATGCCGTGCTGGATTTCCATGATGCGCCGTACGGTTTCAGAAAGCACACGAATGCCCTGTTCGGTCGGATCAAAGGGAATAGAAAGGGGTATGCCGGCACGTTTCCGGGCGTTGCAGATATCCTCCAGGGCCTGAAATCCCGCGATGATATCTCCTGCCATACTTTGAATTTTGGCCGGAAGGATCGCATCCTCCTTTCCGATACTCACAAGGAAAGGATCGTGTGCACCCTCAAAACGAACATTGTGAAGGTCCTGTTCAGCTTCTGCAAAAAGGGCGTTCACGGAAACCCCGAACACCTTTGTTAGGCGATATATCACGGATGCCGAGGGTGCGTTGACCCCCCGCTCTATCCTTCCCAAAGGCCCTTCGCTCATTCCGACCCTTTTGGCTAATTGCGCAAGGGTCCAACTGCTCTGACGCCTCAGAAATCGTATGTTTTTTCCGATGAAATCAAGGGTTGGTTTCACGCATTTAACAGTACTTTATAGTTTTGTTTTTGTCAAGCTATTTATTTTGTGCGTTCATATTAGAACTTTATGATTCTTTTTTGATGAGATATGTGAATCAGACAAGAGCGGTTGCAGAGTCTAATAACCTTTGTGGCGATTTCTGTTTTCAATAAACTTAAGGTATCTTCGGAATAAGCCGGGATTTATGTCCTTCATCAACCTGCGAATATCCATGAAATCTATGCGTTTGATAAATTTTAGAGAATCCTCATTATCACAAAGGACCATGGATCTAATAAAGAGCCTGGCCTTTAGTTCAGACGTCTGATCTTTATCATATGCCTTTTTTATCTTGAGATATTCTTTTACGAATTTTTTAAGTCCGTCATTTAGCTTAATAGTCTTGGGTTTAAATATTCCTTCGATGTAGGCATAACTCGGAAGCCATTCAAGGGCCAAAGAATCATCCAGGTTATATTCTTCAATAATTTGATCTCTCAATTTTAGAAGTGTCAGGTCCTTTATGTGGCGCCAATCAATACCGGCAGAATCAATTAAATATGCCTCCAGATAGCACTGCCTGGAGGTGCCAATGTCTCCCGGCTCTCCACGCAATATATAAGCATCTCCTAAATATCCGTAGATCGCTGCGTTATCCGGTGTTGAGGGGATACAGGCCTGAAGAGATTGAATGGCCAGGCCATATTCTTTGAGCTGGATGTAAATATAGCCGATCGGAACAGTATCAGCGAAATAGAGGGCATCAGTCAAATTACATTGCTCAATGGACTCGCGTATCTTTCGGAAAAGCGAGTATTTGATTTCGGAGACGATATTTTCACCCACAAAACCCACTGATTCCAAATAGCGTTCAAATGATGTCCAAAGCCTGTATAAGTGTGCGGGCCTTTCAGGGCAAGAGTCCGGGATACGAGAGAAACCTTTTATTAAAAAATCGGTTAGCTTTGTTTCCCTGTCAAGGGCATTCCTGTCATGATACAACTCCTGGTGGCGGTTAAATGCTTGTCTTGCCGCATCAAGATTTAATCTGGCCAATTCCAACACGCCACGGTTAAACAGCATGTCCCGATCCTGAAAAAGCAACAGTTGTTCACCTATTGTCCCTCTGTTATCCTGATTTGTATCCATAAAAGCCAATACCTTCTTCGTCATATTACTAAAATCGTCTCATTGACCAGCTTATCAAACCCCTGCCCCAGGACCTTGATTCGACAAAAATACTTATGAATAAAGATTAACGATTTTGAGCCCCTTTTTCTGATACAACTCAAAATGTGAATCCGTGGTATAGATTTCGGTGCAATCAGGCACCAGAAGTGAACACAGGATTAATGCATCGAGCCCCGGCATGCCGGTACCGTGCCCGATGTGACTTGCCTTTAGGGCAGTTTCCTTATTAACCGGCATAACATTTACGGCTTCGCATATATCCGCAATGATCGTTGGCCACTCCTTAAATTCCCCTTTCAGAAGTTTCCTTTGGAGTTCGTACAAAACAATGACCGATGTTATTGTCTCATACTCCTGCCAGACACGGAACGCGGTTGGATTTTGCTCCTGTAGGGCAAAGAAAAACCCTGTATCAAGACCTGTCAGCATCTGCTTCCGTCCTTTCCCTGTGTATATCTTCCCAGTTTCCAAGAGGTTTTTCCTTTACAAGAACATTTAGTACACGTTTTTTGGCAGCGTCCCTTTGGTTGTCCTCCTCACCCCTTTTCAGGGATTCAATAAGCTTGTTCATGCCGGTGACGGCCGCCTGCTGGATACTGGAAATTTTCCCCACAGTCTGGAGTTCCCTGAGAGCTTTCCATATTTCAAATGGTATTCGAATGGTTACCCGTTTATCTTGCATTCTTATGCCTCCTTTCTACGGTATGTATATACATTTTAACACCATAACACGGAAACATCAAGATGTAAAACATTCCGGTTCGAACAGCAGTAGGCGTTCACGGGTTCAAAGGTTCCCCGCTTGGCGGGGAACGTTGAAAACCCTGTCGAAGATCCCCGCATATAGTGGGGTAGAACCTGTGAACGGTTACTCTTTTTTCCAGCCGGCATGATGTTCGATCTTGAAATAGCCTTGCCGGATTGATCATAAGTCAGAAATGGGGTATAGACGCAGTTATGAACTATTTATCCACTAAAAATGTTAATTTCATCGCTTTTCTCTGGCACGCAGTATTCCTTGCCTTTGCCGCTACCTTCACTAACTTAAACACAATCCTTCCTTCCATGGTAGTAAAGTCGGGCGGAAGCAATTTCCAGGTGGGGATTTTGACTTCAATTATGGTTGGAACCCCCATTATCGGCGAACTGTTATTTGCCAGCTACCTCCACCTGAAGGATCGTAAGAAGCCTTTCCTTCTTTTGGGTATAAACCTGAGGGTCCTGGCTCTAACTTCGGTTTCTCTGCTTCTATGGCAGACAGGACGATATTCCGAAGGCTCTACCATGATATTCATCTTTGCTTTGATGTTTATTTTTGCCATATCCGGCACTTTCGCAGGAGTTTCATATTCTGATATTCTCGGAAAATCACTGCTTGTAGAGGAGAGACAGATCTTTTTTGTATGGCGCCAGATTCTCAAAAGCGCATCGATACTTATTGCTGCACTTGCGGCCCAGCGTATACTTTCCGTGTTGGAGTATCCCGCCAACTACCAACGGCTCTTCTTACTTGCCGCCATGATGCTGTTTATAGCTTCGTTCGGATTCTGGGCCATAAAAGAGAAAGAAATTCAACAAAAGCATGAAAGCTATAATTTTATCAGGGTGTTAATGACAATCCCTCATAGATTTAGCAATGACAGGAATCTCAGAAACTATATCTTTATGATAAATTTTTCAGGATTCGGTTTGACGCTACTCCCTTTTTATGTAGTCTTAGCCAAACAAAACTATGGGCTGACCGGCAAACAAATAGGCACCTATCTGCTTTTGCAGATAACCGGAATGATCGTATCGAATTTTATATGGGCCAGGTTGGTAAAAAGACATGGATTCCGCGGTGTGTTCAAGGGGTGTATTATAATCGGGACAATGCTCCCGCTTCTCGCAATTACGCTGTCCAACTTATCTATCTATTTTTATCTGACTGTATTCTTTTTATCGGGCTTTGGCATAAGCGCCAGAGAGGTTTCCGCAGAAGGCATTTTCATAGAAATCAGTCAAGACGAAAACAGGGCGCTCTACCGCGGAATCACAGGCGCCATGAGCCTTTCTACGGCTGTTTTTCCGCTCATGGCAGGATGGCTTATAGGCGAAGTGGGTTTTGCGGCAGTTTTCGTTTTAAGTTCCCTTATGGTGGCCATTAGTTACTATTTCGTGCATGGCCTGAGAGATGTGTAGAGAGTATTACCGGTTTGTTAATAAGAAAATATAGTTGAGATTAAGCGCTATGAGGGTGATGGCTTTTCTTCAGTTCCGGGCCTCACGGTCTGGTCATTCCAAGGAGTTACGGACGGGTAATGCTCCTGATGTGAACCCGGTATAATTGAACGTCCAGGAAATCGTACAACTTTGAAAGAGGTTGTGTGCGATTGTTAAAGGGGGCAATAGCATTATGACAGAGAAATTAGACAATAAAAAGAAAGCCGTGTCCGATATTGAGAAATTAGGGATTTTGATGCCTTATTGGATAAACCATAATAATGACCACATTCGAGATAATGAGAAGTGGCTCGAGAAAATTGTTAACTTAGGACTCGAAGAAGTCGGCCATGAGCTAAGAGAGGCCATTGAAATTTTGAAAAATGCAAATAGACATATAGAACTGGCAAACAAAAAACTGGAGCAAAGCAAGGTTCCCAAACCTGGAGCAATATCCGGAACAGAAAAATCTCAAAAGCCGCCAAAAGAGAAAAACCAGGCGGAAAGGTTGCTGAACTTCCATTTGAAGCAGATTGGAGTTATCAGAACGCCATATATCGACAATGCGCCTTATCAGCCGGTGGAGGATGATGAAGGAGATTTCCGTATAGTAGTTGATCCCCAATATGTTGATAGCCTCTATAAACTTGATGGGTTTCGTTATATTTACGTTATTTATTACATACATCGTGTTAAGCGAGAATTATCAGGGCTTGTATCGCCTCCATGGACCGGCGGCGTTGAGGTTGGAGTATTTGCAAGCAGATCGCCGGTTAGACCGAATCCCATCGGCCTTAGCATTGTTCGCATAAAAGACATTACAAATAACGAAATCCTCACATCAGGTATGGATGTGTTTGATGGCACACCGTTGCTTGACATCAAACCATACATAAAGGATCTGGATACCAAACACGATGCCAATTATGGCTGGATTGAAGACATGGAAGACCGTGAGCATCTTCTTTTACATATCAGGGGGATTCCTCATGATTACTGAGAACATGCAAACCGTCCGTTCGCGTTTCTATAATAACATTTGCTGATTGAGGGGTATTGAAATGGGAAAAATTGTAATTGAATTTTCAGATCAAGAGAAAATGAGGATTGAAGCAATATTGATGGACAATGATGCCGAAGAGGCATTACGTTTTTTTAAAGAAGTAATCAAACCGAAAATAAGGTCCAAGGGCTCAAGAGAGCTGGATCCGGGAAAATCAACCGGCATTATGACCTGAAATTTCAGTGTTTCCGGTATTAATGGAATTCCGCCACGAGGAAGGTGTGATCCGAGGGTTTTTCGAGGAGCCTTGCTTCGGTGTCGATCCGGACATTCCCGGTTTTTTCCGCTAAGGGCACCGTGGCCAATATGTAGTCAATACGCCAGCCCATTTTTCGCTTTAAGGCATTGGGTATCCTGTAATCCCAGAACGTATAATGGTCCCCGGCAGGCTCATGTTTTCTGAAAACATCCACAAGCCCCCAATCCAGGAATTGCCGCAGAATGGTCTGTTCATCCGGGTGGAAACCCACCTCACCTTTGAACTTTTCAGGGTCAAACACGTCAATGGGTTCAAGCGCCACATTAAAATCACCGGCCACGAGAAGTGGCTGAGCCGGATCATAATTTTCTTTGATATGTTTCAAGAGATCGTTTAACCAGGAAAGCTTGTATTCAAATTTGTCCGTACCTACTGCAAAACCCTGGGGAACATAGACGTTTATCACGGGGATATCACCGATTCGGGCACTGATAAATCGGGCCTGTTCATCCTCCTTGTCATAAAGGTTCAGTAGGATATCATCCGGTGGGAGTTTACTGATAATAGCCACGCCGTTATAGGACTTCTGCCCTTTGAATATGACGTGGTATCCGGCTTCCTCAAAAGGACCAGCAGGAAAATCCTTGTCCTGGACCTTGGTCTCCTGGACACAAAGAACGTCCGGTTGTTCCCGGTCCAGCCAGTCCTTAATAATAGGAAGCCTGGCGCGAACGGAATTGGTATTAAAGGTAGCAAATTTCATGGTCATGAACTTAGGGCCTGGAAAATTTAGCAGCTCAGCAAGTTCTCAATGACCCTTGTGGCCTCACTCGGCATTACAATTTGAATATCTTTAAATTCCCCTAAGTCAAGTAGATGCCTGTCACCGGAGATAATTAAATGGGCCTTGTTTTCCAATGCCAATGCTAAAAAGATATTATCGAACCGATCTTTCTTGATGATGTCCGGAATGATTTCAGGTGTGGGTACGAATTTTACGAGATTCATAAAATAGAAAAAGACTTCATTTGAAGATGTATCAAGATCAGACAGCCTTTTGGAGAACCTTTTATATTGTGTGACGCGTCTCAATTCAGCAGTCGTCTCTTCACAAGCCACAATCTCCAGAAGACCTTCACGCGCCCATCTTAAAATCCGGTTAGGCTGGCCTCCCCATAGCAAACCTGATACGACCACGTTCGTATCGACAACAACCTTCATTATAATTCCCGAAGTTTGTGAACAATCCGGGATATTTCCTCAAGGTCAGGTTGAGTACCGTCCTCCTTTGCTGAGGCCCTGTCCAGCAGATCTTTCGGGGACTCCTCGAATGGCAGGACCCTGAATAACGGTTTTGACCTTTTGAGAACAATGATCTCTCCCCATTGTTTAAGATCGTCAGTAACATTAGGAAAACGTTGACGAAAGTCCTTTGCGCTTAGATATTTGGACATGGAATATGATCCCCTCAAAGATGTAAGTTAACCTTAAAATTAACTTTAGGATATCTTTAATTAACCTGAAAGTCAACTTATTATTGGGATCACACAACCCTTAACCCTATTTCACTTTGCTGCCAGGGACGGTCTTTACATCCGGCACTAAGACATGCACGCCGGATTCGTCTTCCGCGGCTAAGACCATGCCGCGTGATTCCACCCCCATTAGCTTGACCGGTTCCAGGTTGGTCACCAGGACCACCTGTTTTTCCAAAAGATCCTCTTCCGTATAATGGCCCACCAGGCCTGCCACAACAGTGCGTTCTTCACCAATATCCACGGTCAGCTTGATCAATTTTTTAGATCCGTGAATGGCCTCTGCTTTTATAATGGTTCCGATCCTGAGATCCATTTTTTGAAATTCGTCAAAGGAAATCAAAGGCATCTCTTTTTCAGACATTTTCTCTTTCTCCTTCTTGGCCGGGCCTTCCTGTTTCTTGGTCTCAATACGGGGGAACAAGGCCGGTGCCATTTTCATGGCCTTTACCGGTCTTTCCTTTCCCCATGCCCGCAGGTCTTCAAGTACAAAATCCCTGCCTTTTCTTGAAAGGCCCAATTGGTCCTGAATCTTTTCAGCGGATTCCGGCATAAAAGGCCATATGAGAGCGGCAACGACCTTGAGCGGTTCAATAATATGAAACATTACCGTTCCGAGCCTTTCAATATCCGATTTGGCCAGTGTTGAGCCTACCGATCATTTCCCATATGGCCATGAGGGCCTTGTGAAAGCCCAGGCCCTTCATTAATTCTTCATACCTGTCAACAAGTTCAAGTGTCGCGATCCTCAGTTCCTCATCCGCCGCGTCCGAGTGACCCGGCTCGGGCAGCTCTCCCTTAAAATACTTGCAAACCATTGTCAGGCTTCGGCTCACCAGGTTTCCAAGATCATTTGCCAGGTCCGCGTTTATTCTCGCCACCAGGCCCTCTTCACTGAACTCGGAATCAAGCCCGAAGACCATGTCGCGCATCAAAAAATATCTGAACGCGTCAAGGCCGTAGATGTCAACCAGCTCCAGGGGTCTCACCACATTGCCGATGCTCTTGGACATCTTTCCCTCGTTCACGTTCCAGTATCCGTGGACATTGAGATGCTGATAGGGTTCAATGCCTGCCGACTTCAGCATACAGGGCCAGTAGATTCCGTGGGGCTTCAGGATATCTTTGGCGATTATGTGCTGGGCAGAGGGCCAGAATTGTTTAAATCCCTCGCCATCAGGATAGCCCACGGCTGAAACATAGTTAATAAGGGCATCAAACCAGACATACGTAACGAAGTTTTCATCAAAAGGAAGCGTGATTCCCCATTTGAGGCGCGACTTCGGCCTGGAAATACACAGGTCTTCCAGGGGCTCCTTTAGAAAGGAGAGCACCTCGTTTTTGTATCTTTCAGGCCTAATAAAACCCGGGTTTTGGCGGATATGATCAATAAGCCAATCCTGGTATTTGCTCATTCGGAAAAAATAGTTGGACTCTTTGATAACTTCGGGCTCGGTCCGGTGATCCGGGCACTTGCCGTCCACCAGTTCCCGTTCCGTATAAAACCGTTCGCAACCAAAGCAGTAGAGGCCTTCATACTCGCTGAAGTAGATATCATCATTCTCATTGACCCGGTTAAGGATGAACCTGACCGTGTCCTGATGCCCGGGATCCGTGGTGCGGACAAAATAATTATTGGAAATATTCAATTTGGGCCAGAGGGTCCTGAAAAGACCGCTTATCCTGTCAACATACTCCTTTGGCGTCTGTCCGGAATTTTCGGCCGCGGAAACGATTTTGTCTCCATGTTCATCCGTCCCGGTAAGGAAAAATGTCTCAAAACCGGCAAGTGAGTAAAACCTGTTCAATACGTCCGCCACAATGGTCGAATAGGCATGACCGATGTGGGGCTCGGCATTCACATAATATATGGGCGTTGTTACGTAGAATTGGCTGTTCAATTTCCTAATTTTTCCTTTTCCTTTGACTTTTTCTGAAAATACCTTCCCGGACAATATCCCCGGCGCTTATTTCGATCTCTTCCCCGGATTCAAGCCTCACGTTCAATGTCTCCTTCAAGACATTCTGGCGGATTACCTTGCCTTCACCCGACCCTGTCATAACCTTTTTCCCTATCTTTGGAAGATTCCTTTTCATTCTTTCATAGAATTCATGTTCATAGTTAAGGCAGCACATGAGTCTACCGCACATTCCGGATATCTTGTTAGGGTTCAGTGAGATGTTCTGTTCCTTGGCCATCTTTATGGTCACCGGAGCAAAGTTATTCAAAAACGTGGCACAGCACAGGGGCCGGCCACAGGTCCCGAGACCCCCTACCATCTTGGACTGGTGCCTGACTCCGATTTGCCTCATCTCAATCCTGGTCCGGAATTTTCGCACCAGGTCCTTGACCAGCTCCCGAAAGTCCACCCTTCCGTCTGCCGTAAAATAGACAATGATCTTGCTGCCGTCAAAACGCCTCTCCACGGACACGAGACACATGGGTACGAATCTTTTTTTTATCTTCTGGTAACAGTAATCATAAACCGTCCGCTCAAGCGCACAATTTCTGTCATACCTTCCGATTTCATCCCCCGTAGCCAGGCGGAAAATCTTTTTGAGTGGTCTTTCCGGCATGTTCCCCGGCCTGTTTTGCGGCTCCGTGGAAACGCAGCCGATTGCAGGGCCTTCCTTGGTTATCACCATCACCTTGTCCCCTTTTTTCAGGACAAAATGCCCGGACTCAAAATCATATACCTTGCCATGGTCCTTAAATTGAATACCGACGATCTTGTTCATGGTAAGCCCTGTTGCAAGTTGTAAAATCCTGGCCCAGAGGACCAGGCTTTGGTTATCCCCAGAGGGGATTTGCTTTGTTGGAGTTTCATTGACATATTGAAAATCCAAATATCAAATTCCAAATATCAAAAAAATTCCAATCCACCCTCCATAGTATTACGGAGGACGGGTGACCAAAATTCTAAAATCCAAACAATATCTTTTGTCCTGGAAGGTTTTGGTCATTGAATATTGGAGTTTGAGATTTATTTGTATTTTGGTGCTTGGAATTTGTATTTTTAGACACAAAACTCCAAGGCAGTGCCATTATCTCTGACCATGCGCATCGGCGAAATGTTTAAGCCTCAGCACGGTGTGCTCCATAACCAGTTTTTTGTTCCGGTATCTGCTCAGGTCATGTTGAGCCCTGTCTATGGCTAAGATGCTGTCAATTAGTGTTTTTATTATAGATTTTTCCGCAATTTTTTTCAAGTTCTGGGAAAAATCCGCATTAATAAGCAAGTGGGCCGGGCCTCCCGCCCTGACGACAAGCAGGTCCCGATACCAGCTCTCCCACACCGCCAACATGGCCGGCACGCCTGTCTCACTGCTCCCCGATCTCTCAGTATCCTTTTTCTTGTCCTTTTCTGCATATTCAAAGGCCATATTAATGGCCTTTTCCTTGGACAGACCGGGCAGGTTCACAAGACTTAAGAGCCATTCCTGTCGCTTTTCCAGAAAATTTCCCTCAGACATTTTAAGGGCTCGACCCGGACTTCCGTCTGAGACCTTAGCAAGGACCTCTGCGGTTTCCTTGTCTACATTCCTCTCCTTGGCGAGCAAATCAGCAATGTCCTTAAAAGGCAGCGGGCTGAAGGAGACCCTCTGGCACCTTGATACAATGGTCGGCAAAAGATTGCGGGGTTCTACTGTCTTAAGTATCAGGATATTTCCGGGTGGTGGTTCTTCAAGAGTTTTCAAAAAGGAATTGGCCGCTTCTACAGTCATTATTTCGGCCTGCCGAATAAGACACACACGGTATCTGGCCGATAAAGGAGCAAACCTGAGCTCACGATTAAGATCTTTTATTTGTTGAATCAAGATATTTTTTTTGTCCGGCCTGCGCCTGATGGAAATAAAGTCGGGAAAATTTCCGCTCATCATCTTGCGGCACGAGGAACAATTGCCGCAACTGTCCCCGTTAACCGGTGAATCGCAATTCAAGGCCATGGCTAAGGCCATGGCCATACTGGTCTTTCCGACCCCGGCAATCCCGGTAAACAGATACGCATGGGGAATCTTTTCCCTGGCCATCACCTGTTTTAAAAACCGCTTGGCCTTTTCCTGCCCAATTATTTGTGAAAATGACAGCAAGGAGCTTAACCTCTATTTTTGGATATACGGCCTGATGTGTTCAAATATCACTTCTTCTAATTCGTCCTCCGTAAGCGTCGCATCAACCACCACAAATCGTTTGCGGTCTGTCTTAGCAAGGGAGAGATATCCTTTCCGCACGGCTTCATGAAAGACCTTTTCCTCCCTTTCAAACCGGTCCTGTCCCTCCTCAGGGTGTCCCCCTCGGCCGGATTCCCGCTTTCGAGCCCTAAAAAGCCCGATCTCCACCGGGCAATCGAGCACAAAAGTAATATCAGGCCATATTCCGAAAGACGCCTTTTCATTCAAGGTCTTTATCAGCGCCATATCCTGACCTCGAACATAACCCTGGTAAACCGTCGTTGCATCAAAATATCGATCGCACAAGACCCACTTTTCCAGATCCAGGGCGGGCATGACAACCTCTTCCACATGTTGCGCCCTGTCTGCCTCATAGAGCAGGAGTTCGGCCAGATTAGACAGGGCCCGATTCCGGGAATCCAGGAGGATCCTCCTGATATCCTTCCCCACCCTTGTTCCACCGGGTTCCAATGTAAGGACAAAGGGGATGGAGAACTCGCCTAAACGATCAACAAGCCGTTTGATCTGCGTGGTCTTGCCACATCCTTCTATGCCTTCAAAGGTAATAAACAATGTTCGCTCTCTTTACTGATTTTTGTACGGGACCCGCCACCGCTCCGAACTAAAAGGCGGGTCTAAGACCCGCCTTTTAAATTGAACTGATGTCTTAAGAATCCGATCATGCAGTCTTGCACACCTGCTCTATGGCCGCGGCCATGGCCTCATCCTCTTTGCGGATATCTTCCAAGGTCTTGGGCTTGATCGAGACAGGTTTTTCTTCTAAACCATATTTCCATTTAAGGAACTGCTCCCCGGTTGTGGGATATAGTGCATAGATCAAAAGGTCAAAATCATCCTTGGCCAGGTCTCCTATCTTTTTTCTGTCCTCTTCAAGCTCTGGCTCCAAATAATCCGCCGCACGGCCCGTCACCGGAGTCTCACCCCTCTTGTAACCCTTCAAAACCTTTTTCCGGACCTCGGGGTCTATCTGTGTGGGGGTCTTGCCGTAAAGCCCGTAAACAAGATCCTTGACCTCGTTGGTCACCATCTTATATCTCCCGAAAAGGACATTTAACACGGCCTGGACACCAACGATCTGAGAAGTAGGCGTAACTAAGGGCGGGGTCCCCAACTCCTTGCGCGTAACGGCTACGTCTGCATAGACCTCTGCCAGCCGGTCAAGGGCCTTGGCCTCTTTTAGCTGGCTGACAAGGTTGGAGATCATACCGCCGGGCACCTGGTGGGCCAAAACCCCCGTATCTATGACAGACATCTTGTTCGTGGCTAAATAATCCCGGTACTTGGGTGCAACGGTCTCCATATAATCGCCCAATTCCAGGAGTGGCATCAGTCTGAATCCGGTATCTCTTATGGTCCCATAAAGTGTGGCCACAATGGGCTCGACCGCCGGCTGTGAGGTCCTCAATGCAAACGGCGCTAAGCAGGTATCCACAATGTCCACGCCCGCCTTGATGGCCTCTAAATAGACCATGGAAGCCATTCCACTGGTATAATGGGTGTGCAGGTGAATGGGAATCGTGATCGCTTTCTTGAGTTCCGTGACGATCCTGGCAATATCAAAGGGGGCCATGATACCGGCCATATCCTTGAGACAAAGCGAGTCCGCGCCCATGTCCTGGATTTCCTTGCCCTTGGTGAGATAGTATTCCAGGTTGAATACATCGCCGCCCATGTGTCTTTCGGTCAGAGAGTAGCAGATGGTTCCCTGAAAGTGCTTCCCATTGGCCTTGATCCTCTCCACCACTGTCTCGAAATTGCGAAAATCATTCAGGGCATCAAACACGCGAAACACGTCCATACCCGCCTCACATGTCTTGTCCACGAACAATTTCGCCACATCATCCGCGTAGTTGCGATACCCCACCACGTTTTGACCCCTCAGCAGCATGGAAAAAGGTGTCTTTTTGATATATTTTTTCAGTGTTCGTATCCTGTCAAAAGGGTCTTCCCCAAGAAAGCGGTGCATGGTATCAAAGGTCGCTCCTCCCCACACTTCCATGGCCCAGAATCCCACCTCGTCCATTTTCTCGGCAATGGGGAGCATGTCCTCGGTCCTCATCCTCGTGGCTAAAGTTGACTGATGGCCATCTCGAAACGTATTGTCCTGAATCTTGAGCGGGTTTTTTGGCCCGTCTTCCAAAAAATCGGTCATGATAAACCTCCATTCCTTAGTATGAATAATATATTGATGTTATCCCTAATTTATTTTCTTTCGAACCTTAGAGAAATATAGGGTAAATAGCAAGTGAGGGTCAAGGGAATTTATCGCGGCCCTGTCCGGAATGGCAAAATGGTCTTGTCTATGATTTCATATTGTTCTAAATTAAGAGTTATACTTTAGTTGCAAGGGTGAGGCATTTTTCAAGGCGATATCTAAACCTGTTGCATAAATGTGGCCGATTTTCAGGTTTCTGCGAAAATTTGACCTAAATACCAGGCAGTAAGCTGGAACGAACCTTGCAATATTGCTCGATTTTTCAAACAGCTAAAATATTACAATTAAGTCAAAAACCAGGAGAATTTTTGAGTTTTGTTACAGGATAGCCGGAATCCTAAAATCTACAGCGTCACGGCTCTTACCAAGGACATTCAGGACCTCATTGAGGACCGTTTTGACTTTATATGGGTGGAGGGTGAAATCTCCAACTTCAGCGCCCCTGCATCGGGCCACTACTACATGGTACTCAAGGACGAAAAGTCACAGATCAGGGCGGTCATGTTCCGGCTGCAGGCCCGATACCTGAAATTTCTTCCTGAAAACGGCATGAAGGTGATTGTCCAGGGAAGGATCGGGGTTTATGCGCCCCGCGGGGAATATCAGATTATTCTCGACTACTTAGAACCTATGGGCGTGGGCGCTCTGGCCTTAGCCTTTGAACAGCTAAAGAAAAAACTGGCGGCCCGGGGTATTTTCGATCAGGACATCAAAAAGCCTCTCCCTTTTCTCCCTCAACGTGTGGCGGTTATAACATCTCCCACGGGCGCGGCCATTCGGGACTTTCTGAAAATCATTCGGCGGCGTTTTGCCAATATAGAAATAGTCATTGTCCCGGTCAGGGTCCAGGGCGAGGAAGCCGCACAGGACATGGTGGATGCCCTGGAACTTGTCAATCGTGAGCTAAAGACGGATGTCATCGTCCTTACACGCGGAGGGGGTTCCCTTGAAGACCTTTGGGCCTTTAACAGGGAGGAATTAGCCCTTGCCATAAGGCGTTCCCGAATACCTGTCGTCTCTGCGGTGGGCCATGAGATTGATCTGACGATCTCGGACCTTGCTGCCGATCTCAGGGCGCCCACGCCCTCTGCTGCCGCCGAGATCTTAGTTGTCGAAAAGGAAACCCTGATAACCCGTCTGGAGGAGCTAAGAAACCGGCTAATATCTTTAATCAGGCTCATAATAAAGGATCAGAAGCAGGAACTGGCTCATGTTTCAAAGGGCCTTAAGGACCCCGGAAAACGCCTTGCAAGTACATGGCTGCGACTCGATGACATCCATTCCAGACTCCTAAGGCTGATGGAACTGACTCTCCGTGATGCACGGAAAGGGCTTAATACAGAGGCCCGGGCCTTAATTCTTCACTCTCCGGCAAACATTATGACCTCGCTTAGACAGCGACTCGATTTTCAGAGGACATCCCTTAGCCGGGCCATGAACAGAAGCCTTGCGGACAGGAATATGTTCCTTTCCCTCCTCAATAAAAGGATAGAGGACCTGAGCCCCCTGTCAATTCTGAAACGGGGATACAGTATTACCCTGAGACTGCCGGAAAAGACTATTGTAAGGGATACCGCAGGCATGAAAAAGGGAGTGCAGGTTCAGGTGCTTTTAGGAGAGGGGCAATTGGAGTGTCGTGTGGAAAAGGTGGACCCGAATAAGGAAAGATGAGGGGTAAAAATGTTACAACAATTTCATTTTGACACTAAGGCCTTATCATTATAGAGTCTTCGGAAGTTAAATGTATTTACTCAATATCCTGTAGTTAGATGGGGATTTTAATCTTTGGATTCCCGCCTGCGCGGGAATGAACATGATAAGATATTCCCCTTCAGGAGGAATCATGGCCGAGAAAAAATTTGAAAAGGCGATGGAGCGATTGGAAGAAATCGTGGAAAGTCTCGAAGGGGGCGATTTATCCTTGGAAGATTCGCTCAAGGTCTTTGAAGAAGGAATGAAACTCGCCCAATTCTGCTCCCATAAACTGGAAGAGGCAGAGAAAAAAGTGACCCTCCTGGTCCGTGAAAGCGGCGAAAAATATTCGCAGACACCCTTTGAAATTGACGAAGAAAAGGATACGGGGTGAAGGTATTTTGGAGTTAAAGGCATATTTAGACGAAAAAAGGGCTATTGTGGAAAGGGAACTTAAGGCATGTTTTCCTGAACCCGAAGGCCCGGCATCCGATGTTATAAACGCCATGGAATACAGCCTCTTTGCCGGGGGTAAGAGGCTGAGACCAATCCTCTGTATGGCCGGGGCCGAGACCGTTAAGGGTGATGGCGCCCATGTCCTTCCCGTGGCATGCGCCCTGGAACTGATCCATACATATTCCTTGATCCACGACGATCTCCCTTTAATGGATGATGACGACTTGAGAAGGGGAAAACCGACCAATCACAAGGTATTCGGGGAAGCTGTCGCCCTTTTAGCTGGAGACGGCCTTCTCACTGAGGCATTCAGCCTGATTACAGGGCCTGAATTGAGAAAACGGGTATCACCCCATGTTATACTCAAGGTCATTGACCTGATTTCCCGCGCTGCCGGATACCGAGGAATGGTTGGGGGCCAGGTAGTTGACATCCAGTCAGAGGGAAAAGCGGCAGATTTATGCCTCGTGGAGTTCATACACACACACAAAACAGGCGCCTTGATTACCGCCTCTGTCGCGTCCGGAGCCATGTTGGCCGGCGGGGACGAAACGCAGATTGAGGCCATTACATCCTATGGGCAGAATATAGGGCTGGCCTTTCAGATTTCCGATGATATCTTAGATATTGAAGGTGACAGCAAGACATTGGGAAAAACGGCCGGTGCAGACGAAAAAAAGGGAAAGATCACATTTCCGGCGATTGTCGGCCTGGACAAATCCAAAGAACTTGAGACAGAATTGGTTGAAGCGGCCCTTGAATCGCTCAAAGGCTTTGAACACGAGGCGGATCCTTTGCGTCGAATCGCCCGATATATTATTGAAAGAAAGAAATGAACTCAAAAGCAAATAAAAAACTGTTAGACAAGATTGACAGCCCTGCCGATCTCAAGGGCCTCTCCGTTCATGAACTTGAGGGCCTGGCCGAAGAAATCCGTCAAAAAATCATTGAGACGGTATCTAAGACCGGCGGGCATCTGGCCCCGAGCCTGGGGACCGTGGAATTGGCCATAGCCCTCCATTATGTGTTTGACACACCAAAGGACAAGATCATATGGGACGTGGGCCATCAGGCATATGCCCACAAACTGCTGACGGGGCGGAGAGATCTGTTTCACACCCTCCGAACATACGGTGGCATCAGCGGATTCCCCAAAATGGCTGAGAGTCCCTTTGACACATTTGATACGGGGCACAGCAGCACATCCATATCCGCCGGCCTGGGCATATCGACCGCGAAGGCACTCAAAGGGGAAAAAAACAAGGTCATTGCCGTAATCGGGGATGGGTCCATGACGGCCGGTATGGCCTTTGAAGGGCTTACACAATCCGGGCACATGGAAAAGGACCTGATCGTGGTCCTGAACGATAACGCCATGTCCATATCACCCAACGTGGGGGCCTTTTCCTCTTTTCTGAGCCGCAAGATGACAGGCAAGCGGTTTGTCAACTTTAAAAAAGAGATCGAGGTCTTTTTGAAGTCTATCCCGGGGGTGGGTGAGGATATCCTGAACGTGGCCCGCAAATGGGAAGACTCATTTCTCACCTTTTTTACCCAGGGCATGCTGTTCGAGGCCCTCAAATTTAAATATATCGGACCAATTAAAGGGCACCGGATCGATCTGCTTATTGAAACCTTCAACAACACACGGCACCTGGAAGGCCCCGTCCTGATACATGCCGTTACGGTCAAGGGAAAGGGATACGGACCCGCAGAAAAGGACCCGGCACACTACCACGGTGTAGGCTCTTTTGAGATCTCCACGGGCTCGCCCCCCAAAAATGGCCCAAAACCCCCGCCGTCTTATACCGAGGTATTTGGCAGGACCATGGTGGAACTGGGCCGGGAAAACGAAAAACTCTTTGCAATTACCGCGGCCATGCCTGAGGGGACCGGGTTGACGGAGTTCTCTGAGGTTTACCCGGAGAGATTCTTAGACGTGGGCATTGCTGAACAGCACGCGGTGACCTTTGCCGCGGGCCTTGCAACAGAGGGGTTCAGGCCTGTGGTGGCCATATATTCCACGTTCCTGCAAAGGGCCTATGACCAGATTATACACGACGTATGCCTGCCCGGCCTGCCCGTGATTTTTGCCATTGATCGCGGAGGACTCGTGGGAGAAGACGGGCCCACCCATCACGGGCATTTTGATATAACCTATCTTCGAAGCCTGCCGAACATGACCCTTATGGCCCCCAAGGATGAAAATGAGCTGAGGCACATGCTGTACACGGCCCTGCAACAGAAAGGCCCTGTGGGGATCAGGTATCCGAGGGGCAAGGGCCACGGGGTCCCCATGGATAAGAACTACAAGAACATTCCCATAGGCGAGGCGGAAATCCTCAGGCAAGGCAAAGATCTGCTTATTTTAGCCTTAGGCAGCACCGTATATACTTCATTAGAGGCTGCTGACCGCCTCGAAAAAGAAGGATGCTCCGCGTGTGTGGTCAACTGCCGTTTTGTCAAGCCCTTAGACAGACAATTAGGAGAACTTGCCGGGTCAAT
>JAFDDR010000319.1 GCA_019310785.1 Deltaproteobacteria bacterium
CCACCCCTGCCTCTCACAATGCAATAGATTTTACTTTTAGAAATGGTGATCATTTCCATGAGGCAACCTCGGCCTTCCATTCTGCTTTGGTTTGGGGCTGCCTCCCCCTGAATTTATGTTCATCAGGTATAAGCCGGTCTATCTGTGCGGCCATGGCGTCAAGTTGTTGATTCATCTCAATACGGATCGACGACAAGCTCATTTTCAGAAGCATAAGTTCTTGGGTTCTTTTGTCGCTGGTACACATATTATTCACCTCTTCCTCTATGTCTCGCTTGGTCTGAAACAATCCACCAAATTAAGAATTTTGTTAGCGGGATACCGTTGATTACCCGACAGGAGGTCAACGGCGGGTCCCGTATCTGCCAAGCGCAGGGAGTCAACTGTATTCTCGTTTACAACGAGTGTCTCAACTTCCCCCTGTCTTATGGTACTGGGCTGTTCCCATCTGGCACCTGCCGCCTTCCGAAACCATCCCGCTAACATGCCTGAAAATCAAACTCCCCCTTTCAATCTCCCATTGGATTTTTTAGTTTTTTCAGTAATTCAGCTTTCATCTGTTTATGTTTCTGAATCCATTGCTTGTTTCGATCATATACCTTTCTGCATCTTTTATAACATTTCTCCAGTTCGTTCGGATATATTCCAACCTCACGTGAAATAATTTTTATTACAACTTCATAGGATGCTTCTGGTACATCGAGAATAGCGTCTCCTATCTGATTATATATATTTTGTGCTGTTAGTATTGATTCATCCTTGTATAAAGCTACCTCTTTCTGAATCATTTGTGATAATTTCGTACGGCCAATTTCTTTGGCGGTGTTAGCTGCCTTTGCCATCCGGCCGAGCCATTTTTTACCATGGTTAGGTATTGATGTATGACAAATTTTATGTATTATAAGCAGATGTAATTCATCATTGCTATCAGAAACACTCCCTAAAGAAATGGTTTTTTGGTCCTGAAAGCAGCGTCCAAGAGAAGGCAGATCTGAGTCAATTTTAATAGTCCATTGCCCTTTCCTGTCCCATTTTGGAAAAAAGTTTTGCCGGACATATTCAAAAGCTTCTTGCTCTTTCATTTCTGTATCTGACATAGACAACACCTCCCTTCTATTCAACCGGCTGCCCTTTTGTCTTTGAGATTCCAGTCCTGCAGCTCTTGCGATATGCCATGAATTATGTGCCCCAGTGCCTGGATCTCGCCGGCCGCAACATGGTCTCCGCTGAAGTTCAACATGAGGTTTGCCAAAGCCTTCAATTTCAACCTTATATTCTCAGCCTTTTCCAATATCATCACCTCTCTTTCAACAGGCTGCCTTAGAGGAGACACTTCTGATCGTTTAAAAGACCATTTTCATGAAATGAATAATATTTTTCCCCGGCCACGATCATATAATCGAGAAAATGTAGCTGCAATAAATTTGAGACTCTTTCAAGAATGCCTGCATGTTCTTTATCTTTTTCAGAAGGATGACACCATTCATTTGGATGATTATGCAGTGCGATCCAGGAATCGGCCCCCGCAATCAAAAGACGTCTAAATAAGATTTTATTGTCCGTAAAAACCCAATGCATACCCCCTAACGAGATACACTCACGAAATATCTCACAACGTTCCTTACGATAAAACGAAAATCCGAAAGCCCAGAAGGATTCTTGGTCCGCTTTGGAAAGACCCCTCATTGTCCTATATATATCTGCCGCGTTCGCACATTTTTTTCCCTGAACCTTTTCTTTGATAGTGAATCTCATCATGATCCGTACCACCTTTCTCAAACCCTGGCATCCTCAAATTTCACGCCCAATTTTGTTCCCCCGGGAATACCGGTTTGTCCCCACACTGCTTTCGCAACCCAAACTGTGCCAAATTCTTTAGAGATAAACTCATTAGCCTCTTGAAACAGTCTTTCCGCATCCCTAACCAATGCTTTGCCGACAAAGCAAACTTCATCCAACTCACGGCTTTGTTGATGTATCAAACTAAAAAGTCCTTCAAATGCCTCTAAGAAACACGCAACAATATCCTCAAGTGTCTCGTTTGCTGTATTGATTTTTTTCCCATTCATAAAATAAATAACCTCGCCGTCTTTTCCAATCCTTTTTTCTACATCTTCCATAATCCGCACCTCCTTATTTTGTCCCTACTTCCATGATATTAATCTTACTTTTTTAGCTGGTTTCTGGTTGAAGTCCTTTGGAATCTTCTTCCTCCATGTCCACCTTATTTAGTTCATGAACAATTGAAAGCGACTCATTGTTAAATTCCATTATCAATTTTCCCGCACTTTCTAAGGGTTCTTCTCCATCTTCATAGTTTCTAATGAGTTCCGCAATGGAAAGTGATTTTAAAATATTATCCCGGAGCTTTTCCATGTCCTCTTCTGTTATTTGATAAATATCACTCATAATCCACCTCCTTTCCAAAAAAAAGCGCCCAAGATCCGACCCTGGTACAGGCTACCAGTCACGTATTCCAACGCGAAAATCTTGAGCGCTCTTTTTGATATATTCTGTTGTCCATTG
>JAFDDR010000121.1 GCA_019310785.1 Deltaproteobacteria bacterium
AGCAGCCGGGCTCTTATGTGATGCTGGCTGTAAGCGATACCGGCACCGGGATGGACAAAGAAACCCAGGAACATATCTTCGAGCCTTTCTACACCACCAAAGAGAAAGGCAAGGGTACGGGATTGGGCCTTTCCACGGTGTACGGTATTGTCAAACAAAACAATGGCTTTGTCTGGGTCTACAGCGAACCGGGACAGGGAACGACCTTTAAGATCTACATGCCCAAGGCGGTGGAGGATGCGGTGTTAGATGAAATAGAAATAACTACTACAGCCGACCTCAGCGGTTCTGATACTGTTTTGATTGTAGAAGACGATGATTCACTCCGTAAGCTTGCACATAAAGCTCTCCAGCAGAAAGGGTACAAGGTTTTGGAAGCTGAAAACGGTGAAGATGCTTTGAGGGTCAGCGAGGAACACGAGGATCCGATTGATCTGCTGATCACCGATGTGGTGATGCCCAAGATGGACGGTAAGGAAACAGCCGAACGGCTGCAACCGCTCTATCCACAGATGAAGGTGATTTATATGTCCGGGTACACGGACAACGCCATTGTTCATCACGGGGTTTTGGCACCGGGACTGAATTTTATCGAAAAGCCTTTTTCACCGGAAGGTTTGGCACGCAAGGTGCGAGAGGTGTTGGACCGGGGGATTGAATAATGAATATTTGTTGAATCCCGGCAGGAGGCAATAGAAATGAAAGAAGAAAATAAAAAAGAGAGGCCAACAAAACAGGCAAAGGAGAAAAAGAAATTTCTAGTTTGGCCGAAAGCGGTTTCCATCGTTCTAATTTTGGTGGTTGGCACATATTTTTTAATTAGTTGCAATCCAGGTGAATCTCCTGAAAGCAGAGAAAAAATAAGTCTTGGGGTTTCAAAATCATTTTTGTCCATCCCTGTTTATATTGCAAAAGAGCAGGGGTTTTTCGCTAAGGAGGGCCTTGATATAACAATAAAAGAGTATAGCAGCGGTAAGCTGGCTACCAAGGGTTTATTCGCCGGAGAAGTCGACATATCAACCGCTGCAGACATGCCTGTTGTCATCAATAGCTTCAAGAGAGAAGATTTTCACATCTTTGCCACATTTGCCCATTCATATCATATGGTTAAGATGATTGCACGTAAAGATAATGGGATAAAGGAAGGAGCCGATTTAAAAGGTAGAAAAGTTGCGGTAAATATGGGAACGTCGAGCCACTTTTTCCTTGCTGCATTTTTACTTCATAATGAGCTGTCGCCTTCTGAAATCGAAATGGTAAATACCAAAACCGTCAATATGCCGGCCGCTCTAAACAATAATGAGGTAGATGCCATTTCTGTTTGGCAACCTCACATCCAGGCGGCAAAGAAACTATTGCAGGACAAAGCCATAGAATTGCCAAGCTCGGAAATTTACAGAACGACCTTTAATTTAGTGGTGATGAAAAGCTTTTCTGAAGGGCATCCGGAAATTTTAAAAAGAATTCTGAGGGCTCTCGATAGGGCTGTTGTATTTATAAAGACAAACAGAGACAAGTCGCAAAACATAATCGCTCAAAGTTTCAAACTTGACAAAGATGGAGTTAATGCTGTCTGGGATGATTTCAAATTCGGACTTTCACTGGACCAAACCCTACTGGTAACATGGGATGAAATGGCAAGGTGGGCAATAAAAAATAAACGGGTTGATAAGAATAATATTCCCAACTATCTCGATTTTATAAATGTGGACATGTTGGAGGCTGTGAAACCTGAAACGATCACCATAATCCGATAGTAAAAGAATAAGATGAAGATTAAAAGTAGATTAAAGATCAGCGTGTTTTTGGCTATTTCCTTGGCCGTGGTGGTTGGCTTATATCTTTTTTTTGCAGTCCAAACAATGAATGAATGGAACAGTAGAAAAAAAACAGCTTCCGAGATAGTCAAGGGTGTGGCCGAACTGAGAATCATAACGGATGAGTACTTACTGCATCCTGAAAAACGTTCGATCAAGCAGTGGCAATCACGATATAGCTCTTTGGTAAGGATAATTAAAAGGGTAGAATTTAAGAGGTTACGACAAAAAGCCATTTTAAACGAGATCTTCGAAAATATCTCGTTGTACGAACCTACCTTTCAAAAATTACTCAAAATATACAGCAGTGGTCAAGAATTTGCCAAACCAATAGATGATATCCGCCTTAATCTGGCAAACAGATTAAAGGGTGAGTTGTTGGTGAAGTCCCAATCGATTATTACCTCCGCCTTTCTGCTGCAACAGGCGATTCATGCAGATTTGTTGGCAAATCAGAAAAAAATTGGTTTGTGGGCCGCCGGCATTCTTTTAATCTTAAGTTGTTTTAACGCAGCGATCGTACTGTGGATCAATAAGAGCATTGGCATGCCTATAGAAAAACTTAAAAATGGCGTCGAAATTGTTGGCAGTGGCAACTTGAATCATAGGGTGGGCACAGTGGCAACTGACGAAATCGGCGAGCTTTCAAGAACATTTGATAAGATGGCGGAGAATTTGAGTAAGACGACAGCATCAATAGATCGTCTAAATAAAGAGGTTGAAGAACGTCAAAAGGCCGAGCGGGAACTGCGGGAGAGTGAATCCAGATTCCGATTGCTCTATGAAGAAGCACCACTTGGGTACCAGTCATTAGACGAAAAAGGTCATCTGCTTTTGGTAAATCAAAAATGGTTAGATACCCTTGGGTATGAAAGAGAAGAAGTAATAGGCAAGTCGTTTGGTGATTTCCTGCATCCTGACTGGGTGGATCATTTTAAGGAAAATTTCCCCCGTTTTAAGGCCGCTGGTGAGATTTTAAGCGTAGAGTTTGAAATGGTAAAAAAGGATGGATCATTAATCTTAGCCGCGTTCCATGGAAAGATCAGGAGTGATCCTAAAGGGAGGTTTATACAAACACATTGTGTGTTTCAGGACATAACCGAGCAACGTAAGGCAGAAAAAGACAAAACACGATTAGAGGACCAACTCCGCCAGTCCCAGAAGATGGAGGCAATCGGTTCCCTCGCAGGCGGCATTGCCCATGAGTTCAACAACATCCTCGGAGCAATCATCGGCAACACAGAACTGGCTATCAATGATGTTCCCGACCGGAATCCGGCCAAGGACTGTCTAAAAGAGATACAGAGGGCCTCTTTAAGGGCAAAAGACGTGGTGGGCCAGATTCTGGGATTTGCCCGCAAATCCGTGTTTCAACTTCAGCCGGTACAGATCAGTCCGATCATCAATGAGTCACTAAAATTAATACGGGCCTCTATTCCCGCGACCATAGAGATTCGTCGGAACCTATCCTGTAAATCCGACACGGTGATGGCCGACTCATCCCAGATTAACTTGGTGCTTCTAAACCTGTGCGCCAACGCCAAGAATGCCATGCAGGAAGAAGGCGGCGTGCTGGAGGTGAAATTGGAAAATACAAGCCTTGATGAGACGTCTGCATCCCGCTATGAGGATTTAAGTCCGGGAAATTATGTGAAGCTGACCGTCAGGGATAGCGGACACGGAATTGATCCAAAGATCATTGACCGCATCTTTGAACCTTATTTTACCACAACGAGTCTGGCCGAGGGAACCGGTATGGGTCTTGCCGTGGTACACGGCATTGTCAAACACCACAATGGGGCAATCACCGTTGCAAGCGAACCGGGGAAAGGGACTGTCTTCGAGGTATTATTTCCGCTAACTGAAGCCGAAGCGGAGCAAGAAGCCGGGGAACCGGAGGCGTTGCCCACCGGCAATGAGAAAATACTTTTTGTTGATGATGAAGCATCACTGGTGAAAATGGCGAAGCGGAGTCTTGAGATGCAGGGATATCGGGTTGAAGCGAAAAGCAACCCTGTTGAGGCTTTAGAGTTGGTTCGTTCCGAACCAGATCGGTTTGATTTGATCATCACCGACATGACCATGCCGAACATGACCGGCGATAAGCTTGCCATAGAGATCTTGAGCATCCGACCTGATATGCCGATTATCCTCTGCAGTGGTTTCAGTAAGAAGATCGATGCCGAGAAAGCTGCGGCATTGGGTATCCGCAAATATATTGAAAAACCGCTGGACATGTCCGATTTTGTGGGTTCCATTCGGAAGGTGCTTGATGAGGCGAGGGCCTCTGCTCAACAATGATTATCCCATACATTCGCTCAGACTACCCCGGAATAGTGACGTTTTAATTTGGTATCATTAAATTCTTTGCGATTACGATTTCTGTGAAATTCGCTCCTAAAATCATCTTCCTCAGGTTCAAGTAATCACCCCCATACTACTCAGGTTCACGGTTCAAGGGTTCACGATTTAAGGAATTGGGAGAACAGGAAATTCCTTTGCACCGGTCAACCGCTTATCGGCAGTGATTAAAGTAAGATCATAAACCATTGCGGTTGCCGCAAGAAATCTATCGGCAGGGTCTTGGCGGTGAAATGATATCCCCCGTGATTTTTACAGTGTCTTTCAAGGAACCAAGCCATACCTTGGGTTCTGGCGGCGGAGACAGGTGGCCTTAAATTTCGAAATTGTAACTGTTTCCAACATAATCATCCCCTGTCCTAAGATAGTAATTGTTCTCTTTTACCATGGTCAAAGCCTATAGTAAATAAATATTAGAGATAATTTGTCCCCATTATCCTGTAATCCGCAAACAAATATTTTTTTGTTTTGTTTGCGGATTTTGGCCATATGCATTTTTCTTCCGTAATGTCGGGTTTGCGGGGAGGCCAAGGACTTCAGCCATGACAATTTGTTGAAGCCAGGGTATTTGGTGGGGATAATTATAGTAATTATAGTTTTTATGGTTACAAAAAGCAATAGTGATCCATAGAAAATTACCTATAATATCCCCGCTTTCAGGAAATTTCACATCACATAGATGTGACTAAAAAAGCTTGAAAATCAATATGTTTATCTATATGGAAGAGTCAATCTGTTCACCTTACACAAATAATTACAAAAAAATGCTTGACAAATGGAAATAACTATAATAACCATAAAAACCAAAACCAGAAAAACATAGAGGAGCCGGTATAATGGAAGATATACTGACCGTGTTTAAGGCGAGCAAATACTGTAATGTATCCCCAAAAACCATCATCAACTGGATAGATTCGGGACATATTGAGGCTTATAAAACGGTGGGGGGGCATCGTCGCATTAAAACGTCGGACCTTGAAAGTTTCATGCGAAAACAGGGTATACCGATTCCCGAAGAGGAAATCGCCGAAGAACGCATAAGGATTCTTGTGGTGGACGATGATCCCATTATCGTGGAGACCATTGTACAGGCATTAGAAGAGGATGAATATGATTATGAGGTGATTTCCGCGTCGGACGGCTTTGAGGCCGGTCTTCAGGTCAATCATTTTAAGCCTCACCTCTTGATATTGGATATCATGATGCCGGATATAAAAGGCTATGAGGTATGCAAGAAAATCAAGACCAATGAGGACACAAAAGATACAAAGATCATTGTCCTGTCGGCATATTTGGATGATGAAAAGTTCAAAAAGATGAAGGAATACGGCGCAGACATGTGTTTTTCCAAGCCCCTGCCTTTGCCTCAATTAAAGGAGGAGGTGGCACGGTTATTGGGGCTGAAATAAAAACTTTAGGGAGGCTGAAATGAAACTGAAGGAAGCCCTGGAAAAGGGAAGATTTGTCGTTACCTCCGAGGTCCAGACGCCCGTTGATGAGGAACCTCAGGCGCTCATAAAGCGTCTGGAACTGGTTCGAGGTCGTGTGGACGGCGTTACCGTACCCGAGCTGGAAATTGAGGGGATTATAGGTGACAGCATCAAGACATGTGATCTTCTGAAAAAAAACAGGTTCGAGTCCATATACCAGACCACTACACGGGATAAGAGCCGTCCTCAACTGCAAAAGGACCTCCTTCTCGCACATGAAACCGGCGTTGAAAATCTGCTTGTGTTCACTGAAGATTATCGCATTACCGGTGACAGTCTGCAGGAGATGATGTTTTTTCATGTGGATTCGGGGAAATTGTCATCGGTCCTGGAACATATGCGGGAAGGCCATACAGTCGACGGTAAAGAACTTCCCACAAAGGCGGAATTTGTATTGGGTTCAGGTGTTGAGTCCGGGTGGGGGAAAAACGTACCTGACCTGGAAATGAAAGAGATGGAGGAGATGACCAGGATAGGGACCGGCTACTTCTTGTCCACCCCGGTATTTGACGTGGACAGGTTTGAAAAGTTCATAAAACAGGTCAATACCTTTGGTATCCCTGTTATTGCAGAGGTCATGATTCTGAGAACCGCGGGCATGGCCCAGTTCCTTAACAGGCATTTCAAGTCGGGGTTGGTACCGGACTGGATAATAAAGAAATTAGCCGGTGCGCCTGACAAGCAGAAGGCCAGCATCGAAGTTTTTGCCGACACAATAAAGGGCCTCAAAGACCTGTGCCAGGGGGTTCACATTATTACCATAGGGGGAGAAGAAAAGCTGAGACACTATCTTGATGCGGCTAAATTGAGATGAAAAGGAGCCGGCTACTTGGAAGACATCACGCTGACCATTAACGGGAAAAACATCAGTTGCCCTTCGGGAACCAGCATCCTGGAGGCCGCAAAGCAGAATGGGATTAAGATCCCTACTCTCTGTTATCATCCTGATCTTGAACCCTTTGGAGCCTGTCGCCTGTGTCTGGTTGAGGATGAAAAGACCGGGCGACTCGTGGCCTCATGTGTCACGCCCGTTGCCTCAAATATGACCATCCGAACGGATTCCCCCACCATAATAAAGCACCGGACAAATATTGTCCGTCTGATGATGGCCAACCACCCTGAGTCCTGCATAGTGTGCAGCCAGGGAAACAGGTGCGAGTTGAGACAAATTGCCGCTGAATTGGGCGTGGGCGAAATAGACCTATATCCCATGCCGCATTATACCGGTCTTGAGGCGGCAAACCCTTTCATTGTCCGGGACCTCAGCAAGTGTATCCTTTGCGGCAAGTGTGTTCGCGCTGACCACGAACTGGTTGTGGCCGGCGCAATTGATTACAATCTCAGGGGCTTTAAATCCCGCCCCGCCACGCTTTATGATATGCCCTTAGAGAGGTCCGTTTGTACCTTCTGCGGGACCTGCTTATCCTTATGTCCCACAGGCGCCCTGTCGCTCAAAAATGAACAATATGTGGGTTCTCCGCAAGATGAGTCGCAGACCGTCTGCGGTTTCTGCGGTGTGGGATGTTCTATTGTGATGGGATCGGTTGACGGCAGGATTGTAGAAGTAAATCCCTCACATGAACAAGAGACGGTTAATGGTTCCACGCTTTGCGTCCGGGGGCATTTCGCCCATGATTTCCTTAATGCCAAGGATCGATTGACTCAACCTATGGTTCGCGATAATGGCGAATTAGTACCTGTCTCATGGGATGCGGCCCTGGATACCGTCTCCAAACGGCTTGTGGACATCAAAAAGAAGTACGGGCCGCAGAGTGTGGCTTTTTTAGGGTCTTCAAAATGCACGAATGAGGAAAACTACCTTTTCCAGAAGATTGCCAGGGTCCTTTTTGAGACAAATAACGTGGATAACGGCGGTTATATATCAGGCCGGGCCGTTCTTAATCTAATTGAAAAGAGGATGGCCGGCGCATGCCGTAAAACCCCACTGCGTAACATTGAAAAGGCAGAGGCCATTGTTTTATTAGGTGCGGACCCCGGTCACTCGGTTCCTGTGGTGAGCTATTATGTCAAAAGGGCATCGAGAAAAGGGACACCCTTGATAGTGGTCGATCCGAGAAAAACGGAGATGGTACCCTTTTCCTCGCTGTGGCTCCCCCTTGTTCCACATACCGACTCTCAATTAATCAATGGTCTTGCCGCCATGCTGTGGAAGAGGGAAGCCCGCGATGCTTCTTTCATAGAGCGTTTTACTGAGGGTTTTGACTCCTATTGTGAAGGCATTAAGAGTCTCGATATTGAAACGGTTTGCCGGGATACAGGGCTAACCATGGGGGTTATGGAACAGGCCGCAGACCTGTTGGCAGGGAAAAAGATCGCCTTTGTATGCGGGAACGGAATTCTCAAACAGAAGTACGGAATGCCTTCCATGGATGCCCTTTTAAATCTTTTACTGATGACTGGAAGCCTTGGGTCCGAACGAGGGGGGCTTTACATCCCTGCAAGAGAAAACAACCAGGTGGGGGCATGGGATATGGGGGCCGTACCCGATGCACTTCCGGGACGCCGGGACCTTGGGGGCGAGCCAGCAAGAAAGGCATGGGAGAGGGCATGGCAGGCAAAGATATCGCCCGACAGGGGACTCGACGTGATCCGTATGGTCGAGGAGGCCGAGAAGGGGAGTCTAAAGGCATTGTATATCATGGGGGAAAACCCTCTCCGAAGTCTTCCACAGACGGAGCGTGTGCGAAAGTCTTTGGAGCGGCTGGATTTTCTGGTAGTTCAGGATATCCTTTTAAGCGAAACCTGCAAAATTGCGAATGTAGCCTTACCGGGTGCCGCCTTTTGTGAAAAGGCCGGGTCTTTTACAAACATGGAGGGGAGGATACAATCCTTCGGGCCCGTGACCCCCCCTCCGGGTGAGGCTAAGGCTGACTGGAGGATACTCGATTTTTTGGCCGTGAAGATGGGTTATCCAAAACCTTATGGTTCCCTTGACAGGATACGGGCGGAAATTGCCCAATTTATACCCATGTATGAAGATCTGGACGGGCACGGAGATTTTGGCTGGATCAAGGAGACAGGCGAAAGCAGGCCTTTTCAACCCGGCGGGGAAGGGGAGATGATTTCTTTTACACCTGTTATTTCAATTGAGCATGAAGCCGATAGTGGTGAATATCCTTTTACTGCCATTTTAGGGTCTCAACGCTTTCATCTTGGAAGCGGCACTCGGACCGGCAGATCGGGTCGCATTCGCGACCATGACGTGAAAGGGGAGATAGAGCTGGACCCTGAAGATGGGGCAAGTCTGAATTTGCAGGACGGAGATACTGTTAGAGTGGAATCCGAACACGGGTTCATCGAGAGAGAAATCAGGCTGGAAAATGGCTTAAAAGGGGGACTGATTTTTATACCGACCGCCTTTAATTCCAATGACGCCATGAACCTTATCGGGTTGACCCGGTTGGGAGAGTCTGATTCGCCTGGCTGGCAGGAATGTCAGGTCAAGATTACGAAGTTGTAGATAAAACGGGTTACGGGTTATGGGTTGCGAGTTACGGGTTGCGGGTTCTAAACCAGTGGCCTATAAATTGACTAATTAATGCCCGACCGAAAACCAAGAAAACTGTCATTTCGAGCATAGCGAGAAATCTTATTGTATTGTTAATATTGAGATTTAAGATTTCTCCCTTCGGTCGAAATGACAAATAATGTAACTTGAAAATTGAAGCAGGAATCCGAATATGAAACCGAAAGAAATAGACCATGAACAACTGAAGACCATTATAGACAGACATCAAGGTGAAACCTGGGCCTTGATTCCATTGTTGCAGGAGATCCAGGAGACGGTAGGGTATATACCCCCGGAATCGATTGAGTCGGTTGCAGATGCCCTTAATCTTTTCCCGAGCCAGGTACAGGGTGTGATTACCTTTTATGCGGGATTCAGTTTGGAGCCGAAGGGCAAGTATGTGGTCAGGGTGTGTCGCGGTACTGCATGTCATGTAAAGGGCGGCCGCAGCATCCTGCGGTTAATGAAAAAGGAACTGGGGCTCGATGAAGGTGAGACAGACCCGGAATACCGGTTCACCCTTGAGACGGTTGCATGCCTGGGTGCATGTTTCTTAGCCCCTACCATGATGGTGAACCGGACCTATTTTGGTAAATTAAATCCGACCAAGGTTGCCAGTGTGCTTGCCCAGTACAAGGGAAAAAAGGGAGAGAGCTGAAAAGAATGGAAAGACTGGGATCCATTGGAGAGATGGAGTGGCTCCGCAATAAAATACTTGCCCGGATGGATAAGGGCAGGACCCTGGTCCAGGTCTGTATGACCGGCTGCCGGGCCTATGGCGCGGCCGAGGTCAGAGACGCACTTGACGAGGAGATCAGGAAACAGGGCCTTTCCACCCAGGTGGAGGTACGTTCCACCGGATGCCACGGGTTTTGCGCCAAAGCGCCTGTAATATCCATTGATCCTTTGGGGATTCAATACCAGGAGGTGAACCCGGAAGATGCGGCGGAAATAGTAGAGCGGACTATCAAGGGCAACCGGTTGATTAATCGCTTTGCCTATAAGGATCCCCAGACAGGAAGGCCCATAGCCTACCGCAATCAGATCCCCTTCTATAAGAAACAGGTGAAAAGGGTCCTGGCAAACTGCGGGCGAATAGATCCCACTAATATTGAGCATTATATCGCTGTGGGCGGGTACCAGGCTATTGTGAAGGCCCTGTCAAAAATGACCTCGGAAAATGTCATTGAGGAGGTAATAACTGCCAAACTGAGGGGTCGCGGAGGCGCCGGGTTTTCTACCGGCCTCAAATGGAAGTTTGCCAGGCAGGCCGGAGGCATTCCTAAATATATTGTCTGCAACGCTGATGAAGGAGATCCCGGTGCCTTCATGGACCGGGCCATGCTGGAAGGTGATCCTCATGCCGTGCTTGAGGGGATGCTTATCGGCGCATATGCCATAGGCGCGGAATACGGATACATCTATGTCCGGGAGGAATACCCCATTGCCGTGGAACACTTGACCATTGCCTTAGAGCAAATGAGGGAGTTGGGGCTTTTAGGGGAAAACATTTTAGGAACGGGGTTTAATTTTGACCTTTCCCTTAAAATGGGGGCAGGCGCATTTGTGTGCGGCGAGGAAACAGCCCTTATCGCCTCTATCGAAGGGAAAAGGGGTATGCCAAAGCCCAGGCCTCCGTTTCCGGCTCAGAGCGGGCTCGGGGGAAAGCCGACAAATATAAACAACGTGGAAACGTGGGCCAATGTTCCCCTGATTATCAAAAACGGTGCAACCTGGTACGGAGAGGTCGGCACGGAAAACAGCAGGGGAACCAAGATTTTTTCCTTGGCCGGAAAGGTGAATAATACCGGCCTGGTGGAGGTACCCATCGGTGTCACCATCAAGCATGTGGTTTTTGATATCGGCGGTGGCATCCCCAAGGGAAGAAAGTTCAAGGCCGTGCAGATGGGAGGTCCTTCGGGAGGATGTGTTCCCCCACAGTATCTAAACCTCCCCATTGATTACGATACTATTCAGCGGATAGGGGCCATCATGGGCTCGGGCGGCATGGTGGTTATGGATGAGAATAACTGCATGGTGGAGATTGCCCGTTTTTTCCTGAGTTTTACCCAGTCGGAGTCCTGCGGTAAGTGTGCACCCTGCCGTCTGGGAACCACTCAACTCTTAGAGATCCTTACTCGAATAACCAGGGGGGAAGGCCGGCTTGAGGATATAGAGACAATCAAGGACCTTGGAAAGACTATCACCGAGACATCACTCTGCGGGCTTGGCCAGACCTGCGCAAAGCCCGCCCTGTCAACCCTTAAATACTTCCTAAAGGAATATGAGGATCATATCTTAGAGCACCGGTGCGCGGGGGCAACCTGTGACGCAATGGTCATATCTGCGTGTCAGCATGCCTGTCCCGCGGGCATTGATGTTCCCAACTACGTGGCAGCCATTGCGACCGGTAAATACGAACGGGCCGTGGACATCATTCGGGAGAGAAATCCGTTTCCCGCGGTCTGCGGGCGTATCTGTATTCATCCCTGTGAATTTAAATGTCGTCGCGGGGAATTGGACGATCCGGTTGCCATCAGGTCACTCAAGAGATTTGCTTCGGACTGGTATTTCGAGAATATCGGCCTGGCAAAAGAGCCTTTTCCCGTGACCAAAAAGCAGAAAGTAGCGGTGGTGGGGGCGGGACCGGCAGGCCTTACCTGCGCCTACTTCCTGGCAAAAGATGGATACAGGGTGACCGCATTTGAGGCCCAGTCGGTTTCCGGGGGTATGTTAGGTATTGCCGTACCGGATTTTCGCCTGCCCCGCGAGGTGATCCGGAACGAGGTCGCATACATTGAAAGCTGCGGGGTGGAGGTTCGATATAACTCCCCCATCGATGCCAGGCACACGGTCAATGATCTCAAGGAGGAAGGATACGATGCAGTATTTATCGCTGCGGGTGCTCAGGCGAGCAAGCAGATAGGACTTCCCGGGGAATATGAAGGCCTCGAGGGTCTGTATTACGGCCTTCAGTTTTTATCAGACATAAAGGGGGGTAAGCGGATCAGCCTTCAGGGTAAGGTGATTGTCGTCGGAGGGGGCAACGTTGCCATTGACGTGGCCAGGACCGCCTTGAGAGTGGGAGCGGAGGATGTCCAGATGTTCTGTCTGGAGCCCAGGGACGAAATGCCTGCCTGGGAAAAGGAAGTGCAGGAGGCTATCGACGAAGGTATCGTGATCAATCCCTCGTGGGGACCCAAGAGAATAGTCAGTGAGAACGGCCGGGTTGTTGGTGTGGAGTTTGTTCAATGCGTTTCCGTGTTCGATGATGAGGGAAAATTTGACAGGGTTATCATTTCCGTGGGCCAGGCACCTGATATGTCCTTCCTGTCAAAGGACAGCCAGTTGGAGAGGGCATTGTGGGGTGCATTGGTCGTGGATGAAAATACACTTTCCACGAATATTCCCGGTATATTTGCGGGCGGGGATTTTACAACCGGTCCCACGTATGTCATACGGGCTATAGCCTCCGGAAGGAGAGCCGCACTCGCAATTGAAAAATATTTGCAGAATGAGACAGGGCGCATAAGGATCGTAGATGAAAAGACCGGAATGGAGGAAGAGAGCGGGCTTGCACTTGAGGAGGAGACTGCCGAGGAGAAACCGAGGGTCAAGATAGAGATCGAAAATCCCAAAGAAAGGGTGAAGGATTTCCGTGAGGTAGAGAAGGGGTTTACAGAGGAACAGGCCAGACAAGAGGCGTTGAGGTGTCTCAGGTGTGATTTGGAGGAGAAATAGGAGAAGGTAAATGATCAGATCAATTACGCAGCAGAAACCGGAAGAGGAGATTGACCGGCTCTTAGATGGCATGGGAAGGGTCTTTATCATCGGTTGCGGGACGTGTGCCACTCTTACGCATACCGGGGGAGAGCCCGAAGTGAGAGCCATAAAGGAAAGGTTGACCGGTAAGGGCAAGCTGGTAACAGGGAATATGGTCCTGCCCGTGGCCTGTGACAATCTGACCAGAGAGGCCCTGAATGAATATGGTGAGCAGATCGACCAGTCGGATGTCCTTCTGATTATGACATGTGCATTTGGTGTCCAGACTATTGCGAGTCAATTGAAAAAAATGGTTGTGCCCGCCCTGGATACTTTATTTATCGGGAAGGAGACCGGGGTCGGACAGTTTAATGAGATATGCACCCAGTGCGGGACCTGTATCTTAGGCGAAACCGGGGGCATCTGTCCCGTTACCTCCTGCCACAAAGGACTTGTTAACGGGCCCTGCGGGGGAACCAATAACGGTAAGTGCGAGATAGACAATGAAAAGGATTGTGCATGGACCCTGATATATAACCGCTTAAAGGAATTAGGCAGGCTGGATGCCATGAGAAAACTTCAGAAACCGAGAAATCACCAGGGTGAGCCGAGTCCGGGGAAGTGGAACTTGAAACTTGAAACTTTAAACCGGGAAAAAGAAATGTCCAGTTTCCAACACCCAGTACACAATACGAAATAACCATTAACCCACGAATAAAAGAGGTTAGCAATGATTTCCTCATTTAAAAAGGCCCTGGAATCGGGCAAATTTGTCGT
>JAFDDR010000122.1 GCA_019310785.1 Deltaproteobacteria bacterium
ACAATCAAGCACCGGTCTGAACGAACCTTTCTTGCCATTTTTATGGTTGTAGGACAAATCTTAGCCAAAATATTCATTGTTTTGTTCACTTATTTCCTCTGTATTGGGGCTGAAGCATTCCGGACAATCATCATAAATCTCATCTAAAAACTTAAGGATTTTCCACTTTCCACCGCAAGGCAGAATGGATTTTTCATCATCAACTCCTGAGATTTCAATCTGTTTTTCCTTTTAACCTATATTTTTGCAAACGGCTGTTAGGTTTGCCGGGAATAGTATAACAGACAATTCCTTCTTCTATCAGGGAACGGACCACCCTGTTAAGCTGACCAGTAATTTGTTTGATGCCTATTGTGTTGGCAATCTCCGATTTTGAAAGAGGTTCTTTTTCTAACGACCTAAGGACTTTTGAACGAATGGATTCCGCAGTTCTCTTTTTTTGACTCTGCCCTGACTCTGCCCTGACTCTGCCCTGACTCTGCCCTGACTCTGCCTTTCCCTTCTCGATCTCTCTTTTCCTGAATTGAACCTGAAAAGCATGTCCGGCCTCCTGAAGGCTGAGTTCAATTTCATGCAGCGTTTTCGCTGTGAGATAGCTTTTAACAGGGTCTTGAAGTCGAAATTCCGGAAAACGAACCTTTGCGGTTGCAGGTTTTGAGAAAGAAAGTGCATAGCGATAAGGCGCAACGATACATCTTTATGTTATTAGCCCTTCCTTGCGTAAGATGGACAAAATTTCATTATCAGTAATGGTTGCTTTTCTGGGTTTGATATATATTGTCAATAAACGCACCTTTTCGATTTCATCTGTGACATAGCTGATGATTCGATAACCGCTCCTCTTTCCTTTTGCAAGATCGGAACTCCCAAGCCTGCGCTCTTGGGGTTATGCTTAAGCCTTTTGCTTAAGTCTTTTAAATCCTGACGAATATGAGGGTATTTCTTTTGTAAAGTTCTTACCTGAATTTTGAATGTTTCCGTTGGAATGATTTTATAACTCATTTAAAAATCCTTCTAACGATTGCTCTCCAAAACCACCCTTTTTTTGTCTTTTGACATCACGACATGACTGTTGCAAGCCCGTTAAGATTTGATGCTTCTCTCGAAGGGCTTCCAGTTCGTCTGTTACATCCTTCCAAATCTGAAAAGGTAAAATCACTTCCTGTCTTTTACCTTTTCCGTCCGTTACATACTTAATATCTCCCAGCATTATCTCCCCCCTGTTCGACCATCCAACAAAGGCCACACACTTTGAATAAAGAATTGGTATTATGAATTAGGATTGCCTGAATTACAATTGTAATATTAAAGCATAGATAGCGATTTTATGTCAATTTTTCCGTATGGAACATCAAAGATAAAACAGTCCCGGTAAGAGCTTTGTTACCAAAAAATTCACGAATCATAGTTCCGACTAAAATACTTCTATCTTGTTGATTTGTCAATGAATAGCGCTTTTGCGAACAGCGACAGGCGCAAGGTGGAATTGCGTTTTTACCCGGCCATGGGACTGAAATTGAATTGATATGTGGGGAAAGATATGCTTAATTGAGCAAAATAGTTTGATTTATCGGAGATTTATTAGGTTCAGATGTGACTAATTTGGTAGGCTGGCAAGGACGTTTTTCTTTATGCATATTATAGCCGACAATATTCAGATCACAAATCCACTGATTGCAAAGGCCCTGGATGAAATGGACCCTTTGCCCGTTCAGGACCTGGCAAAAAAATGTGAAGCAGCGGGCGCTGACATTTTAGATATCAATCCCGGCCCTCTTACTCGGGATGGGGAAGAAAAGATGTCCTTTCTCGTGGAGGCTGTTCAGCAGGTCTGCAACCTTCCCCTCTCCCTGGATACTTCCAACCCTTCGGCCATGGCGGCCGGTACTAAGGCATCCAGAGAAAAACCGGTCATTAACGGGTTTTCTTTAGAGCCCGCAAAACTTGAAAAGATTCTTCCCCTTGCCGCGAAGTTCGACTGCGATATCATAGGCTTTCTCCTATATCCGAACGGGATGGTGCCGGGCAGTGCCGAAGAACGCCTAAACCTGGCGGTTCAGCTTTTTGAGGAATTCAATGAAAAGGGCATTGAACCCCAGAGGCTGATTATAGATCCGGCACTTGTCCCTCTCATGTGGGAGGATGGGTCCAGGCAGGCAATGGAAATCCTGACCGTTATCAGGATGCTCACGGATCTCATAGGCTTTCCTGTTAGGACCATCGTTGGCCTATCCAACCTGACAAGTGGCAAAGGTCCTAAAGAAAAGAAACTCTTTTTGGAGGCAGTTTACCTTTCAATGCTTGCCTCTGTAGGGCTTGATATGGTTCTGATGAACATATTCAATCAGAACACTGTCTCCGTGGTCAGGGCATGCGATTCCATCACCCGGCAGGGGACCTTTTCCTGGGAGGAAGTGCCGTAAGGCATGTCATGGATCTGGCGATTCACTTTTAAGCGCTGAGGTTTTGCTTGCATGTGGCGGGATTTTGATACATTCTATTTATTATTGCATTGAAAACCTGATCCTTCGGGCCAAGGCAGAGATAGATGGCTCTGCCTTGGATGTTTGTGTATAAAATTACAAAGTCCAAGCACCAGATTACAAACAAATCTCAAATTCCAATACTCAATGACCAAAACCTTCCAGGACAAGACATTGTTTGGATTTTCGAATTTTGGTCATTGGAATTTGTTTGATATTTGGGATTTGATATTTGGAATTTCAATAAGTCAATAAAACAGCAAATCCCCTCTGGGGATAACCAAAGCCTGGTCCTCTGGGCCAGAATTTTTACTTTAGAGTAAGGAGGGAAATAGTGGTCTTAAAAGGGAAAGAGATCGAAGATCTGGGGCAGTTTGCAATAGAGGTGATCCGCGGTTCAGGTGAGAAGGCATTGTCCTATTATGGTAAAGGCAGGCACCGGATCAAGTTCGATGAAGGCCTGGTCACAGAGGCCGAAATCCAGCTAACGGAGTTCTTTCAGGATCAACTCCAGGCCCATTTCCCGGAACACCAGATCTTTATGAACAACCAGGAGGGCCAGGGATACACCCACGAAGGGAAAAAATCCATGTGGATATACGACCCATTGGACGGGGTCGCCAACTTCCAGGCGGGAATCCCCATCTGGGGTATGTCTCTGGCGCTTATTGAGAACTTCTGGCCGGTTTTCGGCGTATTTTATATGCCTGCTACCGGCGATTTCTTCCAGGCACAGGCGGGACAAAAGGCGTTCCGCGGTAAAGAGGAAATCAGGATTTCGGCCCAGGACAATATTAATGATGAGAGTCTTCTCCTGACCTACTCCCGATTTCACCAGCACTACCGTTCCACATTTCCCGGAAAAATCCGCAGTCTGGGATGCGCTGCCGCCCACATGTGCTATGTTGCCATGGGCCGTGCAGAGGCGGCCCTCATTGCCAACGAGTCTTATCGAGGTCTTGCTGCGGCATGCATTATTGTGGAGGCTGCCGGAGGAAAGATCTCCAGGATGGATGGAAGCGATTTTTTCCTCAACGAATATCTCGACGGCGCGAAAATTGATGAACACCTTTTAGTGGCATCCCCTGAGACCTCCTCGCAGATTCGTGAGTGTCTGCAAAAGACTTCTTAGCAACGCGGCAATTAAATAGCCAAATATTTTTACTCAACCGCTAACGGTTCGGGAATGATATCTTTTTTCCGTCTCCGAGTCTCCCGGGCTGGTCATTTCAAGGGGTTACAGCCGTGGGAAGCCTACCCCCTCCCTGTTCCCCTCGCATGCGCTCGGGGCCAGGGGGTCCCCCACCCGTAACCCCGCTGAAATGACGGTGCCCTCCCGCCAGTCGCTACAAAAAGACATCATCCCCTCACCTTTTTCTGGAGAATTTATATTATAATCGGGTGAGTCGGTTTTTATGAAATTTAATTGCCGGGTTAATAGCAGAGCGAGAATTGGCGGGCAGAGCGATGCCGCTCTCAGTGCCGTGCAGAGGATGCGTCTTTTCTTACTGAAAACTGCAGATGCTCGATCATTTCAAGATCATCTTCCAATGTCCGGCCGCTTGTTGTCAGGTAATTTCCGGTCATAATCCCGCTGGCCCCTGCATAAAAAACCATGGGATGAAGCTCTTTGAGATTGGCCTCCCTTCCCCCACAGATCAGGATATCCTTATCCGGCAGCACATAGCGGAACATGGCGATGATCTTAAGGCAGCGAAGGGGAGTCAGCGCCCTCACGTTTTCGAGCCGTGTCCCCTTAATGGGTGTAAGAAAATTGATGGGCACGGAATCCACATTTAGGTCCCTGATAGTCAGGGCCAGTTCAAGGACCTGCGAATCCGTTTCCCCCATGCCGAATAACCCTCCCACACACACCGAGAGCCCTGCTTCTTTGGCCGATTTAATGGTTTCGACCCTCTCCTGATATGTATGAGTAGTACAGATTTGCCTGAAAAAGCTCTCACTGGTTTCCAGATTGTGATGGAGTCTTGTAACCCCGGCCTCCTTTAAAACGGCAAAGTCCTTACGGTCAAGAATGCCGAGAGACGCACAGTATGCCAAATCATGGACGTCCAGTTCCCGGATTGCATTGGCAACCGCTGCAACTTCTTTCCTTAAGAGCCTCTTTCCGCTCGTGACAATCGAATACCTGTTTATTTTGCCATTTCCGGCGGCTAAAGCGCCTGCCTGCAATTTGTCCTTTGCAAGCAGGGGGTAAACAGGCGCATCTGTACTGGCAGAGGCGGACTGGGCACAAAACGCGCAATCTTCAGTGCATCTCCCGGATTTTGCATTGCAGATGGTGCAGAGGTGAATTTTCCTGCCAAAATAGAATTCGCGGATCATATCCGCTCCGGCAAAGAGATCAAAAACCCGGCGTTCGGGAATGTCAACTATCGTCGTGTATGCTTCAGAACCTGACACATCCCCTGCCACAATCCTTTCAGCAAGATTGAGATAATCGTGTTTGTCCATGCCGTCTTATACTTCGCTGATCCCGGACGGTCAAAGAATTTTATGAATTTTTTATGTAGAAAAATACCAGCAAAGGTGATAAGGTAATTTCTATATTTATAAGAACCAGCAGATATGCGGTGCTACGTTGTTGGTTACAAGGATGGGTTGTTTGAAACCACGTCCATTGGACGTGGATTTTTTATCTACAAGGGGTGATGTTCGAATGGAGACAATACCAATAACCAGGGAAGGACTTGAAAAGCTGAAAAAGGAATTAATCAAGTTGGAGAAGGTGGAGAGGCCCCAGAACATCCGGGCCATTGAGGAAGCCCGGGACCATGGTGATATAAGTGAAAATGCGGAATATCATGCAGCCAAGGAGAGGCAATCATTTATAGGGGGAAGAATCAACGAATTACAAACGGCTATTGCCAAAGCAGAAGTTATCGAGGTGGAAGACGGTCCTGCAGATCGTGTCGTGTTCGGGCGTACCGTTTTATTGTATAATATCGAGACCGATGAAGAGGTTTCGTATCAACTGGTAGGGACATATGAATCCGCCCCTGAAAATGGCCGGATTTCAGTAACCTCCCCATTGGGTCAGGCCCTGATCGGCAAGGAGAAAGGTGATGAGGTAAAGGCCAGGACCCCCGGGGGAATTTTGGAGTATGAAATCCTGGAAATTAATTAGTGCTCATCCAGAAATGGCCCTTTTTCACAATCTTCCGCCTTCGCCAAGGCTATGGCGGGACAAGCAGCGTCAACCCGCCAGAGGCGGATAAATCGGCGGGATTCGTTGTGCGACGTACTACAGTACGTCCCCGCCTAATCCTTTGATTTCCTTGATCTTGTAAAAAATTGCTCATTTCTGAATCGGACACTTGATAGTTCCCTTATTTCATTAATGGATGGACACTCATTAGGAACCATGACTGTAACAATATTTATTCACGGGCTTGAGAGCAGCAACAAGGGAACAAAATCGATCTTCTTCGGCGAGAGATATCCGGATATGATTATTCCCACCTTTGCGGGTGATCTTGAGACAAGAATGGAGAAACTCGAGAGTGTGCTTTCGGGTAAAACGGGCATCAGGCTCATTGGGTCCAGTTTCGGTGGCTTGATGGCCTCCATTTTTGCCATGCACAACGAATCCAGGGTAGAAAAGATGGTCCTTCTTGCACCGGCCATTAACCTGATGCATTTCGCCCGGCACGGGAATAAGCAGGTATCCATACCGGTCTGGGTCTTTCACGGCACGAATGACCAGGTAATTCCCTTTGACGAGGTGGAAACCGTTGCCAGGGATACGTTTACCGATCTCTCATTTAATGCGGTCGATGACGACCATTTTTTGCACAGGACCTTTAAGACCATTGACTGGGACGGCATCCTATTTTGATAGGGTTTTTTTTACGAGGCGAAATAGACTAAATGATTATCCAGATTTATGAGATTCAGACGCCGGATGATGCGGAAAAATGCATCCAATTGGGAGTGGACCATATCGGGAGCGTTCTTTTATCACGGGGTGAGTGGCGCGTTCAGGAGCTTAAGGAGGTATTCCTTGCAACACAGGGCACAGACACCAAAAACAGCCTGATCCCCCTTTTCAGGGACATGGACACCCTTTATCGGACCCTGGACTACTACCAACCCCACTTTGTCCATTTTTGTGACAGTCTCACGGATGATAACGGCAATGAAACAGAACTGGAGGGATTAATCAGGTTGCAATCGAGCCTGAAACAGAAATTCCCCGGTGTCGGTATCATCCGTTCCATTCCCATACCCCGAAAGGACGAATCCCCTAATTTTCCCACGCTCAAAATTGCCAGAGAGCTTGAGCCGGTCAGCGATATTTTCCTGACGGATACATGGTTAGGCAAAGAGCCCGTGAAAGGCTATATCGGCATCACCGGCAAGACAGCGGACTGGGAAATGGCACGGGAACTTGTCCTTCAGAGTAACATCCCGGTTATTTTAGCAGGAGGCCTTTCCCCCGAAAATGTGTATAACGCCCTTATGAAGGTTTCACCTGCCGGTGCTGATAGCTGCACGCATACCAACAGGGTGGATCGGGAAGGAAGGCCCATACGGTTTGAGAAGGATTTCAGCAAGGTGGAGGAATTCGTAAAAGAAACACGAAGGGCTGAGAAAGCGATTCACCTCAAGAAAGAAGGGCTGATATCGGAGTTGAACGAGTTGAAAGAAGAACTCGAGGAAAGAGAGGCCTCCCTTCCCGCTCATTCTGTCAGGCCCCATCAGCTTATTGTCATCGAGGATCTTGAGGAGGCGATTGAGGCCAAAGAAATGGAGATCAAAAGTATGTAATTTTTTACCAAAAAGTGGAATCGAATTACACACATCCTGGTATTTTTTTATACAATTTTTTCCCTTCTTTTTTCATCAAGCCATCTAACCATCCGAAACTTATCGACAAATGCTCACTACCATAAGTCTGGTATGATTCTTTCATATGAAATGGATATGCACGTCTTTGTTTGTGTAATTTTAGGACAAAAAAGGAACGATAACTCTTATGGAAACTCAAATTAACAAAATTATCGAGGGTAAAACAGATTCAGGATCTATAGAACTAATAATAGACAATATTCTCCAATCATTTCAGGAGATAGACAGGGTCGTTGATCAATTAGTCGCTGACAACAAGGCTTCTCCCTCGTCTTGTAATTATTTTTTAAGATGTACCTCAGGTTCACGGTTCAAGGTTAAGGAGAGATGAAGATTGACCTGTATGAAGATAGGGCAACCAACCGTGAACTCTGAACCCGCCGGAGGCGGACAAGCCCTGAACCTGACAATCTGAGTTACATTTCTTTCATGTCACATGATTTTTCTAAAAGTATGTTGGAGCAAGAATTGAATCATTTTGAAAAAAATCTGATACACCGTTTGGAAGGGATGGGCATGGAGGCCGGTATAATTCCGGGCTTCATACGAAACCTGGCAAATATTGTCCTGTTCAATTCCTCTTTGAGCCTTTTCCAGATTTTAGTCATTGAATATTGGAATTTGAGATTTGCTTGTTATTTGGTGCTTGGAATTTGTACTTTTAGACACAAAAATCCAAGGCAGAGCCATATAGCTCCGACCTGGCCCAGAGGACCAGGTTTTCAATGGAAAAATAAATCCCATTAACCAAAGAACATTCTCATTTTAAATTCGGGCCTGATCGGTCTTGTGGGACTCACAAGAAAGTTGAGAAAGGGGTGGACATGAAAAGAAATCTGAGAGAAAATAGAGGGGTTCAATTGCTGTTGAAAAAATATAGGACTTTATTTCAAATCCTGGAGAACCTAAACTACTACTCACGGGCAGATTTCAAAATTGCTGAAAAAAAGTTTTTAAAATTTGCACTAATGGAGGGAACGACCAAAATTTACCTGGAAGCCTAAAAAAGGAATCTTTTACATGGAAGAAGACATTAAGGTCATTAATATCAAAGACAACTTTGGGCGAAGGGCGGGAGTTGAGCGCAGACATATCTCCGATTCTATCTCCCAAAAGGAAAAAAGGGGCGGCAAAGAACGGAGGATTGTCAAAGACAGGAGATCCGGGTTGGACAGAAGGAGTGGGGTTGAGAATAGGGCCTCAATAGAATCGGATCACAGTCCTGAGCGAAGAAACGGTAGAGACCGCAGGAGTGGTCATGACCGAAGAGATTTCCTTATGCTTTAAGATACGGAAGCAGAAGCTAATCTGTCATTGACGCTTTTCAGATAAGGTCCGATTCCGCAAACAAAAACCAACTCTTTAGGCCATTTGTCAACACTTCTGCGGTATAGCTCTATTCACATAAACTTCTAACAAAATATTGCTTCCAGGGTTCTCACCTCCTATGTAGTTACAATCAATCACCACTCTATCATAGAACATTTGGCATTAGAGTTTGTAATCAAAAACCTGAAAGCGAGTGCGCCAATTCTATGTTTCAACACATAAAGGAAATCATTCACCAAGGCGATGAAAGCGGTAACGGTATGACGGTGCGGTTCCGGTTGCCGTCGGGACTGGAGATTATCGGGTTGCCAACCAAGAATTTCTACGGCGAAGATTGGGATCTGGGGCCTACCTGGAACTATGCGGTTTTGGCTGATAAACCATTTTTGGTGGATACAGGGCGATACGGTCAGGGCGGGAAACTGGTCGGCATGATGGATTCCGCCGGCATCAAACCTGAAGACCTCGGGTTTGTGCTCATCAGCCACAGTCATGAAGATCATGACGGCGGATTGGGCGAACTAATCAATCGGACTCAACTGAAGGTCAAGGCTCACGCCATATATGACTTGATTATCCGTAAATACCCCAAAAGTGCTCCTCCGGGCTACAAGGAAAACTTCCCGGCCAAATGCTGGCGATGTATGATGCCTGAAGAGTTCTCCACCAAAAACTGTCTCGCGTATCATAAAGTACTGCGGGGGCTCACTGTGGATAAGATTCCTGACGGGGTACAGGAACTAAGTACGAATATTCAGACCTATCATCTGCCGGGACATAGCCCGGATTGCCTCGCAGTACGGATCGGAGACGAAGCCATTTTGGTGGGAGATATTATCTTGCCCGAAATTACCTCCATCCCTACCTGTGAGTCATCATATGATGAAGTCTCCGAAGTAATAAAGGATGCTTACAGCAAACCGGAAGAAATATTCGGGTTGCTTCGTTATATAAGGTCTCTCAAAAAGTTAGGTGAAATTGCCGAGCGCACTCCCAACATACTCGTTCTCCCTGGCCATCGGTTGTATTATAAGAACCAGTGGAATGAAATGGAATTAGCCGGAAGAATCAGCGAGCTTTTGAAACATCACATCGATCGATGTGATGCAATTCTGGAGATACTAAAACCAGGACCCAAAACAGCCGAAGAAATTGCCCGGGAACATTTTGAGGGGAGATTACTGAAAGGCTACGGGAAATTCATGGCTGAGAACGAGGTGATCAGCCACTGTGAATTGCTGATCAAAAGTAAAGATCTGGTCACTTCAGATGGCGACAAATATGTGGCAACGGGGAGCACCAACTTTGAAAAGGATATAGAGGCCCTCTGAATGACGACACTTCAATTGTCCGTTGTTTGTTGTCCGTTCCCGAACCAACCGGCTTCTGATTGCTGAAAAGTCAAAAACCTGAAAAGGAAATGACTACCAAACCTGATATACCCGTAAAAAGTCGTCACCCCGTCCCGTCCCCCGCAATGCTATGGAGTGTGGACGAAAACCGGGGTCCAGGTCAGCACGCGGCGCAAGCGCCTGCGCTGCACGTCATAAGTTTCTGAAAACATTGGATTCCGCGCCAATGCGGGATCTCCAAAATACTTCGACCGGCCGCAGTTTATCCTGGACCCGGATCCGGGACGGAATGACAAAAAGTGATGTTTTTGACTTTTTACGAGTTTGTCAACCTTGCCCCAGCCCTTATTACATTAAGGCCTGAAATACATTAACAGCATATATAAATATCTATTGACATTATTATGCTAATAGTATATATGAAGCTCTACTTATGATATTACAATATGAGTAAACCTATTGGAGGTCTTCATGGCAAACCCGTTCCGTTTTGGCCAGGTAGTCAGCGGTGATCTGTTTTGTAATCGGAAATCCGAAATTAAACAGATAACCCGGGATTTAGCAGGTGGACAGAGTATCGTTTTATACAGCCCACGGCGGTATGGAAAAACCTCTCTTTTGCAGGCCGTGTCAAAAGAACTCGGAACCAGGAAAATTCTCTATGGGAATGCTGATTTTTTTGCCTGCAATTCTTCAGAGAAGGTGGTTAATGCAGTGTCCCGTGCTACGGCAAAGGCCATTATTGAAGATCTTAAGAGTATAGAAAAATTTATAAAGAGGGCTGCACAGATTTTTACACGGACAAGGTTTTCCATCCGATATGAACCCAATGGAACGGGATCATTTGGTATATCGCCGGAATTCTCGTCTCAGGCAACTTCTATTGATAGCCTGTCCGATGTGTTTTCAGGCCTGAGTTCATATCTCAAAAAAAGCAAGAAACGAGCGGTGATTGTTCTTGACGAGTTTCAACAGATCATCAGGGTTAATAGTAATCTCGAAGCAGAATTTCGTACCATTATCCAACAGCAAAATCGGATTGCATTCGCCTTTCTCGGAAGCCGAACGCAATTGCTCAAAGATATGTTTAGCAACGAGATGAGGCCGTTTTACCATGCAGCCAAGATTATGGAGTTAGGACCCATTGAGACGGAGGCTCTGGCTAAATTTATCAAAACTCGCTTTAAAAAGATTGCTGTTTCTATTTCCGATGAGCTGGCGCTGAAAATCGCAATAAGAGTTAAGGGCCATCCGGACTATGCTCAACGGCTATGCAGCCACATATTAGATGGCCTTGAGGCCAAAACCGTGTCTGAGGAATTTATTGAACAAGGCGTATCGCGTATGCTTTCGTCTTTGACGCCCTCGTTTGCCGGAATTTTTGAGGTATTGCCATTACGAGAAAGCCAGGTTATGACTATCCTGGCTGACCATGGCCCCCTGAAGACCTTTGGCAATAAAATGCTTCAGCCATATGACATGGGAACGCCGTCACTGCATAAAGCCCTTTCCAACCTGGTTAAAAAGGATTTGATCCGGAAAGGTAAAGGCAGACAATATTATATAGCAGATAACTTTTTATACGAATGGATCCGGATGGTATCGAAATAAAAGAAAAGGAAAAAGGGTGGAACCAGGAGCAGCTTCTGATTGCTGAAAAGTCAAAAACCTGGAAAGGCAATGACTACCAGACCTAATCTTGCTAAAACATCAATTGGGACGTAGTATTGATTGTGGCAAGAAGTTAACACTCTTACGAAATGGTAAGTCAAACGAATATTTGAATTTTAAAACGAAACGGGGCGACAATCTTAGGATTGTATTTCTATATATCATTCAAAATGAAGAGATATCCAGATCTGTGGAATAACTTGTTGCGTCCAGCACCTTGTCCCGTCGCTTTGCGCCGGAACACTTATAAGGCACTGGACCTGACACAGGGAGCCGCACGAACAAGCTACGCTTGCTCGCACAGCTCCCTGTGCAGGTCAGCGCCGCGATTATTCGTCGGAATCATTAATGGAGTCATTATGTTTAAAGAACTAAAAGAAATAAATTCACGCCCTGCACCTTTTCAATTTTATACAGCAGATGAACTGTGGACAAATGAGCATACAGCAAAACAAATGCTTGAATACCACTTAAATGAAACAATTGATGTTTCATCTCGAAACAAAAACTTTATTGAGCGCTCCGTGGAGTGGATTGTTTCTCATTTTGGAGTGGATAAAAACACAGAAATTGTAGACTTTGGCTGTGGTCCGGGGCTATACACAACTAGACTATCAGAACGAGATGCAATTGTTACCGGCATTGATTTTTCAGAAAACTCCCTAAAGTATGCAAAACAAGTAGCTGCTCAAAAAGACTTAAAAATAAATTATGTTCTGACAAATTATTTAGATTTTGAGACAACAAATTGTTTCGATCTCCTCACAATGATCATGTGTGATTTTTCCGCTTTAAGTCCAGAGCAAAGAAAAATAATGCTCTCAAAATTCTATTCACTATTGAAGCCAGACGGCTCTGTGTTGCTTGATGTGTATTCTTTGAACAGTTTTAACCAAAAAGAAGAATCAGCAACCTACGAACTCAATCAGTTAAATGGGTTTTGGTCAACTGAGGATTATTATTGTTTTGTTAACACATTCAAATACGAGAAAGAAAAAGTAATACTTGATAAATACACAATAATGGAAGAGTCACGAAAGCGTGTAGTATACAACTGGCTACAGTATTTCAGCAAAGATTCACTTAGAAAAGAATTTGAAGAAAATGGTTTTAAGATTGAAGAAATATACTCAGATGTTGCAGGGAAAACCTTCGTTCCTGAATCAACAGAAATTGCTATTATTGCAAAGAAACCATAAACAGCACATAACAAAAAAAATACAGCAGACCCTGCAAAGCGCGCCGCTGATTTTGACGACTACGATGATGCTGGAATCCCGACATTTTTAAGTATTTGAATGGTAATCATGCACAAATCCATTGCCTCAAAATGTCACATAACGATAAGGATACTGAAATCTTCTCCAACTAAAACATCCTGCTATTAGTTCTTGGTCTGAGAAA
>JAFDDR010000320.1 GCA_019310785.1 Deltaproteobacteria bacterium
AATTCCTGGCCCTGAATGTGGTCTTTTTCCTTTCATTCTGCAATCTGGCCGTCTTTTTCCATTTCCACCAGTATCTGCACACACTAACCATTGATTCCCGGTGGTTCGGGCTTTTAATCTCCCTGTTTTCCCTTCTCTCACTTATCCTGAGACCGATCATCAGTCCTTTCATGCACAGCGGTAATGCCCGAAAATGGCTGGGGATAAGTTGCATGGTCGTCATTGCCCTGCTTCTTACCTATGGCTTTGCCCGAAATTTTTACACCATGGCCCTGGTCCGGATCCTCCACGGCGTGGGATTTGTGGGCCAGACCACGGCCATGATGGTCCTGATTGTAGGCTTTATACCTCAAAAGAAAAGCGGCCAGGCATTCGGGCTCCTCTCGGTCAGTACGCTTCTGCCCTATGCGGTCGTCCCCCCGATACTGGGTCCGATTTCCGACTGGTTAGGCGGTTTTGACCAGGTGCTTAACCTTACCGCGGTCATGATGCTGCTTATCTTTCCTCTCTTGTTGATTGTGCGTGTCCCCGCAACCGGGTCAAACGGGGAACCTGTTACACAAAGCCGAATAAAAGCCGGAGAACTGATAGAAAACCTCAGGGACCGTAGCGTGCTGCTGCTCCTGATTATAAATCTTGTCTTCTTTACCGCTTTTACCCCGGTCTTCTTTTTCCTGAAACGCTTTGCCGTTGACATCGGCATTGAAAATGCCGGCCTGTTTTTCACCCTGGCCTTTGCAACAATGATCACCATTCGAATCATGGCCGGCCCTGTCTTTGACAGGTTGAGCAAGATTCAACTGTTGGGTTGGTCCATGGGCCTGGTTGCCTTTGGTTACGTGATCCTTGCCAACACCTCCGGACCTTTGTTGTTTTACAGCCTGGCTGTCCTATTAGGGTTAGGCTGGGGAGTGGCGATGCCCCTTTTTGATGCACTGATGTTCGATATCTCCCCGACCAGGTTCCAGGGACTCAATATCAACCTGGCAATTGAAATGGTTGACGGAGGGTTTTTCTTAGGACCGCTCATGGGAGGGATGGTATTGTCCTGGTCAGATTATGGATCCCTTTTTTACGTGTGTGCGGCAGTAAGCCTTCTGGCTTTGGTGCTGCTGTTTTTCATGGGAGGGAAAACTCAGTCATGATGACCGTACTCTGGATAGTGCTGATCATTGCGGGCCTGGTGCTTGCCCTGGAATTAGCGAGCAGGCTCTATCATTATTTTCATTTTTTGACTCCTTTCAGGGCCAAGATCATCTCTGAATATCCTTACAGGAGCTTTGCGAAAAAGGCGGAGCCGCCAATCTTTTTCCGGTTTAAAAACAGCTTTCATTCACCAAACCTCAACATAAACCGCTTCGGGCTGCGAGGACCGGAACCGGGATCCGATGGGGACAAAAAGCGGGTCCTGGTATTAGGGGAATCGGATTTATTCGGGCCTAAGCTGGGCCGCGAAAAAGATATATGGAGCATTCGGCTTGAAGGGATTCTCAGGGCAAAAGGGTATGTCCATTGGGAGATATTGAACGGCGGGAATCCGGGATACAACGTGGTACAGCACAGGGCCTTTTGGGAACAGGAGCTTTACAAAACCAGGCCGGATATCCTCATTCTCAGGCTCGGGGGCTATAATGATATCTCCCAGGCCTACGTCAACGGCTCTAAATGGGAGCCCGGTACCCCATGGCCCTTTGAATTCATCCTTGATTTGGAGAGAAAGAGCCCCTGGTGGCAGGGGCTGGCAGGTCGAAGTTGCCTTTACTTTTTGCTGAGGCGTAACTTAGCCGAATCCACGACCAGCCAGTTCAAAATAGTTGACGCCAAGTTCCAGTGGGAAAGGTGCAAGAAGAGCATTTTTGAAAACCAGCAGGCCATTATCGAATCTGCCAGGGAGCAGGGCGCCAGGGTGGCCCTTATGAGCTGGGCCCCTGCCTATGAACTGGAAATGGATATGGAAAACCGGCGGCGGATCACGGCCCTGCAGGCAAATTGGGAGTTTTTTATAGATAGTTGGGGCTCCAGCCAGTTCGAATACTTCCATGATCTGGCCCACAAATTTTCAGACGAGATGGGGGTCCCCTATATAAATGTGGCCCCCGCCATCTGGAACCATCCGCGGCGATTTGAACTCTATTACGATCTGGTGCACTGCAACGGGAAGGGATACAAGGTGCTGGCCGGGGCGTTGTTCGAGGAAATTGATAAATTAGGGTGGTGGGAATGAAACTGCGCCATTACGTATTTTGTTGTCAAATACTTAGAAATGGTTTTTTTTCAGCCCGCTTATAGCGGGAAGGAACTGGAAAATAACCGGATGAAAATACACGCTATTCCATTTCACGGAGGTTGCTATGTTATCAAAACATCGTGCAATTTTTACATTCCTCTCGGTTTTCTCTCTCCTTTTCATCACTTATTCACAGGAGGCATCCGGACAGCAAAAGGGTGCTAAGACCGCTGCCAAGAGCATGGTTGAGTCATCCTTGGGCATGAAGTTTGTCTATATCTCCCCTGGGACGTTCATGATGGGGAGCCCGGAAAATGAAGAGGGCCGTGACCGGGACGAAGAGGCCCTGCACCGGGTAACACTCACCAGGGGTTTCTACATGCAGACCACGGAGGCGACCGTGGGCCAGTGGCGTGCCTTTGTTAAGGATACCGGTTACAAGACCGATGCGGAAAACAAAGGTAAAGCATATATATGGATCGATGGGGCGCAGCAGGAAAAGAAAGGTTATTACTGGGAGAAACCCGGGTTTCAACAATCGGAAGACCACCCGGTCACCTGTGTATCCTGGAAGGACATCAGCGCGTTCATAGGGTGGTTGGATGCCAAAGAGGGAAAGACCTACCGGTTGCCCACAGAGGCGGA
>JAFDDR010000321.1 GCA_019310785.1 Deltaproteobacteria bacterium
AAGAGAGAGAACCAGAACCTTCACATTTCTAAACACCGGCCCCATCTTTTCGTATCTGACCTTGGCGAGCGGTGGGTACATCATGAGGATCAGCCCGATGGCAATGGGGATGTTGGTGGTCCCCGCCTGGAAGTAGTCCATGATCCCCCGGATTTCCGGGAAAAGATACCCTCCCATGACCCCCGCGAACATGGCCAAAAAGATCCAGAGGGTCAGAAACCTGTCAAGAAAGGACAGACGCTTTACAATGGAAGCCTTTCCTGTCATTGTGTGCCTCCTTTTCGTCATTTAGATCAGGGTCTCTCCACTCACGATCCACGGTTGTTCCTCATGGGCTTGATCCCCGGTTTACCTGATTATGATCTCTTGCCTTTTGGATTTCTTGTGGCGCAATCACATGCGCCGGCCTTCTTTTCGTTCCGGATCCGTTCCATAATGGTTGAACGACCGTTTCCCGAAAAATCCTTTCGAATATCTTCTGCGGAATAGCCGAAACAGTAACAAATGGTTTCCTTGTTCGAAGCCTTTATGTTCATGAAAGAATCCTCCAATATCATTTTTGAGCCCTTTGGCCGTTTGTTACGTCCTGCCTCCCGATTCCATCCCGCCTCCCGATCCCGTCCCGCTCTCGGGACGGGGAGGGCGGGCTTGAACCGTGAACCTAAAGTAGTTACTCTTCAGGTTACAATAAACGGATTTACAATAAAGTAGATACCCAAACCGGCAATAACCGCCCCGGCCCCCTTCCGAAACCAGTTTCCCGCACCTTGCCAGGCGCCGTTTTCGAGAACCCTTTTCACCGCGGCGGTGGAACTCCCCGCCACTACAATGGGCAGGCAATGTCCAATAGCAAATAGCAGAATGAACAGGACCCCCGTGACCACCTTCTCCTGTACCGTGACAATGGCAAGAATGGGGGCGATAAACCCAAAGGTGCAGGAACCGGAAAGTACCCCGTAGGCCAGGCCCAGCACCAGGGCCCCGAACATGCCGCGAAGGTTGAGCTTATAGAGGAGATTTCCGGACATGGAGCATTTTTCAACACCTAACATCCCCAATGCGACCCAGACCAGGACCAGCCCGATAAGGATCTGCCAGTAGTTTCCCACATCTCCTAACATGCGGCCTAACAATGCGCACATGATCCCGATGATAGCGATGGTGATAAAGAGCCCCACGGTGAAGGCCACGGAATAGGTGGCAGCCTGTTTCGGCTTCAGGAGTGTCTCCTGTCCGCCCACATAGGCGACGATCAAAGGGATAGAGGCCAGGTGGCAGGGGCTGAACACCACGCTGATCATACCCCACAAAAAACAGCCAAAGGCGGCAATCATCGTGCCGCCCGCAATCCATTCATTTACGGTTAAAAAGACGCTTTCGAGCATTCAAACCCTCCTGATTGTATGGGCTAACTCAAACCCATCTTTTTAAAGATTCGATCAATCTCCGCCTCTCCCATGAATCCGGTATGGCGGTAGACCTCCTTCCCCTCTTTATCAAAGAAGATCTGTGTGGGGATTGCCCTGATGCCAAACCGTTTCGCCGGTTCCTTGTCTTTCCATACGTCGATAAACACAATGGCGGCCTTCCCCTTGTATTTTTTCTCCACCTTCTCCATGACCGGCACCATCATCTTGCAGGGGATACATTGGTTGGCGCCCAGGTCCACCATGGTCACCATGCCCTTTACGGGTATCTCGCCGGACACGTGGCTTTCAGGGAAAGTCGCCTCTGAGGGTGTCTGGGAAAACTGGGACCAGAATACCCCTATGAGCCCCATAAGGGTCAGGGCACCCAAGACAATGGTTTTCACATGTTTTTTCATTCACTCAACGCCCATTTTCGCCAGTTGCTTCAAGACTTCCGCCTCCGCGTAAAATCCCACATGCCGAAAGACTTCTTCGCCGTTTTTGTCATAAAATGCCTGGACCGGAATCGACTGGATGCCGAAACGCGCCCCCAGTATCCGGTTCTCCCCCACGTGCACGAAGACCACGTTGAGTTTATCAGGGTATTTCTTGCGCAGGTTCTTTAAAACCGGCTGCATCATGTCGCAGGGGACACATCCCGTGGCGCCGAATTCTATCATCGTGGGTTTACCCGACATGCGAGCCTTGTCCACGGGGTTGTCCAGGGCCAGTTGGGCCTGCTTTTTCACCCAATCCCGGTTCAATCGAATACGGGCCTTTTTGCCCAAGTTTTTAATGTGGGCATCGAGGAATTCCTGCTTTTTTTGCTGGAGCAGAAACTGTTCAATGTTTCCCTTGACCTGCTCAAAGGGCATTCCGCCCACCATCTCTTTATTGCTGTCGTAAAAGGCGCGTGCCTCGGCTTCGGTCACCGTCAGGACCCTTGTCAGGCTGTTCACGTATGCCTGCCCCATTTCTTTCTCATGCTGGTCCACTGAAATGCCCATGGCCTTGGCATCCCGCTTGATGAACTCTCGAGTGGCCTCCTGCTCCAGGAGGAAGAACATGTTTTTTCCCAGTTCCTTCTGAATACCCGGCGTTACCTGGCCAAAGATTCTCTCCGCAAAGGACGCTTGAATCTCAACCCCATCGCCCTGAAGGAGAGTTCCCTTATTCATCTCCGCCAGTGTGGCCGATTGGAGGACCCCTGTGGCCAGACCGGGGTAAACGCTTTCTATTGTAGGCGTGCTTTCAGCCAGTGCGTTCGAGACCAACGGTTGTGAATAGAAAAAGAGTGAATAGAAAAAGAGAGCGGCCAGCAGTGTGGCCAGCCAACCTATCCCCTGTTTTTCAATCGTTCGGAGCCTCGTCCTATTTTCCCGGATTATCTTTGAATCCACGTCTTGATCTCATCTTTTTTGGGGACCTTGCCCACGCATTTGACTTCCCCGTCGATGACCACTGACGGCGTCATAAAAACTCCGTATTTGGCAATTGCTATGGTATCGGTTATTTTTTCAATGCTAACATCCACGCCCGTCTCGGCAACC
>JAFDDR010000123.1 GCA_019310785.1 Deltaproteobacteria bacterium
AGGGGTCCAGGGCAGGGTTCCTTTAGCCGAGGGATTTGTGTCGGAAAGACTTTTTATTAATATTGATTAAAAATGATTACACACTCAAAGATAGTTCTGGATGAGGAAGAGATTACCGGGGTAGCCGATGTATTGCACTCCGGCCTGCTGGTCCAGGGAGAAGTTGTCTCCTCACTCGAGAAAAAACTTGCGTCTTTCATTGGTGTTCGTCACGCAGGTGCAGTGAGTTCAGGCACTGCCGCCCTCCACCTGTCGCTGATATCTCTCGGAATAGGCCATGTATCCGAGGTCATAATACCCTCTTATGTATGTACAGCGCTTCTGAACGCCATCCATTACGTCAGGGCCACGCCTGTCCTGGTGGATATTGAACCGGACACTTATAACATCAGTGCCGAACAGGTCGAAAAGGCCGTCAGCAAAAAGACCGGGGCCGTCATAGTGCCGCACATGTTCGGCCTGCCTGCTGATATGGATGCGATCCTTTCCCTTGGAATACCTGTGATAGAAGACTGTGCGCAATCGGTCGGGGCCAAATTCAGAGGCAGACATGTTGGCAGTTTCGGCACCATGTCCATTTTTTCCCTTTATGCCACCAAGATGCTCTGTGGAGGGGAAGGGGGTCTTATCCTTTCTGATGACTCCGATTTGATTGCCCTGGCAAGAGATCTTCGAGACTATGATGAGAAGGAGACCTATACTCCAAGGTATAATTACAAGCTGACGGATATTCAGGCCGCCCTGGGAGAGAGCCAGTTGAAAAGGCTCCCTTCATTCATAAGAAAAAGGCGGGAAATTGTCGGGCTTTACAATGCCGGATTGGAGGGAGTAGTTCCCCGGATCCCAGCCGCCCCGGAAGGAAGGGAACACGTCTTTTATCGGTATGTTATTCTTATCGATGATCCGACAGGGTTCATAGATAAGATGCAGGAAAAAGGAATCATGTGCAGAAGGCCCGTATTCAAACCATTGCACAGGTACCTGGACTTATCAGGATATGAGGTAACAGAAGAGGTATGGTCAAAGGCCGTGTCCATTCCCATATATCCTTCTCTCACGGAACAAGAGGCGCATCGAATCGTGGATGCGATCAGGACCGTTATATGGGTATAGCCAGCATGTGGAATAACAAGAAAATTTCCCCTTTAAGAATCATTTATCCCCCTTGTATTATCCTTTTCCTTGTTCTCATAATCCCCTATCTCCGTCTCTATTTTACCGCCTTGGGCCTGAGATGGCTTTATATTCTCCTTTTTTCCTTTACCCTCTCCTTCATATTGACGCCCGTATTTGGCTGGATCGCCCGGAGATTCAGTATCCTTGATATCCCGGATGACAGAAAAATTCACGCTAAAAATACCCCGCTTTTGGGAGGGGCAGCCATTATGATCTCCTTCTGTGCGTCATTGACGGCCAACATGATACTGGAGATGGAGACGATAGCCCTGTTGTTGGGTGGTTTGATCGTGGGAGTCATAGGACTGTTAGATGACTGGAAGGGCATGTCCGCAAAGCTGAAACTTATCATCCAGATTTGTGTGGTATTGATGCTTATCTACAACGGCATAATATTAGACCTGTTTCCTATAAAGACTACGTGGGGATACATTGCCAATTCTGTTTTAACTGTTGTCTGGATCGTGGGAATCACAAATGCCATGAATTTTTTTGACGGTATGGACGGCCTGGCCACCGGTTTGAGCACAATTATAGCCCTGTTTATAGGGATCGTCTCATTTCAGACGAATCAGCCCTTTATGGGATGGATTGCCATTGCCATAGTGGGGAGCTGCCTTGGCTTTCTCCCTTTTAATTTCAGGCCGAAAAAACCGGCAGCCATATTCTTAGGAGATGCTGGAAGCACATTCCTTGGTTTTATTTTAGCCGGCCTGGCCATCAAGGGGTATTGGGCAGACAACAGGCCGATCGTGTCCTTTGCCACACCGATCCTGATCTTTTGGATACTGATCTTTGACATGACTTACATAACGGTAGAAAGGATAATCACGGGAAAGGTCAAAACCGTCAAGGAATGGATCGATTATGTGCTTACCATATTTCTATTAAGCGCCACGCTTGGTCTCAGCAGTATTGCCTTGAGAAATGCAAGGATGATTGATGCGATCATTCTCGTGTGCCAGGCATTCCTTATTGCCATTATTGTCTCTGTCATTGAATATGCAGGCAGGAACAAAGGATAAAATAGTTAAAAAGACTTCCTCCTCTTTTTAACCAGCCTGAGTGCGTAAAAACCATTGGGGTACAATATGCCTCCTAATGATTTGAGGGAGACAAAGGAAAGATTTTTTACCTTTTGTGCCACTTGTGGCAGGGCCTTTAACAGCATATCCTCCGTATAGACCTTTGACGACTCTCTCGTAATTCCCAAAAAGGGCAGGAGATGGCCAAAGATGGCCGAGTGGGTTAGATCGTCCAGGACCTTTACATCACCCAAAAACCCAAGGAATTCGTGCAGGCCAAGGAGATTTGCCTCCAACCCCAGGCTTTCGGCAGCGGTCAGCATGTGACCGAAATGAATGGAGTATTCTATGTGGTTTGTAACGTGATGGGCCTTCGGATATCCAAAAGGGCTGCCGTATTCCACTATGTAAGCTTTCCCGCCGGGCCTTAGAGTTTGTGAAATGTTAATCAATAACCGCAGGGCGCCCAGATTAAAAAGAAACTGGGGGGGAGCGTCGGAAAAATCCAGGCCGAGCCTTTTTCCCATGTCCCAGCCATCTGCCGCCGGTCCGCTCTGAGATCGATCTCCCTTTGTAAGCTTTACCACTGGAAGATCCGCAATCATCTCATTGGTAATGATCAGGTCATAACCCGCATCCGGAAAAGAGTGGATATAGGCGTCTCCCGTCTGAAACGACATAATCTTGCCATGCTCTTTGTTTATCTGCTCCTGGGACTTAGTTAGGACAGGTGAGATATCAAAAAACGTATAGTCCAAGCTTTTATAGATATCGGGTGCGGCATTCTTCACCTCCCGAAGGAACTCCCGGCCAAATATCCCGGTCCCGCATCCTAACTCCAGTATCCGAAATCCTTTACCCACGGCCTTGTCTTCAATGAGCACCCGCGCAAACCTTGCTCCATAGTTTTTTCCTTCTAAGGCAGGATGCGGTTCACGATAGAGGTGGCTTACGGTCATCTCTACCTCCTCAAACTGCCTTACAGGGTCATTGATTTCTGTCAGGTGGTAGGAAGCCAGGTCATGCCTGCCTTCAAGTTCCTTTGCCGACCGGTATTCCTGAAAAACAGAACGGGCCAGGTTCACGTGAGGATTCAATGGCTTATGCACCTTTACCTCTTCCAGAATGGAGAATTCAGGGGCAAGCCATTTTTTTACAATATCAATTTCACCGGGAGCAAGATCCTGTTCAGGTACGCCTGAAGGGTTGTTGAGCCGGTCAAGGAGACCCACTTCATTATGTTGGAGGAGCAGACATTTTTCCGGTGAAGCACGTCTTGGCGCCACTGCTATCCAAAGGGATTCCGAAATGGGATACCAGATGACTCCTCTGGCCGGTTTAATCATGTGGCCCATCAGATTCTTCCTCCTCTGAAAAGATGGCCCCAACCCGGACAAGATCTTCCAGAAAGTCCTGTGCGTCCTTGCGTGCAATAGCCCTTTCCACGTCAAACTCCAGGGAGATCAGGGAAGACAGCTCATCCAGATCAGCCGCCCTGTCAATATATTGCCAGATAAACCATCCCAAATCGTTGAGTTTGTAGATCCTGTGCATCTCCTTCATATCATCGGCCACCGGCACTAAAAACCCTTCCCCATCAACCATCCTGGCTACCACCATAGTGTCTTTGTAATAGCCCTTCATTTTGTTTGTCGCCTCCTGTCCATTTTCAATGCTCCTTCATGACAACCTTAAACACTGATTCTTTTTATACACAATTTTGATGGACTTGTAAAAAGTCAGTGTGGCATGATAAAAATATACGGTTGAAAAAAAGATGTATATATTTTATTTTGGATTTTTTATTTTAATTCCCGGAGCCGAACTCATATTCCCATGTCTCAGAAAAACGACTTAAAACCGGATGACATTGTCACCAAAAAGAAAAATGTTGTTTGCAGGTTTTTGGACGAACGGGCGATTCTTTTAGCCCCAGGATATCACCATCCCTTCCGGTTAAATGAGATGGGAACCAGAATCTGGCAGTTAATGGATCATCACTCGAGAGTAGATGATCTGATAGATTCTGTTTATGGGTTTTATCAGGTTGACAGGGATGAGGTCGTCCCCGACATTATCTCATTCCTTTCAAAGCTCATGGAGAAAAAGCTCATAAAATGAGGTTGATATTTATATGCGTATACTCCTGATCAATCCACCTTCAGCGGCCATTTATCAGGCATTCATGCCCTTAGGCCTTGCCTATATAGCAGGGTCATTGCTCCGGCACGGACATGAGATCACGGTTTGGGATGTTAATGCCGAAAAGTGGTCAAAAGATGAGGTCATAAAAAAAATCAAGGAAACCGAGGGTGCATTTCAACTTGTGGGAATAACTGCCTTAGGTGGTGACTATCCATATACGAAGTGGATTACCGAAACATTTAGACAATTACACCAGGGAATAAAGATTATTTTAGGCGGTTACTTGGCTTCGGCCCTGCCCGAATTTGTAATGGACCATCTCCCCGTTGATTTCGTGGCCGTGGGAGAGGCGGAAGATACGATCGTGGAGCTTGTAGATAAGATTACAAATAAAGGAGACCTGTCTAACATTAGAGGAATCTATCTCAGGGATCATTCACATAAAGTCATGACCACGCCTCCCAGGGCAAGGCTAAAAAGCATGGATCAGCTACCGCTTCCCCCGTGGGAACACTTCCCCATGGATGTCTATCTCCACGATCAACATCCGGATTTGGTTTACGGTTCTGGTGATGATGGTGATGGCCTCGTAAGTATAATGGCCAGTCGGGGATGCCCCTTTGACTGCATTTATTGTGATCATACCATTAAAGGCCATAAGCCCAGATACCGTCCTGTCAAAAGTGTTATTGATGAAATAAAGGTCTTATTGACCAAATACGGCGATACAATAAAGGTCTTCTATTTCTGGGATGATATCCTTGTCTGGGACAGGGGCTGGATATCTGAATTTTGTGAGAGCCTGCATCGGGAAAAGATTGAGATTAGCTGGACGTGTAATGCCCATGTCAAAAAGGTAGAGCCTCGCCTTATGGCACGCATTAAAGATGCAGGATGTGTCAACATTCGCTTTGGTATTGAATCCGGCAGCCAAGGAATCCTTGATTCGCTGCATAAGGGTGTCAAGGTGGAAAATGCCCTGGAATCCATGAGAGTCTGCCTGGATGCCGGTCTGAATCTGACGATATATATAATGGTTGGAATGACCGGGGAAAACCATGAAACCATAGACGAAACCATAGAATTTTTCCGGAAATTAATCAGACCATCTTATGTGTTTCAGATAAGTAGAATCCATTTTTTTATACTAACGCCTTTTGCGGGGACCAGGTTGTTTGAGAAGGTAAAAAAGGATGGACTTATAAGCGATGTTGATGAATTCCTTCAGAGGGGATTTGACGCCTACCATGATATTCCTTTGAATATCTCGGGACAAAGCGATAGTGATTTGATAAAATTGAAAAAGAGGTTGGAAGAGGGCGTTTCACTGATCTTTCAGGAAGAGATAAACCGTCTTTATAGTCTCCTTTTTGACATGCACGGGGAATGTGGCCGTGATATTCAGTAAAAGGCAGGATATCCTTTTTGAACGCTTTGACAGCCGGACCCTGGTGTTCGATTTGAATAAGAATCTGCCCTATGACCTGAATGAGATTGCCTCTTACATATTTATGAATACGGACGGCAAAACGGATCAGAAAGCCATTGCCGAAAAAATTTGCGAGGAATACAACGTGGAATTTTATCAGGCCCTTCACGACATTAAGGTCCTTCACGAAGATCTGCATCAGAAAGGGCTGATTGAACCGGTGGGAGAATGTTCATGCGCCTGAAAGGAAAAATCTTTATACTTAACCCGGACATTGTTTTCAGGGAGGAAGAGGAAGGCGCATTTCTCTTTAATCCTGAAACCGAGGTGCTCCACGCTATTAATCCGGTAGGATCTTCCATATGCAGGCTTCTCGATGGCAAAAACAATTCGGATAACATCTACGAGACCCTTTTAGAAAAATATGACGTTGACGTTGAGCCCGATCAATTAAAAAAGGATGTACAGAGTTTTCTTGACAGACTGGTGGCCCTGAACCTTATTACTGAAAAGGAATAGGATGGATCAGCTTATGTCTACGTCATTTGAAGACATAAATTTAGAACAAAAACCGTACCTTTTAGGTGCGATCTATTTGAACATCACGGATCGGTGTAATCTGAAATGCCGGCATTGCTGGTTGTCACCTGATACAATACCTGCGGCAAAGCAGGGAATAGAGAGGCGCACGGAATCCACAGCGGGATTATCCGTATCCGTTATGAGAGACGTAATCAACCAGGCCAGACCTCTTGGACTTCACACCATAAAAATCACCGGAGGGGAGCCCTTTTTGAGAAGCGATGTCCTGGATTTTGTCTCTCTTTTTCACGAGCAAGAACTAATAGCAAGAACTAATCGTGGATATTGAGACCAACGGAACGCTGATAGATGAATTCACCGGCGAAAAACTGAAGCAATACCAGGTAAGGACGATAAGCGTGAGTCTTGATAGTGCAGACCACGAAAAACATGATCGTTTCCGTGGCATGGACGGGGCCTTTGCCATGGCAATTAAGGGTATTGAGCATCTTCAACGACACAATCTGAACACACAGATTATCATGTCTCTTCACAGGGGAAATGTCGAGGAGATAGATGACATTGCTTTGCTTGCAGCGGACCTTGGAGCGCAGTCTCTAAAGATCAACCCCATAATGCCCATAGGCCGCGGATACAAGATGAGACAGGAGGCCCTCACGCTTTCGGTTGAAGAATTGATAGAGTTGTCTCGCAATATCAGGGAGCGCCTTCAGCCAAAAATAGGGATCCCGATCTATTATGGCCTTCCAATAGCATTTGAGCCTTTTACTAAGATTGTGCAAGAAAGCCAGGCCAAATGTCCTGTTCTGAACATCTTAGGTATTGTTGAGAACGGGGATATATCCTTTTGCGGGATTGAAAATGTTGAAAAGGATCTGGTTATGGGCAATATAAACAGGGATCGATTGGACACTATCTGGATGAATCACCCCCTTCTGAAAACCATGAGAGACTCCGTGCCGTGGCAATTGGAGGGCATCTGCGGCAAATGCTTTTTTAAAAAGATTTGTCTCGGGACCTGCCGTGCCTGTGCATATCACCTGGAAAAGAGCCTGACCGCGCCTTACTGGTTTTGCCAGGAGGCATTTGATAGGGGGCTGTTCCCTGAGACAAGATATCTTCACCAATAACTATGATGAGACTAAACATTTCAAATCTTATTATCCACATGGATCTGTCAGGGCTCAAGCCGAAGCTTTGTCAGGAACTTGCTGAGATGTTTTCGCCCTTTATCAGTAATAACGGATACAGCCCACACGAAACATTAGATGTAGTGCCTTTGAAGACCCGTATAGGAAAACGGCCCCATCCTGATTTAGTGGAATTTGCCAGACAAAGCCTGAAAGTCCCGCTATCTAAATTTCCATTCACAACTGACCTGAAAAAGGAGACAGGCAAAACCCTAAAGAGAATGAGACGTTTCCTTGGCCATGCTGAATTTAATGACCTTCTGAAGGGCTCAAAATGCCCTGAGGAGGTAGTGTTCTATCCTTTTAAGATGAGTTGTCTAATCCAAAAAAGAGTATCGGCAAAATCCACCCTGTTTCTCAAGGCCGGATGCCGAACGAGGACAAAGTTGGCATCAATTTATGGGGCAGCCTATTTTATCGCTTGCACGGCCCTGCCTCTGCTTGCCGGGATCATGCTGCATGGTGTGGGTATCAAAAGAAAGGGAGCAGGCTGTCTGTTCTTAGGGCTTTCAGGGGATGGAAAGACGACCCTGGCAGAACTCTCCGAGCCTGAAAGGGTGATTTCTGATGACGCGGTTATTGTAGAGAAAAAAGGGTCGAGGTATTTTCTGGTTCCTACCCCTTTTGATCAGCTGTCATGTTCCAATCAAGATATAAGGTTATCTCCTTCCGGCAGGACAAAACTATCTATAGGCTTCTTTTTAGAAAAGGATACCGAGGTCTATCTTGAAAAAATCTCGCGTGTGGATTCCTGCTCTTTTATACTGAAAAACCATATTCATTTTTTTCGGTATTTTTCGCCTGAAGTTGTGGAAAAAGCGTTTTATTTGGTAGCGGGCCTGTGCCGACAGGTCCCTTTTTACAGGCTCCATTTTAAAAAGGACACATCCTTCTGGCCTTTGATAGAGGAGGAACTCACAAAGATTGAAGAATGAAGGCAAAAAAATTCTTATTACAGGGAGGTCGATTATGGATGCGGAAAATGAGCATAAGAAACGCCCATACAAACCACCAAAAATTTATGAACTGGAAGTGGACCTGACCCAGGCCATGGGACAGACCCAGTGCTCTGCCGGACGGGGAGCCTCGGGTGCATGCAGTCGGGGCAATCTGCCCGCAGGCAGCGGCTGTGGAGCAGGTGGTTCGGCAAGTGTGTTGTGCGGAAACGGCCAGCGGCCTGGAGCGACATGCAGCCGGGGATCTAATCCGGGCATGTGATAAATGGATTTGCGCTATCAGCTATCAGCTTTCGGCTTTCAGCAAAGGACGTTGAAAACAAGGTGTTGGCTGATTGCTGATCGCTGACTGCTGAAGGCTCCATCCAGAAATTGGTTGATTCCGGATGGGTACTAAATAGTTTCGCTAATGTATACAATCTTAAATAACAAAAGTTATGAAAATGTGACCCAGTTCAATTTCCAGGGCTTCAGCATGTATCCCTTTCTCAGACCTGGGGACCGCCTTATTGTTAAGAGAGAATCCTATGGCCCTGCTAAACTTGGGGATATAGTGCTCTTTGAGGATAAGCAATCATCTTCGCTATGGGAACTGACAGCTCACAGGATTGTCCGGATCATTTCACGCAACAGATTTATTACAAAGGGCGATAATTTGCTCAAGCATGACTCAGGGATTAGGTCTTCTCATGAGATTGTGGGGCAGGCCGTCATGCTTGTCCGGAAAAACCGTTTGGTGCCTTTAACCAAAGGGCTGTATGGATGGGTAGGAAGATTAATGGCCTGCTATTCCAAAAGAAACATAACTCCGGGCATCATTATGTCACGAGTGAAACAGTTAGCAGGGCTCACTTAATGAGCACCATTGAACAACAAGTATTGACTTTATCAGCCGAATTGAATCCGGATTGCCGCAAACAGCAAGAGATCAGGGAGCTCATGACCCATGATCCGGATCCGGATCATCTGATTAATATTGCCATTAAAGAAGGCTTGGTCTGTTTGCTCTATAAGAACCTGAAGCAATCAGGGGGCTTAGAGCTTTTTTCTAAAGACCGGAGAAAACGGATTGAATTACTTTATCACCAAACCGCAGGTTTCAATCTCAGGCTCATTTACGATCTAAGAGAAGTCCTTGGCCGGCTCAATCAAAATAAAATACAGGTCGTTCTTCTTCAAGGGATTGTCCTGCTGCAGAAAGTCTATAAAGATGTTGGTCTAAGGCCCATGACGGACATTGATCTCTGGGTATTGGAAAAGAATTATCCCCGTCTGACAGATATCCTGATGAGTTCCGGCTACCGGAAAGATCGCCTTTATCCCAATACCTATAGAAAAGGCGCAACAACACTTGATCTTCACACCCACATTTTAGGCGGAGAGCGCATTAAAGCCCGCGCAATGCTTTTCACAAAAAGCCAGTACCACATATACGCGGATACACGGGTCATGAATTTTGAAGGCCATCAAGCCCTTTGCCTGAACCCGTATGACCAGGTTTTATACTTAGGTCTTCATGCACTGAAGCATAATGTAAACAGGCTGATATGGCTGGTGGACATCAAGGGTCTGGTCTCCAACTGGAACAGCTCTGACTGGAACGCACTCATGGATCGGGCCAAAGAAATGGGTCAGGAAAAATCTCTTTCCTGCATCTTTTTTCTTCTCCGTCACCTCTTGGATTTTTATCCCCCCGAGGAGGTCCGACAATTTCTGGAGAGGGACAGACTCGGTTTTCTGACAAAAAGGCTTTTAGAACAAAGGATAAAGAAAGATTTCTTTCCTGTCTGGGCCCCCTTTTTTCTCTTTTCCCCCGGAAAAATAGGGCTTGGGAGCCTTACTTTCATTTTTGAAACCCTGTTTCCAAGGGAGGAGGTCCTGAGACAGGTCTTTGCCGACTTTCCTGACCTCAAAGTATGGCAGCTTTACTGGATGAGAATCCTTCAGCTTTTGGTAACGGCCAAAATGTCTTTGAAAAGATCTTAATCCTGCTGTCACATATATCATTACACTATCCTCACTTCAGCCCATCATATTAGTCTTCAGGATATTTTTCCATAACATCCGACGCCTGCCGACCATTTCATTTCTTGTTGACTTACAAATAAATTTACAGTATAAGTTCAATTGTAAGTTTGGGGGGCATCCCCTCCTTGTGCCTTATTTTAACCCGTAAAACCCGGTCCTCTGGGTCGGGTCAGAGTCAGTGGGCTTTGCCCTGATGATTTTAGGGGGCTCAATGTTATACGGCATACGGTTGCGGTTGCGACGCTCGTATCGATATTCGTAATACGGTTTTCGGCAAAAGACCGCAACCTAATGACGAGAGACGAAACGAGCCACACAACCGAATAACGAAGAAACCAGTCTACCCCTACGGGGTGAAACTAAAGCCAGGTTCTCAGGGCCTGGATTCTTTATGCCTTTGACCTATGAAAGGAGGTAACCACATGAAACTAACGGATAAACAGAAGATTTTCCTGAATTATGTCTCTAAGTATATAGCTGAGTGGGGCATGGCGCCCAGCTTTGACGAGATCTGCGCCGAGTTCAAATTCAATTCCTACAACACGGTCACCACCTATCTCAAGGTCTTAGAAAAAAAAGGCTATATCCGCCTCCCAAAAGAAAAGAACCGCAAGCGGGCCATTGAGGTGATCAGTCCCGTGGAGACCCGGCGCTTCGAGTTCCCCCTCCTGGGGATGGTGGCAGCCGGAAAGCCCATTGAGGCCGTGGAAGACGTGCGGGCCATCGAGGTTCCGCCGTCCATGACAGGGAGCGGAGACCACTTTGTGCTCCAGGTCAAGGGGGATTCCATGCAGGAAGATGGGATCTTAGACGGGGATTTTGTGGTGATCAGGAAGCAGCCCACGGCCGAGAACGGTGAGACAGTGGTAGCCCTGATCAACAATGAGGCGACCGTTAAGAAATATTTCAAAAGGAAAAATCACGTGGAACTCCGGCCCGCCCATACTGGCATGGCGTCCATTCGGGTTAAACAAGGGGACCTCCGGATCGAGGGAAAAGTGGTGGGGGTTATGAGGCATTATAAATAAATCAGCCCTCAGCAATCAGCTGTCAGCTGTCAGCTATTGCTTGTTAAAAGATAACTGAAATAGGAGGTGTTAAGTATGAAAGATTTCAAAGAACTGAAAGTATGGCAGAAAGCGCATAAATTAACGCTGGCGGTCTACAAGGACACCCGAAGTTTTCCAAAAGAAGAACTATATGGACTGACAAGTCAGATGAGACGTTCGTGCTCTTCTATCCCCGCCAACATTGCGGAAGGGTGCGGCAGAAGTGGGGATGCCGAGCTTGGACGTTTCCTTCATATTGCCCTGGGTTCTGCAAGTGAGCTTCAATATCACGTTCTGCTCGCCCGTGATCTCGGTTTACTCGATGAGTTAACCCATGACCGTCTTGCCAATGATGTATCCGAGATAAAACGCATGCTTGCGTCATTCATCAAAAAGCTGAGAGCTGATCGCTGACTGCTGACCGCTTGCAAAATAGCGGAGCTAAATTTTGCACCGCCACATCATACATTTACATATCTCGGCCTTTTCCATTGCCGTGGCCAGGGTCTTTAGACCGGAACTCAGGGAACGGCCCGTGGCCGTGGCACCGGCCCGGTCGGAACGGGCCCTTATCCTGTCCGCATCTTCCGAAGCCCGGAAAGAAGGGGCCTTCAAAGGCATGCCCCTTTCAAAGGCCGTAAAATTATGCCCGACCCTTATGGTCCTGCCGCCCGATCCCGGGCTTACGGAAAAGGCATGCCATACCCTTGCCCGGGTGGTGGCCCGATATACCCCCTTGTGGGAGCCTGCCCGGCCGGGACATGTCTATCTTGATGTCACGGGGACCGAACGGCTCTGGGGAAGGGCTAAGGACACGGCATATCATCTCAAAAAGGAAATTGAAGACCGCATGTCGCTTCCAGGAACAGTGGGTGTGGCAGGGAACAAGATGGTCTCTAACATTGCATCCCGCATCATACCCTCTTCCGGGCTGATGGATGTGAATCCTGGCCGTGAAGGTCCCTTTATGGCCCCCTTGAAGGTGGGTGTGGTGCCGGGCATAGGTTGTTTCCGAAAAAAGGTCCTTTTGGAAGAGTTGAGCATTACCCGGGTAAGAGAATTGGCGGCCCTGGATATGGGCAGACTGAAGCTCGTCTTCGGCAGGCAGGCGTTTGTGATACATCAAAGGGCCCTCGGCATCGACCCTGCCCCGGTCTGCCCTGCCACGGAAAAGCCCGTGGTGAGCGAGGATGTCACTCTTGCACAGGATGAAAATGATGATGAAAAACTTCTTGGGACCCTGTACGGCCTGGTGGAAAAATGCGCCCTCAAGATGCGAAAGAGGGCACTTTTTCCCCGAAAGGCAGGTCTCCTGATCCGGTATTCCGACCAGATGGAGATCAAGCGGCAGATTAAATTATCCTTGACCAGCTTTTGGGATTTCGATCTCTATCCCCCCTTAGAGTCCCTCTTTTTGAATGCCTGCAAACGGAGGGTGCGGGTCCGGTTTATAAGGGTCTGGTTTTGGGATTTCTCCTGCTCAAGCGGCCAGCTCTCCCTTTTCCATACCCCATCCCCTGCCCTGAAGAAAAGTTGTCTGGTTATACAGGCCCTGGATTGCATCAGAAAGCGGCATGGGGAAGGAGTTATCAAGTATGGCAGAACGGCTTGATTTCACCACAGAGGCACAGAGGGCACAGAGAAAAGATTTTCTATTTGCCCCGAAAGCCTTCGGGGCAAATAGAAATGTTTTGCGCTAAAAACTTTCACGAGGACATACAAAGATGCACAGCTTCTGACTCGGCCTGTTAATCAATTTTAATGTTCCTGTTTTAAAACAGGGAATCAGACGTTTAATTGTATAAAACCAAAACCAGACGCTATTTTAGTCTATCGGGATTTCCCGATAGGCTAAAAAAATCTCTGTGTCCTCTGTGCCTCTGTGGTGAAAATATAACTATGAACTTCATCCATTTAAACGTACATTCCCATTATTCCAAGGGCTGGGGCATAGGCACCATCGAACAGCTCTGCCTGGCCGCTAAGGACCTGGGAATGAAAAAACTGGCCCTGACCGATACCAACGGGCTCTATGGCATGGTGTTTTTCGTCAAAACTGCTAAGGAAATGGGGATTGAACCCATTATCGGGAGCGAAATCATATCCAACGGGCAGCGTGCCGTCCTCTTAGTCAAAAACCGAAGAGGGTATGCCAACCTCTCTCAAATCATCTCTGCCCGCCATTGCCACCAGGACTTTGACCTTATTCAAACACTCAGGGAAAAGCGCGATGGACTCGTTATTTTTTCTGATGATTTCAGGCTCCTCAAGACCCTCAAACGGGACGGCATGGAAGACCTTTTTGTGGAGATGTCTCCGGGCTTTCAAATGGCCCGGTGCTATGCCTTTTCCCGTAAGACCGGGATACCCCCTGTGGCCACCAACCGGGTCTATCTGGTCGGGAAAGACCAGTTCCGGCTCCACTTGATCCTCAGGGCAATATCCTTAAACAGTAAACTTTCCCGTTTAGGCCCTGATGACACCTGCCACGAGCATAATTTTCTTAATTCCCCCAACACCATGATAGACCAGTTCCCCCATGCACCCATGGCTGTCTCCAATACAGTTAGAATAGCCGAATCCTCCCTTTTAGACTGGGATTTTGACCGTGTAATATTTCCCTGTTTTGAGAGAATGGAGGATGGGGAGGCATTTGATCGGCTCTATCGGATGACCATGGAGGGATGCAGACAGCGATATAGGGGAATAACAAGGGCTGTCAAAAAACGGGTGGAGCATGAGATGCGGATTATACGGGAGAAAAAATTTGCCCATTATTTCTTAGTGGTGGCGGACATCACAAAAAAGGCTAAGCGGTCATGCGGCAGGGGAAGCGCGGCCGCATCCATTGTCTCCTACGCCTTAGGGATTACCCATGTGGACCCCATCCGGCACAACCTCTTCTTTGAGCGTTTTTTAAACCCGGCCCGCATGGACCCCCCGGATATTGACGTGGACTTTGCATGGGACGAGCGGGACCAGGTTATTGATTATATCTTTGCCAAATACGGAAACCGCAGGGCCGCCATGGTGGCCAATCACAACACCTTTGGCGCCAGGTCGGCCATAAGGGAAGTGGCAAAGGTATTCGGGCTAACGGACAGGGAGATCGGCCAGGTCACGGACAAAATCGGTTTCGGATGGCGACTGAGAAAGATCGGGAGCGAATTGTCCGGTCACCCAAGGATGAAAGGAATCGAATTCAAGAAACCATGGGATGAGATCCTGAACGCGGCAGTTCAGCTTGAAAACCATTTCAACCACCTTTCCACCCATTGCGGCGGCCTGGTGGTGGTTCCCGACAAAATCCGCAAGTACTGTCCGGTGGAGATCTCAGCGAGCGGGCTCCAGGTGCTCCAGTGGGAAAAGGACTCGGTGGAAGACTCGGGACTGGTCAAGATCGACATCTTAGGCAACCGGAGTCTGGCCGTTATCCGCGACACCCTGGACTTAGTAGAAAAGAATTACGGCAGGCGGATCGATTATGCCGGCCTGAATCCCATTGATGACCCCCGGACCATACGGGTCTTTTATCAGGGGGATACCTTCGGCGTGTTCTATTTTGAAAGCCCGGCCACAAGACAGGTCCTGACCAAGGTAGTATCCGTGTTCACCTTTGAAGAATACCTTCACATGGATCACTTTCACCTCAACGTGGTGGTCACCTCCATTATCAGGCCCGCTTCCAACCGGAGCATAGAGACCTGGATAGCCAGGCTGAAAGGTGAGCTCTGGGACCCGCCCCATCCCTTTTTAAGACCGGTGCTTAAGGAGACCTTGGGGGTCATGGTCTTTCAGGAACAGTTGAGCCTGGCCGCTATTCATTTAGCCGGATTTGATCCTGCAGAAGGAGAAATGCTTAGAAAAGTGGTCAGCAAAAAGCATAAGGAAAAAAAGCTCCGGGATTTTTACGCCCGTTTTGTTAAAGGGGCTAAGAAGAGGGGCGTGGATATGAAGGTCATCGAGGAGGTCTGGCTGATGATGATGGGCTTTGACGGGTACAGCTTCTGCAAGCCCCACTCGGCGAGCTATACATTAGTGGCCTACAAGTCGGCCTATCTCAGGGCCCATTACCCTGCCGAGTTTATGGCATCGGTCATTTCAAACCACGGGGGCTACTACTCCACCTTCGGGTATATATCCGAGGCTAAGCGCATGGGGCTTTCGATCCTGCCCCCTGATATCAACCAGAGTGAAATCAAGTATACGGGAAAAAACAAAGAGGTCCGGGTGGGTCTCATGCAGTTAAAGGACCTGTCCTCAGAGGCCAAAGAAACCATCATCCACGAACGATCCAAAAACGGTCCTTTCATGTCTTTTGAGAATTTCTTAGACCGGACCGGCTCCCGTATCCATCTCCAGGACGTCAGGACCATGATAAAGGCCGGCTGCTTTGACAGCACTGCCCACGGCCATATCTCCAGGGCCGGCCTCATGTGGCAGGCCCTCGGGTTCTTTGATCAAAATACCACCACCCAAACCCTTACCTTTCACCAACTTCTCCCCTCCCCTGGCGGGAGGGGTCGGGGGAGGGGGAAAGTCGAGCCAGCTCCCTACCCGAAAGATCTCATGCTCAAACACGAATCAGAAATCTTCGGCTTTATCCTCTCGGTCCATCCCCTCGATCTTTGCCGCCATGCCCTCAATGGTCTGTATTATGTCCGCGCCAGGGACCTGCACAACTTTATAGGCAAACAAGTCACCACCATTGGGTGGCAGGTCACTGCAAAGACCGTGCGCACCAAGGATGGCGATAGTATGAAGTTTGTCTCTTTTGAGGATCAGACAGGTATCTATGAAACCGTTTTCTTCCCAAAGATATACAACCGGTACTGCCACATGTTGAACGCATCGCGTCCCTATATCCTGAAAGGAAAAGTGGAGGAAAACTCCGGCGCCATAACCATGACCGTGAACTGGATCGAATTTTTCGGTTCATAGGAGGCTATCCGAGAATAGCCTTCTGCTTCTCCTTTCCTTTCAGACTTTTCTCCACAAAGATCTTTTCCCCGGTAAACGGGTTCAGCCCGGTACAGTACATGAGGGTTGAATAGGTAGATGGGGTCGGTGTAAAGATCTGTACCTGTTCGGGTCTTATTTGAAGCTTTTCATCCACATATTTTTTCAGTTTTCGCATGTCCGCAAGACTGCATCCCGGGTGTGCCGCAATAAGGTAATAAGTAAGGTATTGCTTTTTTGAGGCTGATCTTGACAAATTATCAAAGACTATTTTCAATTCAATAAGTGAATCTCTACCGGGTTTCCCCATCAATTCAAGCACATGGCTCTGAGTGTGCTCCGGGGCCACTTTCAGCTGACCGGAGACATGGTGTGACACGACCTCCTTAAGATATTCCCCACAGTGGTTCTTGTCGTTAAACATCAGGTCATATCTAAGGCCTGAAGCAATAAATGCCTTTTTGATTCCATCAATCTGCCTGATATCTCTTAAAAGTTCCAGTTGCCTGCTATGGTCCGGTTTCAGGCTGGGGCAGACTTCCGGAAACAGGCACCTCTTGTCGGGACAGCTTCCCTTTTCCAGTTTCTTTTTACACTCAAAACCATACATGTTGGCAGTGGGGCCTCCCATATCCAGGATGTACCCCTTGAAGCCCGGCAACCCCGCTATCTTTTTTGCCTCTTTTTTAATTGACTGAATACTACGGGACTGAACCGTCCTTCCCTCGTGTACTGCAATGGCACAGAAGTTACATTCTCCATAGCAACCCCTGTGGGTCGGAATGGAAAACCTTATGGTATCAAGTGCCCTTACATGGCCCTCTCTTTTATAGTATGGATGTAGGTCTCTTTCAAAATCCAGATCATAGACCCGGTCAAGCTCCTCCATTGACATGCTCCGGGCTGGTGGGTTCTGGACAAGATATCGATCTCCATGTCGTTGAATAAGGCCCTTCCCGGTTATGGGATCATTATTACGGTAAAATTTGTGAAACGCTTCGATAAAGAGCTTATCATTCTCCAGTACCTGTTCATAGGAGGGCAACTCAATATAATCATCAGGTTTCTCTCCGGATATATGACAGACCCCTCTAATATCCTTGTAATCGCTGCCTGCAGCTAAAGCCTTTGCAAGACTGACTACACTCTTCTCTCCCATCCCATAGACTAATAAATCTGCCCTTGAATCAAACAGAATCGATCTGCGAATACTATCTGACTTGAAATCATAATGACTGATTCGTCTCAGGCTGGCCTCAATCCCTCCCAGTACTATAGGAATTCTGCTGCCTTTAAAGAACCGCTTAATGATGTTCGTATAAGCAATAACTGCCCGATCCGGTCTCCTGTTGTTAATTCCTCCAGGCGTATAATCATCGCTTTTTCGGCGCTTACCCGTGGCAGTATAGTTTGCGACCATAGAGTCAACAGAGCCTGCAGTAACACCCCAAAAGAGCCTTGGCAGACCGAGGCGTTTGATATCTGTTTCCGATTTTACATCCGGCTGGGCAATGATTCCGACCTTAAACCCTGCATCTGAAAGGACCCTCCCAATCACCGCCGCACCAATATAAGGGGAATCAATATAGCTGTCGCCAGAAACAATTATAATATCAAGTTGATTCCATCCTAATCTTTTAAGCTCTTCTCTTGTTGTGGGGAGAAAGGGCATGGGTGTACCAATACCCTTGACCAGGTCATCCCGCCATGTTTCAATCCTGTGAAAGTCAGAGGCTGTAATACTCCGGCCACGAGCAATTTTATATAGAGCCTCGTTGATTGGTTTGACATCGACTTTCCGCATCAATGACCCGATAAACTTGAGCTGCCGTTTTCTGGCCCCATGGGACTTAATATTTTTTACAGACAGAACAGCATCCCTCAGATTGTCAGGCATATTGATCGCTTTTATCTGATCACGAGAGAGAGTTACAAGACGTTCTCCTGTCTTTTGGAGCAAAATCATTTCCCTTTTGATCTGAGACCTGCTTTTAACAATTTCCGGGCTTTCATCTCTATTCGTTTTTTTTGAATGAGTATCTGTCATACCGAATCTTTACCTCTTACCAGGGTACCTCTTTTCCGTCAAAATGAAAAATGGTTCATCCGGTTAATGAGTACGCCTCAAAACGACACATGATTGGGAAGTTGAAGGTTGAAGCGGTCTTTTCGTAGTGACTGCTGGAAGGCTTTCGTGATTTCAGGCTGTTATGGGATGGGGGACCCCCTGGCTCCGACGCTCCGAAGGAGCGGAGGAGAACAGTGGAGGGGGGAGGCATCACCCGCCCATAACTGCTTGAAATCACCAGGCCGAGAAGCTTGGAATCGAAGAAAAGACTGCTTCAACCTTCCCATCTGCCAACTTCATCTGCGAACAGTTTCGAGGTACTCATTAACCGGATGACCCTGAAAAATTATGCTTTTTTTACAGCGCTTTTCCATCGCTTCATAATGTTGTCTCGATCCACATCGTTCATGTCGGGTGAAAAAATCCGGTCCTCTTTCCATGCGCGTTCGATATCATTAAACCCTTTCCATATCCCTGCACCCAAACCTGCCAAAAATGCGGCTCCCAATGCCGTCGTCTCCACCATTTTGGGCCGAATGATCCGACAGCCCAGGAAATCCGCCTGCATCTGCATCAGCAGGTTGTTTGCGCTGGCACCGCCATCCACTTTGAGTTGAACAGGATCGCCCCCGAAATCGGATGCCATTGCCTTTAATATCTCAACATTTTGTAACGCTATTCCCTCGAGGGTCGCCCTTGCGAGATGCCCCCGTTTTGTTCCGAGAGTCAGACCGGTAATGATGCCCCGTGCGTCGGATAACCAATGCGGGGCGCCCATTCCCACAAAAGCGGGGACAAAAATGACTCCCCCTGAATCTTTTACCGATTCCGCCAGTGCTTCAACTTCATCCGCGTTATCGATGATGCCCAACACATCTCGAAGCCATTGAACGGCAGAGCCTGCAATAAACGCGGACCCCTCAAGTGCATACGTCGTTTTATTTCCAAGTTTCCATGCAACCGTCGTAAGAAGCCTGTTTTTACTCGGCACTATCTTTTCCCCGGTATTCAACAGAAGGAAAGCACCTGTTCCGAATGTACATTTTGCTTCTCCGGGTTGAAAACAAGTTTGTCCGAACAGAGCTGCCTGCTGATCTCCTGCCATACCGCTTATCGGAATACCATCCGGCAAACCCGGCACATTTTCCGTGTACCCGTAGGTTTCCGAACAGGATCTGATCTGAGGCATGATATGTAGGGGGACATTGAGGATCTCGGCCAGCTCATCATCCCATGCCAACGTTTCAATATTCATCAATAATGTTCTCGATGCATTTGTGGCGTCAGTCACGTGCGAACCACCGTTGGTCAATTTCCATACCAGAAAAGTATCAATCGTTCCGGCAATGGCTTTTCGTGAAGCTGCTTCATCTCGAAGTCCTCCTATCATGTCAAAATACCACATGAGCTTGGTGCCGCTGAAATATGGATCCAGCAAAAGCCCGGTCCTCTCCTGCAGCAGATTCTCAAGCCCCTCTTTTTTAAGGTGGTTACATATCTCTGCTGTCCGCCGGCATTGCCACACAATAGCATTATGATAAGGCTTTCCGTTCTCTTTGTTCCAAACCAACGTGGTTTCTCTCTGGTTCGCTATGCCGATGGTACGAATATCGGATGCCGATACGTCACTGGTCTCCAATGCCTCTGCCACGGCATCCAAAACAGAATGCCATATATCCTCGGGATCATGTTCCACCCAACCAGGTTGCGGATATATCTGGCGAAACGTTTTATAACCATGGGCCTTTATGTTGAGTTCTCGATCTAAAAGGATAACGGTAGTGCCCGTTGTTCCCTGATCGATGGCCATTATGATATCCGTCATGAGTTTCTCCATATTTTCGGAAAGTATTTATAAGGCCGGTATAGTTCCCGAAACTTTAACCCTGCCTGCAAACAAAATCAAACGCAATATTAAAAAAGTATCGTAACCGGCCATGTTGTCAGGTTCACGGTTCAGGGTTCACGGTTTCAACTAAGCGTCATGAACTATTGTCCATGCTAAGATCACTCAACCGGTTCAGGAAAAACCTGAATTTAAAAGTCCACTCTTCAGAAAAGAACCATTGAACCGTGATCCTGGAACTTTGAACCAGTTACAAAATATCACATGATTCTTTTTGGAAATTGACACGGCATCAGGGAATTGATATTTATGTCGGATTGTTAAAGTGTCCAAAATATTTGACGATTAAAGTCCCCCTTTACAAGGGGGGGGTGAGGTTGCCTTTGACTGGTGACATTGGCTTTTGGACAGCAATGATACACAATAAAGGATTTGAAATAATTATGCACAAACTTCATGAAACCACCGGATATTTTTCAGGCGACAAAGACCTTAAAATTTTTTACCGCAACCTTTCCGCTGAAAAGGAAAAAGCTCGGCTAATTATCGCCCATGGTCTGGGCGAGCATTCCGGAAGATATGATCGGGTAATCAATCGTCTCGTGCCCGAGGGGCTGTCCATTTGGGCGCTTGATTTTTGTGGCCATGGTCGAAGTGGAGGCAAGAGAGGTCACATTGAAAGTTTTGACCAGTACATCGCTGACATTGATAAACTCATCGAAATCGCATCTGAAGACGCTCCGCAGGATACGAAAATATTTCTTCTCGGACACAGTCTTGGTGGACTCATCGCGTTGAACTATGGACTCCGGTTACCGGATAAGCTTAACGGGCTCATAGTGTCGTCACCGGTTCTGGCATTTAAAGTCAAGGTGCCGGCTTTCAAGATTATATCAGGTAAAGTTATGTCCGCTGTTTGGCCGGGATTGAGCATGGCAAATGAATTGGATCCAACAAAAATCAGTCACGACAGGTCCGTGGTAGACGCCTACATCCATGATCCTCTCGTCCACAACCGCGTAACGGCAAGGTGGTTTACGGAATTCATCTCTGCAATGGCGTGGGTCCAAGAATCTGTTAAAAAAATGCAAGTCCCTATCCTGATGCAGATAGCCGGGAGTGATTTCCTGGTTGATGCCGGGGCTTCGGAAACGTTTTTCAACCATCTGCTGTTAAAAGACAAAACAATTCACATTTACAGGGAACTCTTTCATGAGATTTTCAACGAAACTGCAGATGAAAGCGCCGTAGTCTTAGATGACCTCCTTGCATGGCTAAAGATGCATATATAGTAATTATCGGGAAAAGTTTATATTAACGGTTTAGAGGGGTTTTGGAGCTGGGCCAAGGAAAGACTGATTAAACATCATGGGGTCTCTTAGGAGGTTGTCCGAGAGGAAGCTACCTGACTATTAGATCAAGATTCTTCCCGGTTTTGATATCCACAAGACCTTCTTCACAAATCCTTAAAAATGGAATGGCCGCCCCCGTCAGGGTAACGAGTGTCCTGAGGGGATCATCAAAGGGGAATCCGAGTTCCTTCATTGTCTGTTTGATCTCCTTGAGTCTCTTGGTCAGATCTTCCATGGACAGATTGGAAGAAAGCCCAAATATGGGCAGTGCCAGTTCTGTGAGGACCTCTCCTCCCGCGCAGATCACGGCCCCTCCCTGCAGCTCGTAGATCCTATTAACTGCAATGGCCATGTCCGTATCATTTTCGCCCACGACAACAATATCACATGTGTCCCACGCTGAGCTGCATGCAAAGGCCCCCTCTTTTAGAGAGAATCCTTTGATAAGGCCAACAGACATCTTTCCCGTCACGTGAGCCCTGTCAATAGCAGCCACCTTCAAAATATCCCTGTCTGTATCCGATTGGATTTCCCCTTGGTTACCAGCTCCGTGATAAGATCAATGACTCTAACTTTCACCTTTGCGCAGTCATCCGGAGCAGGGAGGGAGAAATCAGAAGGTTTAAGGGGTCCGGGGAGTCGTACACTGTTAAGGCTGGCAGATGAGAAATCGTGTTTCCTGGGTGAAACAACCGGGCTTCCATCTTTTGCAATAATCTTTCCATTGCTGATGACGAGCTCCGCTTTTATGTTTTTGGGATCGGGGATGATAACCATGTCGGCAAGCTTTCCTGGCGCGATCCCTCCAATGATCCCGTCCAATTGAAAATACTCTGCTACATTGATTGTAGCCATCTGGATTGCTGTAGCAGGTTTGAAACCGTAATCAATGGCCTTTTGGACAAGATATTCCATATATCCTCTTTCCACGAGATCTATAGGGCCAACACCGTCAGACGCCAGGATGAGCCTTCTGAAATCTATGTTTGCGTCTTTTATTTCTGATATCGCTTCAAGATCTCTTCTGATGCTTCCTTCTCTGGCCATGACATGGATTCCGAGTCTCAAACGCTCCAGGACTTCCTCTGCCTTGATAGGCTCGTGGCAGGAGGATACACCAAGGGCCAAATAGGCCATTAGTTTGTCGCCTTTAGCACCAGCCGTGTGACCTTCCAGTTTTTTCCCGGACATCAGGGTCTCCCGAAAATGAGGCAAAAAGGTGTCCGGCCTGTTCATAATATTCGACCAGTATGATTCGCCAAGGCCCAGGATATCATCCCTTGCAAGGAGTTTTTTCAGATCATCCCCGGGTATTCCATTAACCTCTCTGCTTGTAGATGCCATGGGAGGTGCGGTGGCGAAAAGCTTTATCGGTTGTTCCTTTAGGGAGGCAAGGAAATCGGCAAGACCCTCGTAACCACATATGGGGTAAGGCTCGATCGTCTCGGTAATGATTGTTGTAGTTCCACCGGCCATGGCGAACCGTAAAAATTCATAAGGATTATAGAGCATATCGGCAAGATGTGTATGACCATCTATAAAGCCGGGGATCACGATCTTGCCGGAGGCGTCAATGACCTTGGTGTCCTGATCGATTCTGTCATTCGGGTCGCTGCCTATGTAAGCTATCCATTTCCCCTTTATGAGTACGTCACAATTCTCAAGGAATTCTCCTGTATAGGAATTGAATACTGTAGCATTGACAACGGCCAGGTCGCAGGCATTATTTCCAAGGGTGACGTCCATTAATTCCTTTGTTTTTTCTATCCCTTCGATTGATAACAAGCTAAGTCTTTTCAAAATATGTTCTCCATGTTTCCACAGCTTTTCTGAACCCTGCTATTCCATATCACGTTGAATCTTCATCGTTAAGTGGATTGAAAATAGAGAAAGGGGACTAGGAGGCTGTCCGAGAATAGGCTTCTGCTATGACCGGCTGTAAATACCGAGGATCTGCGTTGGCAAACCCAAAACGCCCTCAATGTAGGCTACTGCTACGTCTACGGTCGTTTTGGGCTTGCCGCCTTGCCCTCAAAATTTTCGCTCGGTCTCGTGACGATGCCATTCTCGGACAGCCTCCCAGGTAAATAATGATGGCGATCAATCCCGGACCATGCCCACCCCGATGTCAAAGGCATCCAGGTTCACTGCGATCTTATCAGATGACATTTTCCTGGCTAACACCGATTCAAAGCACTCACGGTCAAGGGGAAGGGCCTCCGTTGCCGCTAAGGCGCCCACGGATATTATGTTACCGAAAATGGGATTTCCCAGTTTAAGGGCCTCTTCGGTGGCGTTGATGAACCAGGAGTTGAGGCTCAGTTCCTGAACCCATTCTCTTATTTTTTTTAAAGCGGGATATGTCTGTTCTCCCGAGATGACCCCTACGGAATGGATGGGCCTGGTATTGCTGAGTACCCCAACTTCCGGGTTTCCGTAGTCCAAAAGGACCCGTATTGCTTCAGTTGGCTCAAGGGCCACGATCATATGTGCCTTGCCCTTAGGTATCTGGGGAGAAAAGGTTGACGCGGCGGAGATTCTTAGGTGGCTCATGACCGAGCCGCCCCGCTGGGAGGCCCCGAAGGTTTCACCGATGGTCACGTAAAGCCCGAGCTGAGACAGCATGTCTCCCACCATCCTGGAGGCAAGGACGTTACCTTGGCCCCCGACACCCGTTATAATCAGGTTATATGGATCATTTTTGAGCCTTTCGTTTTCCATTTCTTATGCCACCTCCCTTTTCTCGATGGCCCCGGACGGACAGATGGAGGCACAAACGCCGCACCCGGCGCAGATAACCTCATCGATCCTGGCCGTCTTCTTTTCACTGTCCCAGACGAGACCCGGACACTTGAGTATCCTTGTGCACAGCCGGTTGCATCCGCAGTTCTCGCCAATGCAGGCTTTTTCATTCACCGACATATCAAATATCTTCTTGCCCTTCTTTTCAGGGCTCAGGGCACAGATCTGCCTGAGGATTACGACCTTGACCCCTTCATCATCATCCAGCATCTCCAGAAGAGTCTCCTGTGTCTTTTCCATATCAAAGGGGTCTACCACACGTACCTTTGCACCCATGGCCTCGCAAAGCCCCTGTATGTCAACACCGGGGACCTCTTCTCCGCAGGCATTGACTTTCAGACCCGGATGGGCCTGAAAACCGGTCATTGCCGTTCCGCTGTTGTCCAGCACCAAAAGGGTGATATTGGCCTTGTTATGGATGGCGTTCACAAGTGCCGGCATGACCGCATGGAAAAATGTGGAATCGCCGCAGACCGATACTATGGGCTGGTCCAGACCAAAGCCTCCGAGCTTGCCGAATCCGCTGGCAAGGCCGGTTCCGGACCCCATGGCATGCAATGTCTTGAGGGTTTGGAAACCGCTGGCCCCGGCGGCTAAGGAGTAGCAGCCGATATCACCGCACATGAATCCATCTCGATTGTCAATACTGAGCGCATTGTGGATGCTCCAGAAGGATGCCCTGTGAGGGCATCCGGGGCAGAACGTCAATGCCCGCTCCGGCGTCCCTTCGGCCGCAATCTCCTGGGCCCTCTTTATATAGTCCTCGGAAACACTTTTATATGGGACGTCCAGGATCTTTGAAAGGGCATCCACCAAAAGGTCGGGATTTAGTTCGTTTGTTGTGGGAATGGTCCCGTCATATTTGCCGTGAAAGGTTTTGAACCGTATTTTCGAGGCGAGCCGTGCCGCAAGGGCCTCGATACTTTCCTCTAAGAACGGAAGCACCTCTTCCACTATCAGTACACTCTCAGTATTGGCCAGGTATTTAGTGAGGAGATGAACGGGAAGGGGCCACGTGATGCCGAGTTTGAGGAGACCCACCCTGTCATCGACGCCTAACAGATGGATCGCCTCCCTGCTGTAAAGGGTGCACGCGGAGCTGGTGATAAGAAGTAGTTCGGGTGCCTCCGGCCCAGTGTAAGTGTTAAAGGGAGACTCCTCCATAAGCTTTGAGGCCATACGGAGTTTCTCCTGCTGACGGGCGTGAAGGTTGTCAACTATGCCCGGAAGGCTAATTATGGGTCCCTCCATCTGATCCAGGAATGCCCCGTTGTACCGGAAGCGGGCCTCTGCCTCTACTGGGGGAAGGTCCCCTATGACCACGTTCCCGCTGGCATGCGAGAGCCTGGTTACGCTCCGCACCATTACCACGTTTCTTATCTCCTCCGAGAGCCGGAAGGCCCACTTCGTCATATCCTTGGCCTCCTGGAAGTCCCCGGGCTCTAAGAGAGGGAACTCCATCATCCTGGCGTAGGACCTCGAATCTCCTTCGTTGGTGCTGGAAAGGGCCCCCGGATCTTCGCATGACACCAGGACCATTCCTCCCCTCGTGCCGGAGTGGGCCAAGTGGAGCAGAAAGTCCGCGGCCACGTTCACGCCGACCTGTTTCATGACGGCAAGGGAGCGCAGACCCGCAAAGGAGCCTGCCGCCGCCACCTCTGTTGCCACCTTTTCATTTACCGACCATTCTACATAGATATTCCTCTCTTCGGAAACCCGTGAGAGGTTTTCAATGATTTCGGAAGAAGGGGTCCCGGGATACCCGGCCGCCACGTTGATGCCCGCCTCCAGTGCCCCCCGGGCGATGGCGTCGTTACCCATCATCAGGAGCCTTGCCCCCTTTTCCGCTTCCAATAGGATAGACATTTCTTATCCCTCCTCTTCTCCGACGATCTTCCTGACCACGTCTTCACTGATCCTGAGTACGGAGCGGCGCTCCTCCTCACCTGTATTGAGGAGCCCCTCTTCAATGCACTTAATAAGGGCCCTTTTTCGCTTGTTGGAGGCCGCAAAGGCCAGATGCGCCAGGCTCTCTTCGGGTATCTCTCGAGTTTGAAGCCAGCCCTCGGAGACCGCCTTTTCAACAATTTCATGCCCCTTTTCCGAGCGGGTGATAAGGGTGTTCCACTCAGGTTCCCCTTCCAGGACTCCCACCGAGATGTCGGCCCACTCCGAGGTCATATCGGGGCACACAAGGCATCCTTCGGGGACCAATGGCCGGATTTCATCTAAGGGGATCTCCATACGGCCGTCATCCGTCTCAAGCACAAAGATCTCGGCAGGCGGCGGGGGTATGTCCATCTTCCTGATCGAGGTGATATCCACACGTTTTGAAAGCATTGCTATGAGTTTGCGGGTGTCAAGTGCCCAGGTGCAGAAGAGCCCGACCACCAGGGCAACCGGATCTATGAAATCGGGTCGATCCAGCGGATTTGAGCGCATCTGTGCAAGGGCGGTCGCCTGGCAGGGTGTTCCAACAACCCCCATACGGGTGTAACCCTCACGGGCGCCCCGGTTCACGGCCGCAACCGTAGGAGCGGCCATGTACTTGGAGCCGGCGCATCCCACCACCTCGCGGGCGCTGGTTGCGATGCGCGGGACGGGAATCAGCCCCTCCCTGTCGGTGAGGACCGCGGCGTCGATCATGTCGCGCTCCAGGGCAAAGGTCATTATGGCGGAGACGACCCCGCCCGCCTGGAAGGGACCCTTTAACATCCTGTCCCCCGCCTTGGCGGCAAACACCTTCCGGTAATTGCCCAGGGCGCTCCCGTCATAGGGTCTGCCCCGAAGGTTCTCGGACAGCCCATCCAGATCCACCTCGGCCTTAGGGCAATGGGCGTAGCAACGGCCCTGTTCAAGGTCGCACGGGAAGATCATGGCAGTCTTGCCCCTGTAGGTCTTGAAATAGGGGCACAGGTCCACGCAGGCCCCGCATGCTATACAGAGGTCTCTCTCATGGACGTCTTTCAAGAGCTCATTTGGTCCATAGATTTGCATCTTACAAAAACCTCCCTGTCTCCTTTTAACTTTTCCCAAAGGCTGCATAAACAACACGGCTTAATATTATCAAAAACCTTCATACTTCAAGGTTTCCGCACGTTTTCACAGGCATTTAAGGACATCACTATACATGGCCCCCGGAATCCTGTCAAACGGCTTCTCCTCATTGTGGGAAGCCACATTCGTTGGGCCTGGATTAATTACTTGTAAGACAATGTCATTAACTTAAAGCGTAGCGCAGGGCTTTAGCCCTGCCGTATTGCAAGGGTTCCAGGCAGGGCTGAAGCCCTGCGCTACATTGGAAGATGCCCGCGCCCGTTCGGGCCTTTAAGCTAATGACATTGAATTGTAAGATGGTATCAATTATTAGATGGAAGTGTCCGCGCGGACGCCCGGGGAGGTTCATCCAGCGGTAATGCGCGGGGATCCTTTGAATCATGCGGATAGATTCAGGCCATTTGAGGTTAACTGCCATTATCACTCTATTACTGAAAGTTTAAAAACTTGTACGAACCAAAACAATCTTTGAAAACTGCTGAAATTTTTTCGACTATCGGGTAGAATACTAAAACTGACCTTTTTTCAAGCATGGGCGAAATTTCATGTTTTCCAAAACCAACATAAAGGAGATAAAATGAAAATGCAGATTAAGAATACACCATCTGTTTTTTTATTGGCTTCTGTTATCTTTCTCGCAACCTCAGTCGCTTTGGGTGAAGATAAAGTTGCCAACTACTCAGGGACATGGGATGGGAACTGGACAAGCGAGACCACCGCCGAAGCGGAAGGGACCTTTATTGCAAAAATTATCCAGAAGGGGTCAACGCTGACCGGCACCCTGGCCGTTCCTGACATATTAGAGAAAACTAATATGCCCCTGAAAGGATCTATTTCCGGTAATAAAATAACTTTCGGCGACGTGGCCGGCGTGATTACTTTCAAGGGAAATATTACGAGTGAATCAGAGCTTTCCGGAAAGTATGAATACCCCATGTTAGGTGACTACGGCAATTGGCAGGCGAGAAAGAGCAAATAATTCTTCAAAGCCCTGTCCCCTTATGAAAGTAAAAGGACTTTTCCCCTTTGTGCTGATAACCCCACACCAGGGGGCGTATTTACAACCTCTTGGCAGCGTCCCCTTGCTGGCCACAATGTTGCTGGTCATATTGAGTAATTTAAGGATGTTTTCATCCTCCGATATCGCGAGTTATTCATCATGGCCTGTAACTGCCTAAAGTAGATTTACCCGCCTCAGGAGGATCCTGGGGCACAATTAGTTGATTTTGGTTCTGATATTTAACCGGGATCAACCATGTCCCCTACTATCCGCTAATCAAACTGTAGTTTAAAAATAAAAACAATAGTTGACAAAACAAAACTATAGTTTTATTATCTATGCGGGTAAAAACTGAAAAGATGGAGAATTTGTTATGCGGCCAATTGTTTCTGAACAGGATCCTTTACGCTATCCATTGAATGAACTCCTCGGCACCCGAGCCCATGTGAGACTGCTCAGGGTCATGGCGAATGAGGTTGA
>JAFDDR010000124.1 GCA_019310785.1 Deltaproteobacteria bacterium
ATCTTGTTTATCCTGTTATCCTGTCAGATTTTTTTCAAAAGCCTGAAATGTTAAATCGTGATTACTTGATTGGTGACCGGGCAGTTTTCTACACAACTCCCACACCCCGTGCAGAGTTCCATATTAATGCTTCGAGCCCTTTTCCTGATTTTTACCTTGAAATTTCCGGGAGAACCCTCAACGGATTCAAGATCAGCATAGGTGATCAGTTCGATGTTTAAATGCCGGCCGACCTCGACCAGTTTAGGAGAAATGATTCACATGGCACAATCATTGGTGGGAAACGTCTTATCGGCACAATCATTGGTGGGAAACGTCTTATCTAATTGAGCCATGCTCCCGCCTATGGAAGGGCTTTTTTCCAGGAGATAAACGTAATATCCCGAATCAGCCAGATCGAGTGCGGATTGCATTCCTGCAATCCCGCCGCCTACGACCAGTACGGATCCCCTTATGTTGTCAGGCATTTTATAACTCCTTTAAGTGTCCATTCAGAAATGGCCCTTTTCATCCCGCCTACAGAGGGATTGCATTGGAAACTAATTAGCGCCAAATTTTTGTTTGTTTTGACGGCACAGTAGTTTTTGATGTTGCAATGTGGCTATATTATAGTTATAATGTAATCATATATCAATTGTTTTTTTAAAAAAGAGGTGTTTGATGGGAAATATCGATCTGGAACAGGCAGATCCGAATTTCAGGAAAGAATTGGCCCGGCAACCGGGCGGGAAAAGGATTTCCGCGTGTTTCATGTGCCGCACATGCGTGGCCAGTTGCCCAATATCGGCGGTGAACGACAGATTCAATCCCTTAAGGATTATCCGCATGGCCCTTTACGGCCTTAAAGAGCAGGTCCTGTCAAGCGATTTCATATGGCTCTGCTCAAGCTGTTATGCCTGTCAGGAGAGATGTCCGCAGGGGGTGAGCATTACCGAGTTTATGACCCTTTTGAAAAACATGGCGGCCAAAGAAGGGCATATGCCGACCGGCATAAAGGCACAACTGGGTTTTGTGAAAGGGGAGGGCAGGATTTACCCCATTGATGATTTTGATAACAAAAAGAGGGCCAAGATTGATTTACCGGCAATACCCACGACCTGTGAGGTCGTGAAGGAGCTGTTTCCGGAGTGAGAGTTTTATCATGAAATACGCATTTTTCTTGGGATGTACAATCCCTGCAAGATCCAGGAACTATGAACTCTCTGCCAGAAAGGTCGCAGATAAGCTGGATATCGAACTGGTGGAAGTGAAGGAGTTTATCTGCTGTGGTTTCCCCATTAAGGCCAGCGATCAGAAATCTTCCGAGATAATGGCCGCCTATAACCTTTGCCTGGCCCAGGAAAAGGATTTAGACATATTGACTTTGTGCAGTTCCTGCGGATCCGCATTAACGGAAGCGGCACATCACCTGTCCGAAGACGACAATGCGAGGGACGAGGTGAATGAGCATTTATCCGGAGCAGGTTTGAAATATGAAGGGAATGTCAAGGTAAGGCATTTTGCCCGTATCTTGTTTGAAGATGTCGGGGAGGACAAGATTAAGGAACATTTTCAGAAAGAGCTTAGTGATCTTAAGGTAGCTATTCATTACGGGTGTCACTATCTCAAGCCCTCCGACATCTATGATGGTTTTGATGAAGTGGAGGCCCCGAGATCGCTCGATGAATTAGTAAAAATCACCGGCGCTAAGGTCATTGATTACCAGGGCAAAAAGAAATGCTGCGGCGGCCCGGTGCTCCCTGTGGACGAAAATGTGGCCCTTTCCGTGACAAAAGAAAAACTGGATAATATTGCCATGACCGATGCCAATGCCATGTGTCTGGTGTGTCCCTTTTGTTCGGTGATGTATGACAGCAACCAGAAAAGCATCGAATCGGAATATGATACGAGCTATAACCTCCCAGTGCTATATTTGACTCAAATACTGGGCCTGGCCATGGGATTTGACAGGAAGGCGTTGGGCCTCAATATGAATGTAGTCAAGACAAAAAAAATATTGTCAAGGTACTTCTCGAAGGAGTAATCACTCTCAATTAACAGGGAAACCCGGTTCCTGTTCCTCTTTAATTAAGGTCATTTCATTTTCACCCTTCTATCCGCCTGCCAGCCGGCAGAAAAAGAGCATGGCAAAGGTGATATTCCATATTGCTATTGCCATTATGCCTGAAAATATGTAAGAAATTCATGAAAACGGAGATATCGAACAAAGAGAAAACAGAAAAGGGAAAGGGGTACTTAATATGGCCGTGACTGATCCTGCGCCGGCGTCTAATTTTATTCGCAATATAGTCGCAGAAGACATTAAAACAAATAAATGGGGGGGGCGAGTCCATACCCGGTTCCCGCCCGAGCCCAATGGCTACCTGCACATTGGTCATGCCAAGGCTATCTGCCTCAGTTTCGGGCTGGCCGCCGAATTTGGCGGCGTGTGCAATCTGCGGTTTGATGACACCAACCCGACCAAAGAAGAGGAGGAATATGTAGAATCCATCAAAGAGGACATTGGATGGCTCGGGTTCGATTGGGAGGACCGGGAGTTTTATGCCTCTGACTACTTTGAAAAGCTCTATGAATATGCCGTGCAGCTTATAAAGGGCGGTAAGGCATATGTCTGCGACCTCAGCGCGGATGAGATCAGGGAATACCGGGGAACCCTGAAACGGCCCGGCAAGGAGAGCCCTTACCGGGACCGCTCAATCGAGGAGAACATGGACCTGTTTGAACGCATGCGGGCGGGCGAATTCGAGGACGGCTCCCGCGTGCTTCGGGCAAAGATTGATATGGCCTCCGGAAATCTGAATATGAGGGACCCTGTCATCTACAGGATTTTGCGGGCAAGCCATCACCGGACAGGCGATAAATGGTGTATTTATCCCATGTATGATTTTACCCATGGCCAGTCGGATTCCATTGAGGGGATTACCCATTCTCTTTGTACTCTTGAATTTGAAGACCATCGGCCTTTATACGATTGGTTTATTGATGAATTGAAACTCTTCCATCCACAGCAAATAGAGTTCGCACGCCTCAATCTTACCTACACGGTTATGAGCAAGCGAATGCTCCAGCAATTGGTAGAAGGTGGAAATGTCACGGGATGGGACGATCCGCGTATGCCGACAATATCCGGCATAAGGCGACGCGGCTATACACCAGAATCCATCCGGAGCTTCTGTGATCGTATTGGAGTGGCCAAGCGGGACAGTATTGTCGATATTGCACTGCTCGAGCACTGCCTCCGTGAAGATTTGAATGAACATGCGCCCCGTGTGATGGGCATATTGCGTCCACTTCGCGTGGTTATTGACAATTATCCTAAAGACCGGGTGGAAGAGTTGGAGGCACTGAATCACCCCTCAGACCCCGATATGGGGACAAGAAAGGTACCTTTTTCACGTGTGCTTTACATTGAAAAGGAAGATTTTATCGAAGATCCGCCAAAGAAGTTCTACCGCCTGGCCCCTGGCCGGGAGATACGGCTGCGATACGCATATTTTATCACGTGCGTGGATGTGGTTAAGGACGAGAAGACCGGTGAAGTTGTGGAACTTCACTGTACCTACGATCCGGCAACACGCGGCGGTGACTCGCCGGACGGGCGCAAGGTAAAGGCAACACTGCACTGGGTCTCTGCCGGCCACTCCATCGAGGCCGAAGTGCGCCTCTATGACCATCTATTCTCAGTACCGGACCCGGGCGATATAAAGGATGGCGCTGATTTCAAGTCTCACTTAAACCCGAACTCGCTGACCACGCTTACGTCGTGCCGTGTTGAACCCGGCTTAGCGGGCGCGACTCCCGGAAGACGATATCAGTTCGAGAGATTAGGCTATTTTTGTGTGGACCCGGTTGATTCTTCCGGGGATGCACTTGTTTTCAATCGAACTGTTACCTTACGTGATACATGGGCCAGGATCCAGAAGGCACAGAAGGGAAGGAAAAACATATGATTTTCAAAATGATGGAAACAGGACCGTTGATGGTCAATTGTTATATCGTTGCCGACGAAGAGACAAAGGAGGCAGCGGTCTTTGATCCGGCAGGAGATGTGGACCGAATCTTGAAAGTCCTTGCTGATGATGACCTGAAGGTGAAATACATTTTTAATACTCACACCCACTGGGACCACGTGGGCGGAAACCGTGAACTCCAGGAGGCCACAGGAGCCCCCATATTAACCCATCGCGATGAAGCCCCGGCACTGGAGGCCGCCAGTGATCGGGCGTCCGAGTTCGGTACCACTGTCGACAATTCCAGTGCCTCGCAGTTTATTCAGGAAGGGGATATCATGGAGGTGGGATCTATCCGTATCAAAATTATTGATCTGCGTGGCCACTCGCCCGCCGGCCTCGGGTTTGTTTTTGATGGCGAACTTGTCATGGACGGCAAAAGGCGGAGGATGAATCTGGTGATCTGCGGGGATGCACTCTTTGCCGGAAGCATCGGCAGGACCGATTTTCCCGGTGGGGACATGGGGCTTCTTCTGGAAAATATCCGTACCAAGATATTTGTGCTTCCGGACGATACACTGGTGCTTCCGGGACACGGTCCGGCCTCGACCGTTGAGCGGGAGAAAAAGACCAATCCTTTTTTTCAAAATTGAGTAGAAAGCCAAGCTGCCATTATAAGATTTTCATAATAAGATGAATGGTTGCTGAGCTCTAACCTAATAATTTTACAACAATAGTTGCTGTATTTACCCCCCCTACCCCCCCTTAAAAAGGGGGGAGAGAGGGATTTTTTGCTTAGCGTTACACTTGACACAAAAAGGACTTTATCCTAATCTATATTGAAAAAGACAAAAAGGCAGGAGGTGTCGTCTATGAAAGTGCTAAGTGTGATTTCGTTGTCTTTGATGCTTTTCGCTGCTTCATGCGCACAAACATTTAAATCAACACCAGAATCAAAACATCCTGAATCCGGCACCCAGGCCGAGGGCCTTCCTTCCCAGGGGACTCCTGATTCTTATTATGATTTTGATGATATTCTTGTTCCCAAAGAAATGAAGCTGGTTACCAAATCATCCCTTTTATTTGAAACTCCGGGGCTCAAGGCGGGCGTGATATTTTTTGAAGGCCGGGTTGACCCTGTATCCCTTTTTGATTTTTTCATGACCAATATGCCCAAGGACAACTGGCAATTGCGAAGCTATTTCAAATACGGACGTTATATAATAGTTTTTGAGAAGCCTGATAAGGACTGTATTGTAAGTATTAACGAAAAGACCCTGACCACTGAACTGGAAATGTGGATAACCCCGCGGACGGTGAAATAGTTATCAGTTGGAGGCATACGACCAACATTCTCAAGGGATGATTGAACATTTTTAGAGATACCTTTCATATCGGCATAAGCAATCGTCGTACATCGGGCGGAACTTTTAAGACGGCCCTATGTGCTTGACTTCCATCCTCCCCCATAAGATTATTTGGTGTCTGAACGAAAACCCATCTATTCCCTCCCCCTCGACGGGGGAGGGTTAGAGCCTGCCCCGTACTTGAGGTTATCAAAAAGGACTATATCTATATTGTCGATCTTTGGTTGTAAAATATTTCTGCTCTCCGGGATACTTACCATTGTGACGGCATCCGCAGTAAGCCTCTTTCTTCTTTTGGGGTTTGCCTACGCGTCTTCGACTCTGTCGGATTCGGCGAGGAGAACGTCCGGCCGGGCGTATGAAGACCGTTTTGTCGAAACTCATCAAAAACAGACAGACGCTACAGAAACAAGCAAGGAAATCCGGGAAATCCGGGTTGAATTTGCCGAGGGAGGTGAAGAAAAGGTCTTTTTCCTGCTCAACGGGTTTTATCCTCCCAAATACCTTGCGCTTGAGGGAGACAGGCCAAGGATCGCGTGTGATTTTTATGGCGCTCGACTTGGTAAGGGTATTGATCGCTGCATCAAGGTGAACGGCAGGCTTATTCATCAGATACGTGCCGCAATTCATGGAGGAAAGAGCCCCAAGGTAAGGGTCGTATTGGATCTTGTGCCCGGAAAAAATTATGAAATAGAACAGGTATTCTACAAAAAGGATAACCTCTATGTAATTACAGTTAAAGAAGAACGGGCAGACCATTGAAGTTCTACACCATAGGTTACGGGGGCAGAAATCCGCAGGATTTTGTGGATCTGCTTAAACAGAAAGGTGTAAAGACAATCGTAGATGTTCGCCTGCGGCCTGACAGGTCAAGTATGGGGGCCTATGTGAAAGCCGGGGCCCCGGAAAAGGGAATCCAAAAATTATTATCCCGTGCGCATATCGGGTATGTCTCACTGGTGGAACTGGGAAATATATTCCGGAATTATGAAGACTGGCGGGAAAGGTATAAACGACTTTTTGACAGGGCAGGAGAGTTATTGACTGACCGACTTAATGAGATGGAAACTCCATTTTGTATGATGTGTGCGGAAAAGAAGGTCGCAAATTGTCATCGTCAGGTGATTTCGGATTATCTTGTGATGAAAGGCCATGAGGTAGAACATCTGGAGTGAATCAGGACGGCGGGGGTAAGCGGCAACTGTGAATTGCCTGAAAGGGGGCAACCATGCATGAAACTATACTCATGATTCACGGAATGTTTGGCGGCAGCTGGTGTTGGGATAATTACAGGAAGTTATTTGAGGATAAGGGTTATCATTGCATCACCCCCACTCTACGATTTCATGATGTGGACCCGGATGCACCCCCAAACCCCCAATTAGGAACGACGAGCCTGCTGGATTACGCCGGGGATATTGAGAAGGAAATCAGGAAACTGGATTCGCTTCCTTTCCTGATGGGTCATTCCATGGGCGGTCTTATAGCACAAATCCTTGGGAGTCGAGGGCTCGCAAAGGGCCTTATCCTGCTGACTCCTGCTTCACCCGGCGGTATTCTGGCCCTGACACCCTCTGTTATTAGGAGTTTCCGGAGTACACTCACAAAATGGGGTTTTTGGAAAAAGCCCGTACGCCAGACTTATGATGAGGCGGTTTATTCGATGCTCCATTTATTACCCATTGATGAGCAAAGGCGGATTTATAAAAAGTTCGTTTATGAGTCGGGAAAAGCGGTCTTTGAAATCGGATTTTGGCTTTTTGATTCAAAACGGGCGACGATAGTAGATGCTGCAAAGGTGACCTGCCCTGTGCTCCTTATTTCCGGTGGCCGGGACAGGGCGACCCCTTACTCGGTGAACGTGAAAATAGCGAACAAATACAGGGCAGTGTCAACCTGCAAGGTGTTTCCAAAAAACGCCCATTGGGTACTCGGGGAGCCGGGTTGGGAGAAGATAGCTGCGTATGTCTCTGATTGGATGGATCGCGTGTCGGCTGTTCCCTCTCATGCCCTCGTTGTTAAGACCGAGGAACCCAAATATGTGGCAGGCAAAAAATCAAACGTCTTTCACCGTCCTGATTGCAGTCAGGCCCAAAGGATTAGTCCCGAGAACGTCATAGGATTTGACAGTAGAGATGAGGCAGTAAAGAGCGGCAGGAGACCGTGTGGCGTTTGTGGACCATGAGGAACAATGCATGGCCTTGGGAAAAATGGGGCTTATGGGTTGAACGTAGCGGATATCTGCTTATTTTATAATAGTTCAACCCCAGATCATCCCTCCTCTTTACGATACGCATAGTCTGTTATACGGGGATCAGGACGAGGGGGAGAAATGAAAAATCAAGGAGAATATAATGAATAACAAAAATAAGACCCTACGAAAAACATCGATTGTCGTCTGGACTTTGTGTTTTTTCATCTTCGGGTTTGCAGCCGCAACGATGCTCGATCCGGTTTCAGAGTCGATGGCCCAGACAAGTACGCTTCTGCCTGCTGCCCCGGGATCATTTTCCCAATTGGCCAAGAAGGCCAGCCCGTCGGTGGTGAATATCAGCACGGTCAAGGTCCTGAAGGGAATGGGGCGGGCCCCTATTCCTTTTGGCCCGAATGATCCTTTCAAAGACTTTTTTGAGCGGTATTTCAGGGACCGGATGCCCAGAGATTTCAAACAGCGAAGCCTCGGGACGGGTTTTATCATCGACACGGACGGATACATACTAACCAACAACCACGTGGTGGAAAAAGCAGATGAAATAAAGGTAAAACTGTCTGATGAGCGAGAATTTACCGCCGAAATCATCGGCCGAGATCCCAAAACGGATCTTGCCCTGATACGTATCGAAGGTGCACGGAAACTCACGCCTTTACCCCTCGGCGATTCGGAAAAGCTCGAAGTGGGGGACTGGGTGGTCGCCATTGGGAATCCTTTTGGCCTGGGTAATACGGTAACTGCAGGGATAGTAAGCGCTAAATACAGGCAAATCGGGGCGGGATCCTACGACAATTTTATCCAGACCGATGCATCAATCAACCCCGGAAACAGCGGGGGCCCACTCCTGAACAGCTCAGGTGAAGTTGTCGGGATCAATACGGCCATTTTATCCCAGAGCGGCGGAAGCGTGGGCATTGGTTTTGCCATACCCATTAACATGGCCAGGGACCTTCTCCCCCAGCTCAAAAAAGGGAAAGTGGTCAGGGGTTGGCTCGGTGTGATGATCCAGGATATTACCTCTGCCCTGAAAAACAAACTCCGGCTCAAAGATGAAAAAGGAGCTTTAGTGGCAGATGTCACGGCAGATGGACCGGCAGAAAAGGCCGGCCTGAAGCGGGGGGATGTTATTGTCTCCTTCGACGGAAAAGAGATCAAGGAAACACACGATCTTCCCTATATTGTGGGGTCAACCCCCGTCGGGAAGAAGGTAGAAGTGGAAGTGATTCGAAAGGGTGTAAAAAAGAGCTTTAGTGTGAAGCTTGGAGAACTCAAAGGGGAAAAGGAGGCCCAGGTTCTTAGCGAGGCCAGACCCAATCTCGGTCTGACAGTAAAAGAGATCACCCCCGAACTTGCAAGAAATCTGCGCCTGTCGGAAACAAGCGGGCTCGTTGTGTTTCAGGTTAAAGATAATTCCCCGGCAGCAGAGGCCGGCATAAGACCGGGCGATATCATCTTGGAGGTAGACCAGTATCCGATAAAGGATATTGAGCAATTCAGCCGTAAGATTGAGACCTATAAATCGGGAGATACGATCCTTTTCCTGATAAAGCGCCGTGGCGCAACGCTCTATTTGACAGTGAAAGTGGAGGAATAGTTTACCGGTTACCTTAAAAAGCGCATAATTGCAAAAAAATCCCCTCTCCTTTTTCTAAGGGGGAGGGGATTTTATTTGAAATTGGAGAGCATTTTTTTAAAGGGATAAAAACTATTTGGCCTGAAGGATCTTGCCGATTGTCATGATTTCCGCTTCCTTGGTCCCTTCGTAGAGTTCAAGGATCTTGGCATCGCGGTAATATCTCTGGACCGATATAGCCATAACCCCCGTGGATTTCCAGGGCGGCATTGGCACAGAAAACAGCGGTTTCGCCCCCGAAATATTTGGCCATGGCCGCTAATGTATAATCGGGTCGTCCCTCATCAATCAGCCATGCGGCTTTATAGACAAGCCCCCTCAATGCCTCGATCCTGATGGCCATCTCCGTCAGTTTTGCCTGGGTTAATTGGTAGCTCCCTAAGGGGGCGCCGAATACGTTCCTTTCACCGGCATACTTGATGCTTGCTGCGAGACATGCTTGTGACAGTCCCAGTCCCTGGGCCGCCACCATGGGCCTTGTGGTATCAAAAAAGTGCATCAACTGGTAAAAGCCCCTTCCTTCCTTTCCAACAAGGTTCTCTTGCGGAACCCTTACGTCTTCAAAGCTGATCTCTGCCGTATCGCTCGCACGGATACCTAATTTACCGTGAATTTTGTTTGTTGTAACACCTTTGGTGTCACTGGGCACGATAATCATGCTGAACCTGTTATGTCTCTTTTCATCCGGATTGGTAATGCACTGGACAACGAAAAAATCGGCAACGCTTGCGTTTGTTATAAACATCTTGTTCCCGTTGATCACGTAATCACTTCCGTCTTTAACGGCCCTTGTTCGGTAACCGGAAACATCGGTTCCAGCGTCAGGCTCCGTATATGCTCCCGCGCTTATCATTTCACCACTGCAAACAGCAGAAATATATTTCTTTTTCTGCTCTTCCGTGCCGTACTGGTAGATGGCCTCGCAGCCGAATGTGGCCACAACAATATTTAAACCGATTCCCATATCCACTCTGGAGAGCTGTTCCGTGATGATGGCCACACCAAGGCTGCCAGCCTCTGCTCCGCCGTATTCTTCCGGGGCCCAGGCCCCGACCAGCCCGTTTTCAGCCGCCTTTTTCACGATATCGCGCGTGTATTTCTCTTCCACATCGCATTCGTGAATGAATGCAGTAAACTCTTGTTGTGCAAATTTGTAGGCCATGTCCTTTAACATCTTCAGTTCTTCAGTTAATTCAAAGTCCATAGACATCTCCTTTTATTTTCCATTGAAAACCTGGTCCTCTGGGCCAGGTCAGAGCTATATGGCTCTGCCTTGGATCTTTGTGTCTAAAAATACAAATTACAAGCACCAAATTACAAATAAATCTCAAATTTCAATATTCAATGACCAAAACCTTCCAGGACAAGACATTGTTTGGATTTTCGAATTTTGG
>JAFDDR010000322.1 GCA_019310785.1 Deltaproteobacteria bacterium
ATATTGAGCCGTTACAAAGAAAGGGAGAATACTATGGAGAAATGGATCAGTTTAGGAGAGAAATTGAGATATCTGGTGAATCCGTCAACTTTTCCGGTGGCCGTGAAATTTTTAGAAAGTGAAGGCGAAATTCCTCAGAAAGCAAAAAGACCGCTTCGAGATCTGGGCGTCAAGATGGCACCCTGTCAGGGTTCCGCTATGGCCAGGCGTTATGGATGGACTGTGGCCTTTACCAGTGAGGATCAGGGATGTGCTATTGCAGCCCATACATATGGCTGGGAAAAGGCCACAAATAAAGATGGAGTTATCCATTTCCTCACTCAGATGAACTATGCCTCTAATGAAAAGGCAGCGGCCGAGGTACTTGCAGGTTTCAAAACTCTTGAGATGGAAAATGACCCCATCGTGGTTTACTCGCCTCTTGAAAGGACTAAGATTGAACCGGATGTCATTCTTATCTATGTAAATCCGGCCCAAATGATGCGCCTGATTCATGGTGCGACACACCATACCGGTAAACCGATTGAGAGCAGTTTCTCAGGCAGAGCAGCCTCCTGTACCGAAGGTGTAATAGGCGCATACCTTGACAATGCATTCAAGGTAGTGGTCCCTGGTAATGGTGACAGGGTCTGGGCCGGCTGCCAGGACCATGAAATGATCATGGCCGTTCCCGGTGCTAGGCTGCCGGAACTCGTTGAGGGTCTTGAGAAAACACACAAGACAGGCATACGCTACCCGATTCCGACCTACCTCCGGTATCAGCCGGAAGTCGCTTTTACTGTTCCCTTAGCCGATATATTTAAACCGGAAGAGTTAGATAAACTGGTTAAGCGCAGGAATAGATGATAACTTGCAGTAATGAAGTTTAGGGAAAGGAGATGAAAATGGATTATGATCAAATGACTGCACCATGTGGGTTGGATTGTTTTAATTGCCCTATGTATCTGGCTAATGAGAATGAAGGTTTAAGAGCCGCAATATCCAAGAAACAGGGTATTCCGCTTGAAAAAGCGGTCTGCCAGGGATGTCGAAATGAAGATGGAGATGGAACGATTGCTTTTATTGGCATGACTGAACCATGCGATGTTTATAAATGCACAGAAAAAAAAGGGATTAGACTCTGTAGCGATTGCAGCGATTTTCCGTGTGATCATCTTCACCCATATGCCGACAAGGCGTCCAGCTTCCCCCATAACACCAAGGTCTTTAATCTGTGCCTGATAAAAAAGATGGGGCTGGAAGCATGGGCACAAAACAAGGCGAAAAGCGTTAAAGACACCTATTTCAAAGGGAAATTTAAACTGTAGCAGTTATCAAATGCTATGGCCGGAATATATTCACCACCCGTTCTTCCCGTTATCGGGATTCACTTGAGGCGCAGAGGAAAAGAAGAAGAATCGTCAGACAAGATCAACAGGATTGACAGGATTTTAAAGGCATAATTGTGTTGTTTCAAAGCCATCACAAAGTGATGGGTCCAGATGGTATTCATCTGGCCCCATGCGGAGGACTCATCGTGAGTAAAAACAAGCCAGCTTATTTTTACTTTCGATGAACCTCCACATATCGCTTTGAAACAGTGTCTTTCCAAAATAATCCTGAATATCCCTGGCCCAGACCTGAAAAATGAAAATTCGGCGACGGAAAGCTATAATTTTTATAAACAATGAAGTCTAATTTTAATCCACATTTTGTTGTCGCACCAGGGCAGGCATGATCATCCTGTCTAAAAAAACCAAAAGAGGATTTGAAGTGGTCGCTGATCCATCGAAAAGGCAATGCCTTCCCCTTTGTGCACTCAGTGTCCCTGTGGTGAAAAAAACATGATTAAAGTAGATCAATTTAGAGGCAAGAAATGACAACTAAAAACCCTGTATTTGAAAAGACTTATAAAGATTATATAGCACAGGTTGCAGAAATAGATATTGAATCTATTGCGCAAAAGCTCGGCGTACATGCAGAAGGGAATGACGCAACAATCCCTCTTTTTGGTAAACACCATAAGGTTTCGGAAATCGGCATTACTGATCCGTCAGGGAAACAGCCGTATCTTGATATCTGTGTTATTCTTTGTAAGTACCTTTTGTTATGTCCGGAGGTTAATCCAAAGGAAAAGGAATGGGTATCTTTCAGGGACCTTAAAGATTCAGGTCCCTTGACAGTTTACTTTGCAAATGACGTGGAACGGGCGATTGCCGGTCATTTTGCAGGAAGACTCGATGATATGAAAGGAGCGTGTAAAACCTTAGGCGGATATCCTCCTGATATAGAAGTTGTATATGATTTGGCAATGCAATTCAACGCCCTTCCAAGGGTTCCTGTTATGCTGCTTTTTAACGATGCGGACGATGAATTTCCGGCCAAGAGTTCCGTTCTTTTTGAACGGCGAGCGGAGAAATATTTAGATGCGGAATGCCTTGCTATGGTTGGCAGGCTTGTTTGTATATATCTGAAAAAGGCTGTTAGCTCCAATCAATAAAATTCGGGAAAAAAAGGGAATAGGCCATTATAAACAGGGAGATCACCAATGTCCAAAAACGGAATCAAAGCCACCGAGCGCATTCGCACTATAACCTGGGATGATCCAAAAATAAGCGCCAGAGATGCCCAATCAATCAGCGGTTTAGACTATCTGCACAGCATCAAGACGGGTGAAAACTCTCAACCGCCTATTGCAAGGCTTATCGGTTACAAAATATCGGAAATTGAGCGCGGCCGTGCCGTGTTTGAATTAGAGCCAGGCGAATATCACTTCAACCCTTTTGCCACGGTCCACGGGGGGATTGCAAGCACATTACTTGATACCACGATGACTGCCGCTGTTCTTTCTATGCTTTCAAAGGGTTTTAGTTGTTCTACTCTGGAAATAAAAGTAAATTTTATTCGTCCCATTATCATCAAAACAGGAAAGGTGACCTGTGAAGCCGGGATCATCCATCTCGGCAGCCGAATAGCTACTGCAAAAGGAAAGATAATAGATTCTCAGGGAAAACTGTTTGCACATGGCATCAGTACATGCATGATCTTTAAAGTGAAGTGAAGGGGGTCTCAACAATTTACATTGGCCTATTACGGCTTGTTGAATATTAAGATCCCATATCACGGTTGCCTAAATCATTTCCAGCACACATGCCATGGACACGCCGCCGCC
>JAFDDR010000323.1 GCA_019310785.1 Deltaproteobacteria bacterium
GAAAATCAACTACTTATGGACTCCCGCCTTCGCGGGAGTGATGGCCTTGGGGACTTTTTACGAGTCCATCAAAGGTGGGTACCCGGAATATTTTTTGGAACAGCAGGTGTCCTATAACTTCGGGACTTGCGGCAAAATCTCAAAACCCGAAATTGCAATGAAAGGGAAGATCGATGAGCAGCGAAAATAAACTGAACTTAGACATATTCAAGATCGTGTGCAAGGCCCTTTCCCGTTCTGTTAGTCTGCGCACTATGACAAAGCACATGGCTCAACTTCTGGTTGGCGCCATGGAGATCAAGGGAAGCACAATATTTGCCCTTAATCCGGAGACAAAAGTGCTGGAGATCATGGCCAGTTTCGGGCTAAGCCCCGATTACCTGAACAAAGGGCCGGTCATGGCAGACAGGGGTATCTGTGCTATTTATGAGGGAAAGCCGGTTATCGTGAAGGATGTGAGCAAAGATGACCGTCTGCAATACCCGAAAGAGGCCAAAGAAGAGGGGATAGGTGCCATTGTCTCACTATGCATTCCCTTTTATGGAGAAACAATCGGGGGACTGCGATTGTATCACCATGAACCGTGGGATATCTCCGATCATGACCTGGACTATTTATCAATAATGGTGGAACACGTGGGACTTGCCATGATATTCACGCGTGCTGTAAGTGCGCTGCAATCCATAGAAGAAACCATGGGCGACCTGCCTGTGGAATTGGATCCCCTGCTGGGAAGGTAATAATAAAATGGGGACAAGGATGAAGTTGCAAAGTAATAAATAAATAAGGAGACCTATCAATGAACGATCGCATTATTCATACCCCACCCATCAGCGTCACCGATCTCGCCCTGTTAAAGGAAAAGGGATCAGAGGTTAGTGTTGATAACACCTTTGAAATTAATGAAGTTGATCTGGCGCACGAGGTACACCCGTTTAAGGCCTTCCTGTTTTTCTCTCGCTTTTCAGGGGCCGTTGATGGAGAGGAATACGCGTTCAGAAAATGCTATTCACGTGGTTGTACCCATAATCTGTGCCCCCATGTGTCCCAGGCCGTTATGATCGCCAACCGCTATCTGCAAAGAGATTACAGGACACTGGAAAACGCAGGCATTAAGGTTGAAAACAAATTGTTTACATTAGAGAAGATGCTTGCACAATTCGAGGAGAAAAGGGATGAGTTTGTCTCTACCCTCATTATTAATGATTACATCAATATCGCAAAGGGAGGAGACGACGTTTCCGTTGATGTTTCATTAGAATATGTCCCTGCGGTTGAAAATTTTGCAAACTACAAGGAAAAACGAGTGTTTTTTTCAGCCAGTTTCAATGTCACACATATAGGAAAAACACACGTTTGTCAAAGATGCTTTAGCTGCTATGCCATGGACAAGGAAAAGGAAGAAAGGGAAACGGCTAAGAAACTGGCAAATGATCGAGTAGCAGGCATATATAAAGGGTTTGATCAAGCAAATATCAAGTACAATAAAGTCTTCTTTGAGTAGAAATATTATTCCTGGATTTTCCTGTTTACCTGGATATCGTATGCCTTAAGCCGTTTCCAGAGCGTTACCCTGCTGATTCCCAAGATCCTGGCCGCCTCTGACTTGTTACCTCCGCTCCTTTTCAATGCTTCCAAAAGACGTTCCTTCTCATCACCCATGTTATTTGACCGTGCCGACTGCTTTGCTGAAAGGGGTTGTTTGCTGAAAGGGGTTGTGGCCTCCCGGTGAGCGTACCCGGGATGTGTTGCGGCATGATCTCTCCACCGCCACACAGGACAAAGGCGTATTCAATGACATTAATAAGTTCGCGTACGTTTCCGGGCCAGTCATATCCTGTGAGAAGCTCAAGCGCCTCCTTGTTTATGCCGCTGATCTGTTTACGGCTCTTTATGCGAATCCGGTTGATAAATGTGTCAATGAGCAAGGGAATATCCTCGCGCCGCTCCCTGAGGGGAGGCAGGTAGAGGGGAATCACCCCTATGCGATAGTATAGATCATCACGAAAGCGACCTTCTTCCATAAGCCTTTTGAGGTCCTTATTTGTGGCCGCAAGGACCCGGACATCAATGGCAACCGGGTGGTGGTCACCCACCTTTTCTATCTCTTTTTCCTGAAGAACCCTAAGCATTTTTACCTGTGTGGAAAGGGGCAGGTCCCCTATCTCGTCTAAGAAGATGTCACCATTGCTGGCCGCCTCAAAGCGCCCCACCCGGGTGCGGTCAGCCCCGGTAAATGCCCCTTTTACGTGACCAAAGAGCTCGCTTTCCAGCAATGACTCACTCAAGGCCGCACAATTGACCGTGATAAAAGGGCCTTTGGACCTGGGGCCGAGGCTATGAATGGCCGCTGCCACCAGTTCTTTTCCGGTTCCGCTTTCACCGTAAATGACCACAGGCGCCTCGGACGGTGCCGCACTCTTTATTAGATCGAAAATCTGGCGCATGGCCAGGGACTTGCCGATGATGCCCTGAAAGCTGTCCTCGATGCTGAGTTCCCTGCGAAGAGACGAGATGACCTGATCTTTGGCCACAAGCTCAGTACAATCGGCCAAGGTCTCCACGCCACCGACGACCACACCATCCTTGTCTCTCAAGATAGCCGCATTTTTGAGCACGTGCAGGGGAGAGCCATCCTTTTTCTTTAACACACACTTGCTGTGCCTGACCTGTCCATCCTTGAATAGAGCGCAGTGCCTGTCACCACCCCGCGCCCTTGTGCCAAAACAGGTGTCGCAATCAAGTATGTCGCAGGGCTTGCCAATGAGTTCATCTTTACGGTAGCCGGTAAGCTCCTCCATGGCGTCATTGATGGAAAGAATAATCCCGTCAGGGTCCACCACCATGAGACCGTCTAACATGGTATGCACCACTGTTTGCCAGTATTGGGTGTACTCTTCTTCGAGCATGATCGCTGTTACCTCCAATAAAATTGCAAGGCAATTTTATTACTTGTTAACCCGTAAACAGGTATAAACATATGTTAACCATAAAGCATTAACATCCAAAAATCAATGGGAAAGGGACACCATAGATTTAACCGAAAAAACAACAGGTTAGCAACAAAATTTCCCAAGACACTAATTGGCATCGACTTTGCAGAGAACAAAAATCAACAGATTTCCGTATCCCATGGGGCGTTTAGTGAAAAATGAATTTCAATCTGACAAGGTTCTTGATTTACGTGGGTGGAGTTGCCCATGGTGCATTGTCAAGGCAAAGAGCTGGCTCAGGCGCATGGGCCCCGGTGAGATTCTCGAGGTAATCAGCACCGACCCGGAAGTCCAGAAAAATTTCCCACAGGTTTTGGAGACGGGCCGGGATGAGGTTATCAGGGTAGAACAGCACAAAAAATATTATCGGTTATTGATACGACGTGGATAACGGTGAATCGCAAACACAGAAAGTGGCCTTAGCAGGCAGTCTTTATAAACCCTAAACACCTAAATATTTAAGGAGGATTTATCATGGGAGAAATAGATCTTAACAGCATTCAAGCGGCAAGTGTAGTGGACGCCCGTGGCGTCTCATGTCCCGGTCCCCTGCTTGAGGCCAAAAAGGGGATGGGCAATGTAAAAGTAGGTGATATTCTGGAAATTTTGTCCAATGACCCCGGATCAAGAAATGACATTCCCGCCTGGTCCAAGAAAGTGGGTCATGACTATCTTGGTTATCTCAGCGTAGACGGCGCAGACCGGCTCTTTGTCAAACGTCAAAAATAAGATAAGAGAGGGCAACCATGACAGCCCAAGAAAATCAGGCAAAGATACTTATCTTAGCCACAGAAGACTGTGCATATCCAGGCGCCGACGCCACCGGGCAGGCCCATATGAGCTACCCTGAAAACACATATATCTTAAGGGTACGGGCCCCGGCCATGTTTCCTGAGGGAGCTTATAATGTCCTGGCTGCCAGGATTGAAAAGGTTTACAGAATAATGAGGGACCAGGGCCTGGATCCCAGGAGACTTCGCCTTACCGGTATCTGCACTGTATGCACCAGGGCCTTCATAAAGGAAGTGAACCAGATGAACGATCTTATGGCTGAATTGGGTCCTCCCGGCTCGGAAAAGAAGGCAGCGTAATAGACTTCCGGCCCCGGTATGTGCCGGGGGAGAAGCCATGAGCGGCCGGGGATTTCGATTTAGGCCGGGTTAGGATGAGGCTCACGGAATGAATGCAGTGTCATATAGGATCGAAAGGAACGATTTATGTCCAACAATACCATGAAATTCGATACCGTGGTTGTGGGAGGCGGTATAGCCGGTCTCCAGGCTGCCCTGGATTTAGCTGACCAGGACTTCAAGGTAGCCATAGTTGAAAAGGATGCCTCCATCGGAGGCAAGATGATCCGGCTTGCCAAGGTGTTTCCGACGCTTGACTGTGCGAGCTGTATTACAACACCAAAAATGTCGGCCGCGGCCCACCACGAAAATATCACCATTTTTACCTATTGTGAGTTGACGTCCCTTGACAACGCCGGGGGCGGCATTACCGCGGAGGTAAGACAAAA
>JAFDDR010000125.1 GCA_019310785.1 Deltaproteobacteria bacterium
AAGGCCCTGGCAAAGGACCCTGACAAAAGGTTCCAACGGGCCAACGATTTTACCAGGTATTTGAGACTCTTAGGTCAAAAGATCGATAATGTCAGGGCAAAACAGGGTAAAACAGCCTAAAAGTGGGATCGGCTTTCAGTCGTGAGCCCTTTTTGGAAATTACGTTAAACCTTATAATACTCCCTATACCACGACAGAAACTTCCTTATGCCTTCCCTGAGGGACGTCTTGGGATCAAAACCCAAAAGCTCCCTTGATTTTTCAATATCCGCAGAGGTTTCCGCCACGTCACCCGGCTGAAGGGGCATCATGTTTTTCTCGGCTGTCTGTCCCAGCTCTTCTTCCACAATGGCAATAAAATCCAAAAGGCCCACCGTATCGGAATTGCCAAGATTAAACACATCGAAGGGGACCGGCCTTTTCAGCGCGGCCATGGTGCCGTCTACGATATCGAAATAGAAAAAGCGCCATGTCAGGACGACCCCATGGCCCGTAGACCGTGAAATACCTGAGTCCCGTACAAGGGATCTGATACAGATGATTGTATGCGTGGGCCATTAGCTCATTCGCCTTTTTGGTTGCGGCATAAAGCGAGACAGGCGTGTCCACCCGGTCTTCCACGCTGAAAGGGACCTTTTTATTGCTTCCATATACGGAAGAGGAGGAAGCATAGACAAAGTTCCTGACCCCGTATTCCCGGGCCACTTCAAGGAGATTCAGAAAACCCTCTAAGTTGCTCTTTTGATATGAAAAAGGGTCTTTCAGGGAATACCTGACCCCGGCCTGGGCCGCGAGATTGCAGATGATACCCACCCGGTGTTCCCTGAATATGTCTCTAAGGGCCGGAAGGTTCTGGATGTCCTCCTGGTAAAATGTGAAGTTCTCGTAAGGTTGCAGAATGTCCAAACGGGCCCTTTTCAGGGTGACATCATAGTAGGAATTCAGGTTGTCAATACCGACAACGCTCTCCCCCATATCCAGCAATTTTCTTGACAAATGAAACCCGATAAAACCCGCGGACCCTGTAACCAGTATGGGTTGATTATTCACTTTCATAATTATGTTTCCTTTTGAGATGTAGATTTATTGTGGTGATTTCCTGAATTTCCTGTAATTTACTATCAGAAAACCTTTGGTAATGCCACAAATTTTCGCTCCCCAGCGGGACAGATCGCGGGGATCAGAGCTAGATGGCTCTGCCTTGGAGTTTTGTGTCTAAAAACACAAATTCCAAGCACCAAATTACAAATAAATGTCAAATTCCAATATTCAATTACCAAAACCTTCCAGGACAATACATTGTTTGGATTTTCGAATTTTGGTAATTGAAATTTGTTTGATATTTGGGATTTGATATTTGGAATTTCAATAAGTCAATGAAACTCCAACAAAGCAAATCCCCTCTGGGGATAACTTGGTCCTTTAGGCCAAGACTTTTATTTCGTATATGAGGCGAGGGCAGGTGCAAAAAAAAAGATTGTACCCGGAGAAGCAAACTGTTGAGTTCCGGATACAATCTTTATGAAAGCTTATTATAATGGGAACGGTCCCTTACATCATACCGCCCATTCCGCCCATTCCGCCCATTCCTCCGGGAGGCATCCCGGGCATGTCATCCTTTTTCTCCGGTTTATCCGCAATCATGGCCTCTGTGGTCAAGAGCAGAGATGAAACCGATGCGGCATTCTGAAGGGCAAACCTGGTGACCTTTGTCGGATCAAGAATTCCCGCCTTCAAAAGGTCCTCATATACGTCCGTGTCCGCGTTGTAACCAAATGCGCCTTTCTTTTCCTTGACCTTTTCCACTACCACGGAACCCTCGACCCCGGCATTGTTGGCAATCTGCCGTATCGGTTCCTCTAAGGCCCTCAACACGATATTGACGCCTGATTGTTCCTCGCCTTCCAGTTCCAGCTTGGAAATGGCCGGAAGCGCTCTGATTAGAGCAACTCCGCCTCCTGGGACAATTCCCTCTTCAACGGCGGCTCTTGTGGCGTTCAGGGCATCTTCCACCCTGGCCTTTTTCTCTTTCATTTCGATTTCCGTGGCCGCGCCGACGTTTATCACTGCCACGCCCCCGATCAATTTGGCTAATCTTTCCTGCAGCTTCTCGCGATCATAATCAGAGGTGGTTTCTTCCACCTGTGCCCGGATTTGTTTAACCCTGCCTTCCAAATCGCTCCGCTTGCCGCCGCCGTCCACGATCGTGGTGTTGTCCTTGTCAATATTGATCGTCTTGGCGGTTCCGAGATCGTTCAGGGTAACGTTTTCAAGTTTGAGGCCAAGGTCTTCAGAGATTACGCGCCCGCCTGTAAGAGTGGCAATGTCCTCAAGCATGGCCTTTCTCCTGTCACCGAACCCGGGGGCCTTTACTGCGGCTACCTGAAGGGTGCCTCTCAGCCTGTTCACCACTAATGTGGCAAGGGCCTCTCCCTCGATATCCTCGGCAATAATAAGGAGCGGCTTGCCCATTTTGGCAATCTGTTCCAGGATAGGAATCAGGTCCTTCATGGTGCTGATCTTCTTCTCGTTGAGGAGGATATATGGCTCGCTCAGATCGGCCACCATTTTCTCCGCATTTGTAACAAAGTAAGGGGAGAGATACCCTCTATCAAACTGCATGCCTTCCACCACCTCTAAAGTGGTGTCCATGCTCTTGGCTTCCTCCACCGTAATAACCCCTTCTTTCCCAACCTTGCTCATGGATTCGGCAATGATATTTCCGATGGTCTCATCATTATTTGCCGATATGGTCCCTACCTGGGCGATCTCATCCTGGTCCTTTGTGGGTTTGGAAATCTTTTTGAGTTCATCCACCGCAACGTCCACGGCCTTTTCGATTCCCCTTTTCAGGGCCATGGGATTGACCCCGGCCGCCACTAATTTAGAACCTTCCCTGTAAATGGCCTGTGCCAAGAGCGTGGCCGTGGTTGTACCGTCGCCTGCCACGTCAGAAGTCTTGGATGCAACCTCCTTGACCATCTGGGCGCCCATATTTTCAAACTTGTCTTCCAGTTCAATTTCCTTTGCAACGGTGACGCCGTCTTTAGTGATATTGGGCGCGCCAAAAGACTTATCCAAAATGACGTTCCTGCCCTTTGGTCCCAATGTGACCTTAACGGCGTTGGCAAGAGTGTCAATACCTATAAGGATTGATTCCCTTGCCTTCACATCGTATTTAATCTCTTTTGCCATGCTGATATTCCTCCTTAACTATAACTGTTATTTAAATATGGCCATTTGTAAAGCATCCGACAGCGTCTACTTAATGATGGCAATTATATCATCTTCCCTCATGATGAGGTGTTCTTCACCATCTATGTTTATCTCGTTGCCCGAATACTTCCCGAAAAGTATGCGATCTCCTGCTTTGACCTCTAAGGCGATCCTTTCTCCTTTATCATTTACCTTTCCGGCGCCCACGGAAACAACCTTGCCCTCCTGGGGCTTTTCCTTTGCCGTATCAGGTATGATAATACCACCTTTTGTCTTTTCTTCCTCTTCCACCCTTTTTACGATTACACGGTCTTGCAATGGCTTTACTTTCATCTTAACTATCTCCTCCCATAAATATAAATTATGTTAAGAAAAAGGCCTTTTTCTAAAAAAGCCCCGTCCTTGCCTCCCACAATGCCGATTGTGCTCAGGCAGGCAGCATTTCTCAAGGATTTTGTTTAACAACAAGAAGTTAATAACGGCGCATCAAATGTCAAGAGACGCCCAAAAAAAACGAAAAAAAGATTTATTCGGTCTGATCCAAGCGCCACTGCAATGTTTTTCCGATGCCTTCATCGAGACGTGTTTCAGGGGACCATCCCAGGGCGCCACGAGCCTTTTCAACAATTAGACAACTCAAGGTCAAATCACCCGGTCGGGCCGCCTTCCTGACAGGCATGGAAAGGTTGTCGGGGACATCAGGTCGCAAGTCCTTGAAAGCCTTAAAAATAACGTTATAAAGTTCAAGGGTCTTTGTCTCAATGCTTGTCCCGATGTTAAAGAAATCCCCCATGCCTTTTGTCAGGGCGGAAAGATTGGCCTTTACCACGTCTCCCACAAAACAGTAGTCGCGCACCATGCCCCCATCATCATCCGGGAAATGGTATAATACCGATTGCTTCCCTTTTATGAGATTGTCCATGAAAATGGCCACCACACCGGCCTCGCCGTGCGCTATCTGGCGTGGCCCGTAGATATTGGCATAGCGCAGGGTCGTATAATTGAGCCCGTGCTGATGCCTGTAATAGGCCAGGTAGTGCTCTGAGGAATACTTGGTAACAGCATAAGGGGAAAGGGGTATGGGCTGATATGCCTCTGATGTGGGATACTCGGATGCCTCCCCGTAAATGGCACCCCCGGATGAAATGAAAATAACCTTTTTGACCTTGTGTCTTGAAGCACTCTCTAAGAGATTCAACAGTCCCTTGATATTGATGTCAGCATCCAAAAGGGGGTCAGCCACTGAGTCAGGGACACTGATCTGGGCTGCGTGGTGATTCAGGATATCGGGCCTTTCCTTTTTTATCAATCCATCGATCTCCCCGGAACGAATATCCATATCATAGAATCTGGCCTTCGGATTGACGTTGGATAGCCTGCCCCCGGAAAGGTTGTCAACAACCAGAACCTCGTGGCCGGCCTTTACATAACCGTCTACTACATTGGACCCGATAAACCCGGCCCCGCCTGTAACTAAAATTTTCATTTGACCCCCTATGATATATATGATTTAAGGCTATGACTTTTTCAATAGTAACTCAGGTTGTCAGGTTCACGGTTCACAGTTAAATGCTAATCGCTTTGCTGTTTTCTTCAGATCTCCTGTGCAACAAAAAATTCGGTCCTAAGTGTTCTGCAAGAACTGGATGAATTAGGCATTTGGTTTAGAATCGACCCGGGTCGAAGATCCCCTCACATAGTACGGGAGGACCTCTGAACGTTGAACCTGAGTTACAGACTATCAGGATTAAGGGTTTTGGTCAAGCCGTCTCCTGTCATTCCCGTTGCAAATTGTGATTGATTTTTATATGATTTTAATATTGCAATGATTTATTCCCTTAGTACCTCATAAAGCCCTGCATCGGAGCATAAACGAATGAGTGTAAAATTCAACAACATCCTGGATCAGATCGGCAATACCCCCCTGACCCCCATAAACAGGCTCAATCCTAACAAAGGTGTGGAGATCCTGGCCAAGCTCGAATCCTTTAATCCCGGCGGCTCCGTAAAGGACAGGCCAGCCCTCTACATGATTGAAGAGGCCGAAAAAAAGGGAGAGTTGACAAAGGACAGGATTATCCTTGAAGCCACGAGCGGAAATACGGGGATCGGTCTTGCGCTCGTGGCAGCGGTAAAAGGCTACAGAATCCTGCTTGCCATGTCGGAATCGGTGAGCGAAGAGCGGGTCAAGATCCTTAAGGCCATGGGTGCGGACATAAAGTTTACGCCTTCCCATTTAGGAACGGACGGGGCAATTGAATATGCCTACCAACTGATGAGAGAAGAGACTGAAAAATACTGGCTTGCAGATCAGTTCAATAACGAGGCAAACTGGAAAGCCCACTATGACGGCACGGCAATGGAGATATGGGGACAGACAAATCACAACCTTAATGCGATTGTGGCAACCATGGGCACCACCGGCACCCTGATGGGCCTGACAAGGAGATTTGCAGAGCTCAATCCCGAGATTAAAATCGTGGGTGTCGAACCCTACTTAGGCCATAAAATACAGGGACTCAAAAACATGAAGGAGTCTTATCAGCCGGGTATTTTTCAAAAAGAACGCATAGGCAGGATTATCCGGATAGATGATGAAGAGGCATATGAGACCTCGCGCCTGCTCGCCAAAGAAGAGGGTATTTTCGTCGGGATGAGCTCCGGGGCAGCCATGGCAGCGGCCCTCAGGCTTGCCGGGGAGATGAGGGAAGGTCGAATCGTCGTCATCCTGCCGGACGGGGGTGAGAGATACCTGAGCACGCCCCTGTTCGTGGCAAAGAAAAAGACCGGTCTCCACATATATAACACACTGACCCGCAAGAAGGAAGAATTTATCCCCATAGAGGAAAACCGCGTGAGCATATACTCATGTGGCCCCACACTCTGCCGGTTGATTCGGGTCGGCCAGTGCAGAAGGTTCCTTTTCTCCGACCTGATCAGGCGTTACTTTGAGTCCAAGGGGTGCACCGTAACCCATGTCATGAACGTCACGGACCTGGATGACCGGACCATTGAATACGCAGACAGGGCGGGCATGTCTCTTAAGGATTTCACGGATGAGTATTACCGGGAGTTTATGGAGGACCTTGACGAGCTGAATATAAAAAGGGCGACCGAATATCCGAGGGTGACCGAGCATGTGGATGACATGATTCAGTTGGCACAAAAACTGGTTAAAAAAGGATACGCTTACGAAAAATTCCATTCCATATACTTTGACATCTCCCGGTTCAAGGAATACGGCAGACTCTCACGTGTTGATCTCAACAAAATCAGGCTCGGAAAGACCGTGGACCTGGACCAGTATGAAAAGGACAACCCGCGGGATTTTACGCTTCTGAAAAGAACAACCCTCAATGAACTGAAAAAGGGGATATTCTACCAGACCCGGTGGGGTAATGTCCGGCCAAGCTGGCACTTACAGTGTGCGGCCATAGCCATGAAACACTTAGGGGCGAACTATGATATACACACCGGCGGTGTTGACCTTGTATTTCCGCATCACGAAAACACGATCGCTATCAGCCAGGCAGTTAGCGGGAAAGCCCCTGCCGGTTTCTGGATCCATAATGAAATGGTAATGGTACCCGGTGAAGATAAATCTTCGGGGCCTGAAGACGAAAAGCTGACATTGAGGGATATCTTAGATCAGGGTTACACAGGGAGAGAGATCCGCTACTGGCTGCTCAGCAGCCATTACAGAAGACCGATCGATTTCTCATGGGAAAAACTTAAGACTGCGAGAAATACGATCGCGCACTTGGATACGTTTGTCCATAAGCTTTATCTCTCCATGCCGGGTCCTGCTGATCCGGATATCGATCAGGTGATTTATGATCTGAGGAAAAAATCCGTGGAATCCATGGATGACGACTTTAACGTCTCTGCCGCATTAGCGGCCCTTTTCCGGTTCACCCGGCGCATCAACAGAAAGATGGATCGCTATGGTTTATCAAACAAAGACAAGGAAAAAATTCTGAAGGCCCTGGAAACGGTCAATTCGGTGCTGGGTGTCATGATACTTGAAGTACCAAAGGCTGATAAAGATGCAGAAGGCCTGATTGAAAAAAGAGAACAGGCCAGAAGGGATAAGGATTGGGAGACCTCTGACCGGTTGCGTCAGGAACTGAAGGATATGGGGGTAGAGGTGACCGATACCAAAGAAGGACCGGTTTGGCGTAAATTATAAGGATAATAAAATCATGTCAATCCCGGAAAGCCTGTTAAAAGAAGTTGGTAACTGTTCACGGAGTATTTGAAATTACAAATTGCAAGCACCAAATTCCAAATAAATTCCAAATCTCAATAAACAAATTACAAATGGTTCGACAGTCTCACCATCCTGAGCGGAGTCGAAGGACAAATCTTAAATTCTAAATAGTGCCCGACCGAAAACCCCTCTTTTTTGTCATTTCGACCAAAGGGAGAAATCTTATATTTCAACATTAACAATACGATAAGATTTCTCGCTACTCTCGAAATGACAGATCCGGATAGGTTTCGTTTAGGCACTAAATACTAAATATAACAAAGGGCGGTTTGTAATTTTGAATTTCGGTCACTGGAGTTTGTTTGATATTTGGGATTTGTTGTTTGGGATTTCAACTAACCCAACTACTCCCTTAACATATACAAAAATTGTTACGGTAATTTTCTTTTTGCGGAACGGCCGGACACTTGATATTCGGGCACCATGAGGCCTAATATCACCCTCAGAGTCATATAATCGAAGGGATGAAAGGCCCCTCGATAAGCGGCAACTGCTGTGCACCCGCAGCGGGAGCAATCGGCATTATCGCCGTATGTGCAGGCCTTTGGGTGTCCGTCCGATTTGAAACACCGGACTATTTTGCCGACCGGGCATGTTGAAAGGCTGTTCCACTTCATAAAGTCGCCGCAGGTCAGGAACTGGCGCGCCATGGCCCTTGTAAAACCGATCTTTTCCCCATACCTTTTCCGCAAGGAGACAATGTGCATGACCAGGCGGTTTCTCTCCTCAAGAGGGATAAAAAGATCCGTATCATTCGATCCGCGATCGGGTGTGTAAAATGAGAAGCCAAGTCCCTTGACGGGAAGCCGCATCATTTCTTTTACAAAATCCTCTATCCGGCCCTGATTAAGCCGTGTGATGGTCATGTGGACAATGGGAGGCAGGGATGCCCCAAAGAGGTTCTCCACTGCCAGGTCATAAACGCCCTTTCCGCGAATCCTGTCATTTACATCCTTAGGACCGTCAAGAGAGAGTATCCACTGTCCGTTTTCCAACTCGGGAAATCCGTTTGTTCCATTGGTAAAGGCCAGTGTTGCATCAAAAATTCTGCCGGCCGCGCGGCACATTTCCGGTCGAAGGGTAGGCTCACCACCGTACAAAATAGCCGCCCTCAAGCCCTTTGCCCGCAAACCTTTCATAAAGGCTGTCATTTCCTCGTCATTTAATTCCGGGGGATGGTCCTCTTTCCACCAGTAGCAGTGAACGCACTTGAGGTTACAGCGATAGGTAATATCAATGGCCGCGGTTGTGTGTTGTTTCGTAAAAAGCCATTTATAGAGGATAAAGAGTTTTCCGGGAGTTAATCGCATGGGCAGGAAATGTTACTGGCCTCTTTGTAGTAAAGATCCGGGCACAGAGGACCTGGCTTTAGCAGGGATTGATTTTTGGAAATTCCAAATCACAAATAAATGACAATGACCAAAATTCAAAATTACAAACCGGCTTTGGTTATTGGTATTTAGAATTTGAGATTTGTTTGTTATTTGGATATTGTATTTTGGTGCTTTAAAAATCGTTGTTTTGAATTTGGGGCTTTATAAAGTTGTTGCTTGGAGTCTTGGACGATTTTTTTCAAAAAAATGTGGCGGAGAGAGAGGGATTCGAACCCTCGATGGAACTTTCGCCCCATACTCGCTTAGCAGGCGAGCGCCTTCAGCCGGCTCGGCCATCTCTCCGCGGGCTTTTATGCCATGCTTTACACAAATTCTTTTTTCTGGCGGAGGGAGTAGGATTCGAACCCACGGTCCCTCTCGGGACAACGGTTTTCAAGACCG
>JAFDDR010000126.1 GCA_019310785.1 Deltaproteobacteria bacterium
CTCAGGGCAAACATTTTCCACCATCGCCGAAAAAATAGTGGAACATAAAGTTCCTTATCCCGTGCAACCTTTACTTACCTTCCACCAAATCAATGTCGTTAACTTAAAAAAAATTTGATTGCCCACACCGTCACCCCGGCGAAGGCCGGGGTCCAGAAAAGCCTAAGAAGACTGGATTCCCGCCTTCGCGGGAATGACGCCAAGGGCTTCGACATGATGGCAAAGGTCCTTAAGTTAATGACATTGTCCACCAAATAAAATGACTGTGGTAAAATGCAACTTCGGTGTAGAGAAAATCAACACAACAAAAAAATACCCGGAAAGCTTTTAATAGAATGGGCTCCAGGGATGTCAGACTGCTTTATAGAACTTTGAACTGTAGGATATTCCTCCATCTTCATCCTTTGCTTTAAGTGCCGGTAGCTTTGCCCCACCATTAAAAAGAAAAATTATTGAATAATTTCAAATATATGAGATCAAACACTTCTATTTGGCATATCCCTTGCTTTATTTGTAAATTCAAAGCACGCAAAAAAAGCAAACAAGGAGAGGGAAATGGAAAAACAGATCAAAGAAGATGGAAGGAATTGCACGGGTTATGGATCGTCCTACAGGAGGGTTGAGGGTCAGGACTTGAACTCCGATTTAGAGATCCCTACGGTCTTAGGCGGACAGGTCTGGATGGTAAGGCCGGACAAAAAGGCAGAAACAGCCAATCCTTGCATCTGGATGAAGTCGGGCGTCGTGGAATTCAAGAACTGCAATAATTTTTCCGATTGCACCACTTGTAAGTACGACTTAGGAATGCGAAAAAAAGTGGCCCAAAACAAGCAGGTTAGCTGGCAGGATTCCATGAGAAAAAGGCCGGCCCTGGACAGGATTTGCAGGCACAGCCTGACCAATCGGATTGCCAAAAGGGCGTGTGCGTACGACTATGAGTGTTCCAAATGTGACTTTGACCAGTTCTTCGAGGATGTGTGGACCCCAAAAACCAAGACCGTCCCTTACGAAATACAGGAAGTTAAGGGTTTTGAGGTCCCCATGGGCTACTATTTTCATAACGGGCATTCGTGGGCCAGGATCGAGAGCGGCGGCTATGTCCGGGTGGGTATGGACGACTTTGCACTCAAGCTTCTGGGAACGGCAGATGTCCTGGATCTTCCCCTGATGGGCAAGGAACTGGACAAGGACAAAGTAGGCTGGGGTCTGAAGAGGAAAAAAAATCTGGCCGACGTCCTTTCTCCCGTAGACGGTGTTATCATGGAGGTCAATTCGGAGTTGAGAGAAAAGCCGGGTCTTGCCAATGAAAAGCCCTATGAAGACGGATGGCTGTTCATGATCCACACTCCCAACGTGAAAGGGACCATCAAGAAGCTCATGGCCGATACCGACAGTCTGGATTGGATGAACGGAGAGGTTGACAGGTTGGAGAACATGGTCGAAGAGGTGGCCGGACCTTTGGCCGCTGATGGTGGTTATTTGGCCGACGACATATTCGGAAACCTCCCCCAATTAGGTTGGAAAAATCTCACGAAGACTTTTCTCAAGACGTGATTTTAATATGTAGGATTCAGCAGGGAGCCCGAAATGAAATCAACCCGACCGAATAGACAATCTAAGGAGGAACTCCATTCCTGCATCTGGATGCAGGCAGGAGTAGTTCCCAGGAAGTTCTGTGAAAAAAATTATTCCTGCACATCATGCAAATTTGACAGGGCCTTACAAAAGGTAGCTGAGCAAAACAATAAGCTCTTTCAAGAAGGCCGAGTCCTGAAGGGAAAACGGGGCAAGATCATCTCCTGGAAAGATAAACTAAGAGAAAGACTTCCTTGGAGGCAGCCATGTCTCCATCACATGAAAGGACATATTGAGTTCAGGGCATGCAACTACGACTACCGTTGCAGCAATTGCGCTTTTGATCAATATCTCCATGATCAGATCACGGTTCATGCAGAGGTTAAACCCGTAGATGCCTTGGAGGTAAAAGGTTTTCAGATTCCCCAGGGATATTACATTCACCCGGGGCATACCTGGATCAAGGTGGAGGAAGGGGCCGCTGTCAGGGTGGGGATAGATGAGTTCGCCCTGCGTCTCCTGGGACCTTTTGACCGTATAGAGGCCCCTCTAATGGGTAAGAAAGTGAAACAGGGCCGGGCGGACACAGTGGCATCGCGTGGCCAACTCCGGGCAACCATCCTTTCACCTGTTAGCGGTGTTGTTACCGCCATTAATCCGGAGCTGAGAGATGATGGGTTCCTGGCAAACGATAGCCCTTACGAAAGAGGCTGGGTCATGAGTGTCCATGCTACAGACATCCGCAGGGACCTTAAGAACCTCATGATTAATAGCGAAACTGAGGATTTCATGGAAAATCAGGTGGACAGTCTTTACCAGCTCATTGAAGAGGTCGCAGGGCCCCTTTCGGCCGACGGGGGGGACCTGGGAAATGACATTTACGGGAATATGCCGCAACTCGGATGGGAAAGGCTGACCGGGCTTTTTCTCAAGACCTGATTGATAAGAAAATTCGTAATATTTTAGCTATCTGAAAAATTGAGTAATATTGCAACTTCACTGCAAGGGTGAAGTGTTTTTCTCTCTCCCTGCCGCGTATTATGTTTCCGCCGGCCTGTTTATTTCATCCCCCAGCATGATTTTGCAATAGCGGCAGAGTTCATCCGATTTCCGATCCACGTCTCTCAGTGTGCGGCAGTAATGCATGATGCAGGCCGGGTCCTTACAGTGACGAAGCTTGAAGGTATGTCCCAGTTCGTGAACGGCCTCTTTTGCAAGGCGGCAACGGAAGCCCTCCGCATTGCCTGCCGGGGAAAGGCCCTCTTTCAACCGGTGAGTCGACACGATGCATGCCTGTCCCCCTAATTGAGCCTCACCATATACGTGGGTCAGGATGGGGATAAACAGGTCCACATTTGCTATGGCGAGCACCTTTAGGGCATGAGGCGGGGCAATGCCGGCCAGTTTCTGTAGGATAGGGGTGGAATGGTACTGGCCTCGCTCCGGATCCAGGGCAAATTCCACATCCTTAAGGAGCGAATGTATCTCGGTTTCATAGCCAAAAATACGGTTGACTTCCTTCTCAATCCGGCCGAGAACCTCAGCGTCCAGATCCCCTATGGGGGAAATGACGATGATATGTTTTATGGGGGCGTTCAAGCTGGTTTTTCAATCTTGTAGCGTTTGATTTTGCTGTATAACGTGGACCGGTCAATGCCTAAGATCTCTGCACTCCTCGAAATATTCCACAGGTTTTCCCCCAGTATATGGCCGATATGAGCCCTTTCTATTTCGCTCAGGGAATTATCCGATGTGGGACGGATATGTTCCGGACGGAAAATAGGCAGATCCTTAGCCATGATTTTCCGTTCCTTTCCAACCACAACAGCCCTTTCAATGGCATTTTCCAGTTCCCTCACATTTCCGGGCCACTCGTAAAGCATCATTTCATCCACGGCCTCGCGGCTGATCTGGTCTACCGGTTTATTGGTTTCCTGGGAATAACGGCGAAGGAAATGTTCTGCCAAAAGCGGAATGTCCTCTTTGCGGTCACGAAGGGGGGGCATGGGAAAGGAAATTACATTCAGACGATAAAACAGATCTTCCCTGAATGCGCCCTGTTTTATAGCCTCATCAAGATTCCTGTTTGTGGCGGCAATAACCCTGAAATCCGCCTCTATGGGCTGTGTGCCTCCTACCCGGTAAAAGATGCGATCTTCCAGTACCCGCAAAAGATCGATCTGCATTCTCATGCTTATTTCTCCGATTTCATCTAAGAAAAGTGTGCCGCCGTGTGCCAGTTCGAGCCGGCCTTTCTTGGTGATCTTGGCGTCCGTAAATGCCCCTTTCTGATGACCGAAGAGTTCACTCTCCAAAAGGTGCTCGGGAAAAGCACCGCAATTGACGACAACAAAAGGCCCGTCACAGCGGGGGCAGTTAGTATGGATGGCTTTGGCAGCTAATCCCTTGCCTGTGCCCGTCTCACCGGTTATAAGGACTGTAGAGTCTGTTGGAGCGACGTCCTGGACGATATCAAAGACCTTCTGCATTGCCGCAGATTGACCGATCATGCTTTCAAATCGGGTTCTGTCCTTGTACTGTTCTTTTAAAAAGAGGTTTTCTCGATCCTGATTCTGGTACTGGACAATTTTCTCAATAAGTACACCCAGTTCATCCGGATCAAAAGGCTTTAACAGATATTCAAAGGCACCATTCTTCATGGCTTCGATTGCCGTGGAAATCGATCCATAAGCAGTAATCATCACCACTGCCGTGTCAGGATCGCTGGCCTTAACCTGTTTCAGGACTTCCAGACCGCTTATTCCCTCCATTTTAATATCCACCAGGAGGATGTCAAAGCGGGTGTCTTTGAGCTTTAGAAGGGCCTCCTCCCCGCTTGCGGCCGTCTCCATGTGGTGGCCATCACGTTCAAGCCAGCCGGCTAAAGACTCCCGCATGATCAGTTCATCATCTACGATAAGGATCTTAGTTTTAGCCATAGGGACCTCCATCCCGGTCAAGCGTGCCTGATATCTGTTTCAGGGGAAGCTCGACCTTGAAAATTGTGCCCTTTCCCATCTCTGTTTCCACATGGATTGAGCCGCCATGCTCTTTGATGATACCATAAGCCACAGAAAGCCCCAAGCCTACTCCTTTGCCTTTCTTTTTTGTTGTGAAAAAAGGTTCAAAGAGTCTGGAAAGGTTTTCTTGAGATATGCCCACGCCCTCGTCTATGACCCTGATTATGGCGGCACCTTCCTTGAGGGAATGCCCGGTTTCTATACTCAGGGTACCTCCTCCGTTCATATTTATGGCTTCTGCAGCATTGGAGATCAGATTCATAAAAACCTGCTGGAGCTGGTCTTCTGAGCCAGTGAGCCGTGGAAGGTCGGGATCCAGCTTCTTTTCCACCTTTACCCCGCTTATTTTGAGTTGATTAGCGTTCAGGAACAGCGTTTTTTCCAAAAGCCGGTTCAAGTCCACACGTTTCAGTTCCAATTTGGATTGCCTGGAAAAGGCCAAGAGGTTTGAGACAATCCTGCTTGTCCGTCTGGTTTCTGTCTCCATGAGGTTCAGATACTGGCTGAATCGGTCCAACTCTTTTTTATTCAGTGCTCCTTCCTCAATAATCCTCTTGATTAGCATGATCAGGTTCAATATGCCCGCAATGGGGTTATTGATTTCATGGACGACCGATGCGGACAGTTTACCTAAAGAGGCCATTTTATCCTGGTGAAGAAGCTTGGCATGAGTTTCCTTAAGTTGCAGGGTCCTTTCCTCGACCATCTGCTCAAGGCGCCGGGTGATTTCTTCCTCTTCCTTCTTCCGTTCAGTTATATCACGGCTGATCTCTATAAATTTTGAGATTTTACCATCGTTTTCCCAAATGGGGTAAATTGTCACTTCGATGTAATGTCGTTCGCCATTGTGGTTCACTCGTGTCCGGACCTCCTGACTGGGCCTTTTGTTGCGAATCACCTTGTTCAGAGGGCAGAAAAGGTCACTGCCGTTACAAGGGTAATCTTCTTTATGGTAGATCTCATGGCATTTGCTGCCTATTACTTCTTCGCGGGAGTAACCCATCTGATCGAGAAAAGGCTGGTTGACATCTATGATCTCCCTGTCCGGGGTGATGACTAAAATGAAATCCTGGATGCCATTCAGGATGGTCTCTATCTCTTCGGCCCTCTCCCTTTCCAAACCAATGGCCTTCCAGAAAATTTCAAATACATGGTATGCGAGGACGCGGATACTGTGCGGTTTGGACCTCAAAATGTCCTCAAGGATATCCTGCTCCGGGATCAGAATGATGATAAGATGGACATTATATTCAGGTCGATAAAGTTCGTGATAATCTCTTACGGTTTTCAGTCCCTTCTCCCTTGCAAGCACTACGCCGGGGGACCGGGAGTCTGGATCCGCAACGGCAACAATGCTGGCGTTGACCCTTCTCTTGGGATAACCAAAAGCGATTTTCTCTATAATTTCTCTACAAAAAGACCCTCCACCAACAAGGGCAATATTGATGATTGGATTATCTTTATCGGACATGAACTCTATTCCCTGAATTATTCGATTTTTGTCAAATGTTGTTAAATCCTACGCTATTAAAAAATTAACGTAGCATTTAACAACATGAATGTCAATTCAGACTTCTAAAAAATATTTTCTTGTTGACTTTTTCAATAAAATTGTAATAGTGTCGTTAAATCCTACGCTGAAATAAAATGTCGTAGGAATTAACTGCATATTTTTTAGCCCCACACCAACTCCGAAGGAGGATAATATGCCCGAAAAAACCATTGGATCTGTTATGGTCGTCGGAGGCGGAATCGCCGGCATGCAGGCTTCACTTGACCTAGCCGATTCCGGATACCTTGTACACCTGATTGAGAAATCATCCGCCATTGGCGGTGTGATGAGCGAACTGGATAAGACATTTCCTACCAATGATTGTGCCATGTGAATCATCTCACCCAAACTGGTCGAGGTCGGCCGGCATCTAAACATCAACCTGATCACCTCTGCCGAGGTGAGCAAGGTTGAAGGTTCCAAAGGAAATTTCAAGGTCACCATTCACAAAACGCCCCGCTATATAGACGGATCCAAATGTACGGCATGTGGCGATTGTTCAGAGGTATGCCCGGTAGCATTACCGAGTGAATACGATCAGGGTTTGTGCGACAGAAAGGCAACCTACAAGAAATACGCCCAGGCCATACCCGGCGCCTTTGCCATACAGAAGGCCGATAGGGCCCCATGCCATCTGGCGTGTCCGGCAGGACTGAATGTACAGGGCTATGTCCAGATGGTTAAGCAGGGAAAATATGAAGAGGCCCTTAAAATTATTATGAGAGACCTGCCTTTGCCAGGTGTGATAGGGAGGATCTGTCCGCATGGTTGCGAAAATGCCTGTCGGCGCTGTGAGGTTGATGAACCTGTGGCCATTCGTCACCTCAAGCGATTAGCCGCTGATAAATTTGATCCCAGGGACGTAAAAATAGAATGCCTGCCTAAGAGGGAGGAAAGGGTGGCCATTATCGGCTCCGGCCCTGCCGGGCTTTCTGTCGCCTACCACTTAGCACGGAAAGGTATTCTATCAACCATTTTTGAGGCATTGCCCGAGCCGGGCGGGATGCTGCGAGCAGGCATTCCTGAGCATCGCCTCCCCAGAGATGTCCTGGACAGGGAGATAGGATTAATTACCAATTTAGGAGTTGAGATCAAGACCAATACTGCCCTTGGTCAGGATTTCAATTTAGCTGATCTTTTTGAGCAAGGTTACAAAGCGGTTTACCTTGCTATCGGGGCCCACAGGGGAATCCCATTAGGTATTCCGGGCGAGAAGGCCAAAGGGGTCATTCAGGGTGTGGATTTCCTGAGAGAAGTAAATTTGACCGGTAAGGCGGATGTAGGGAAAAAGGTGGTCATTATCGGAGGGGGTAATGTGGCCGTGGACGTGGCCCGATGCGTGGTTCGTTTAGGCGCCGAGGAAGTAAGCATTCGTTACCGCCGCACTCGTGCCGAAATGCCGGCATGGGAAGATGAGATAGAGGCGGCTGAAGCGGAAGGGGTTAAGATTACTTATCTTTGCGCCCCCCAGAAGGTACTTGCTGAGAATGGCAGTATAGTGGGGCTGCGGTGTATCAGGATGGAATTAGGGGAACCCGATTCATCGGGTAGAAGAAGACCAATTCCAGTACCGGGAACCGAGTTTGACATGGAGATTGATCAACTTATCCCGGCCATCGGACAGAGGCCCGCCCTTTCCGCTCTCGAGGATATAGATGGCTTGAGTTTTTCCCGGTGGGGGACCATTAAGGTAGATCCCGTTACCTATGCAACGGACCGCGAAAGGGTTTTTGCCGGCGGCGACGCACAGACCGGTCCGTGGGTAGCCATAGGTGCAATAGCTGCCGGCCGAGAGGCGGCAGAATCCATTGAACGCTATCTCGATGGCCGGGACATGGCCGAAGGAAGAGCACCTATTTCCAAGGAAAATCCTGTTTTCCGTCCGATCCCCAAGGATGAAGATAAGAAATCAAGGGCAAAGATGCCTGAGCTTGTTGTGGCAGAGCGTGAGGGCAACTTCAAAGAAGTAGAATTGGGCTATGACGAAAAGGAAGGCCAGGGTGAGGCGGATCGATGCCTGAACTGCAGCTATTGTTGTGAATGTTTCGAGTGTGTTGAGGCCTGTGGGGCTGAAGCCGTGACACTTGAGACACATGATCAGCAGCCCCAGACCCTTGAGATGGATGTAGGCTCTATTATATTAGCCCCCGGTTTTCAGCCCTTTGATTCCTCTAAAATTGAGACCTATCATTATTCAACACATCCAAATATTATTACTTCAATGGAATTTGAGAGGATTCTTTCTGCCTCAGGCCCCACAGTGGGGCATATTGTCCGGCCTTCGGACAACAGGGAACCCAAAAAGATCGCGTGGCTCCAATGCGTGGGATCCAGGGATATCAACCGCTGCGATCACGGCTACTGTTCATCGGTCTGCTGCATGTATGCCATCAAAGAGGCCGTCATCGCAAAGGAGCACGCTGGGGATAAGCTTGACTGCGCCATTTTCTACATGGATATGAGGACCCACGGCAAGGATTTTGAGCGGTACTATGATGATGCCCGAAACAAACACGGGGTCCGCTTTATCCGTTCCAGGGTGCATACCATTGACCCTGTTGTTGGCAACGATGATCTGGTAATACCCATTGTCAATGAAAATGGAGAGGTTGTGGAAGAGTCTTTTGACATGGTTGTCCTTTCAGTTGGTCTTGAGACATCGCCCGAGGTAGTTGAGCTTGCCGAAAACCTGGACATCGATCTTACAGAGGGTCAATTCTGCAATACAGAATCCTTTCATCCGGTTACCACGTCCAAGGAAGGCATTTATGTGTGCGGGGCCTTTCAGGGACCCAAGGATATT
>JAFDDR010000127.1 GCA_019310785.1 Deltaproteobacteria bacterium
GCAGGGCCCACTATCTATATGTTGCAAGCATGCTTGATAATCCGGAGAAATATGGGCCCAAGTCGTCTGAGCCAATGATTGCAAGGGCTTCTGCGGCCAGGTTCATGGCCGGGAGGATGGTACTCAGTACTCTTAAGAAGGTCATGGAATTCATGGGGAGTTATGGTTATTCCTTCGAATATCAAATTGAGAAGTATTATAGAGATATCATAATCTTACAGCAGGGATTCGGCGGTCCACAAAGAGACGCGTTAGACACAATTCGGTCCTACTATACGTTTGATTGGAAGTGATGTTTTAGCTCAGCACTTACAGATTTTTGACATACATTCAGAAGCAATAACCAATAGATTAAGGAGAATGAGATGGTAACAGTGATATATGAGTATGATGTCCCGGTCGAAAAACAGGCTGAGTACGTACAGGCCACCAAAGAGAAAATCAAACCTTTCTGGGAATCCATAGGTTGCAATGCTTACGATATTTGGCAAGTGGCGGAGAGCGAAACCGGATTTATCAAGACAATGCTTTTTGAAGACATGTCTGCGATGAAGGAAACCGTGGCCAAAAAGGAGGCGGATCCTTTCAAGGAACTCTGGTACAAATTCGCCGAGAATGCCAGCCGAAAGATTTGTGCAAAAAAGACATAAAGCCCATGTCCGTCAGATGCTCTGGTTCATAACCGGAGGGACGTATCTTTATATGTGGACCGGAACCGGTTTCTGATAAGATAGAGCGTTTGCGGGCGCTTATCGAAAACGGGCCTCCTAAAATATTGATTCCAATGGGAAGAACAGCCCATGTTTCCACAAAAAATTGAGCGAATTTATTCTATAGAATCCTTCAGATTCATCTGGATCATCCGGCAGATGAGTACCGCGAAACTGTTCAGATATGAAGTTGGCAGATGGGAAGGTTGAAGCAGTCACTACAAAAAGACCGCTTAAACCTTCAACCTCGCAATCGTGTGTTGTCTTGAGGCGTACTCATTAACCGGATGAACCATTCATCTCTGTTAGCGCCTTGGAAGGGGTATAGGGTAAAGGAAGACCATGAGGGTATGGTGAAAGGGAGATTTGATGTCTAAGAAGACAGATGTCTTAATCATTGGTGGCGGAATTTCAGGTATTAGTGTTTCAAGGGAGCTTTCCAAGCATAATTTGGATGTGACCCTCGTTGAGAAAGAAGCGGACGTAGGTTGGGGGCAAACCAAAGCGAGCTATGCCAACCGTCATCCAGGAGCCAGATGGACCCCCGGAACTCTTGCGCAGCAGATGATTGCCGAGGCCAACCAAGTGATGGATCAGCTTATTGAAGATCTTGATATCGAGTTCAGGAGATCGGGTGAATTGGTCCTGGCCTTTAACAAAGAGGAATTAGAATCCCTGAAAACGATGAAAAAACAGGCAGAGCATATAAATGTTGAAGGACTTGAAATTATTGGACCAGATGAGATTAAGCGTATGGAGCCGAATGTGAACTCCGCGGCTATTGCTGCACTCTACATGCCGACCGCCGGGGTGTTCAACCCCTTCGAGCAGGTGTTAGCCCTTTACGAGAATGCCCGGGAGAACGGGGTTCAGATGATATTAGGGACTGAGGTAACAGGGATCATTCCGGAAAATGGAAAATTCATAGTAGAGACCAATCGAGATGAAATCCGAGCCGGTTACATTGTGAATGCGGCGGGACTGTTTGCTGAAAGGATTGCCAAAATGGCAGGCGCAGACAGTTTCAAGATTCGTTACGATACCAAGAGCACATGCATTATCCTGGACCCCCTATTAGGGAATATTGTCCAACATATTGTGAGCGGGGTAAATGATCTGAAGGTGTTTGTTCGTTACAAATTGGTGACCCCCACTTTTGATGACAAAATCCTCCTCTACACCACATTTCCTGAACCGGCAAAAGGGATTGAAGACCGCGCAGTCGAAAAAAGAATGATTGATCTGACCATTGAAAGTGCAAAGGTACTGGTTCCTGATGTCGATTTTGAAAAGAATATTGTTGCGTCCTTTTCAGGTCTGACTGCACGCAATGATCGGGGCGATTTCATTATTGAGGCCTCTGAAAAATTGCCGACATTTGTCAATGTAGCCTTGCCGCCTCCAGGCATCACCTGTTCTCCGGCAATAGGCAAGAGGGTTGTTAACATATTGAAAGATAATGGTTTAAGGCTGAGGGAAAAAATGAATTTCAACCCCTATCGCAAGAGCATAAAATCGCTTCGGGGATCATCTCCGATGCAAGTAAGAGACCTGATCGGAAAGGATCCGTGCTATGGAAATGTGGTTTGCCGCTGTGAGACTGTGACTGAAGGAGAAATTGCTGAAGCCGTTAAAAGAGGAGCAACAACATTAGATGGCGTAAAATTTCGAACAAGGGCAGGAATGGGGAGATGTCAGGCCAATTTTTGCGGCTCTAAAGTCACAGACATTTTGGCAAGGGAGCAGAACCAATCCTTTGAAAATATCACCAAGAAGGGGCGGCATTCAAATTACATCAACCAAAAAGGTTCATAATGGATATGGTTAAGATAGAATCAATCCCTCTGGATGTTGCTGTTATTGGGGGTGGCCCGGCCGGCATTTCAGCTTGTTTAGAGCTTTCAAAGTCATTGGAATTGAAAGCTGCGCTTTTTGAAAGTGAGACTGAACTGGGAGGAATGCCCAGAAGCTGTCATATTTTCTTTGGATTGAGAGATCGGAAAAGAATTTATACAGGGCCTACTTATGCACAGAAATTGGACAGATTGGTACGAAAAACATCGGTTGGAATTCACACAGGGACAACAGTTTTAAATATCATTCCTGGAAATCCGGGGGAGGCACATCGATTAAATGTTGTCTCAGCGGAGGGTCTTAAGTCTTATAAAAGCCGTTTTCTTATTCTGGCCACCGGTTGTTTCGAGAGCTCGCGTCAGGCGAGACACATTGCAGGCACACGGCCTGCCGGGATTTTCACAACCGGCACCCTCCAGCAGTTGGTCAATCTCCGTCATTTGAGACCCGGTAAGCGTGCTGTCATTATCGGCAGTGAGCATGTGGCCCTTTCCAGTGTTTTAACCCTTAGGCGTGCCGGGGTATCCGTCATCGGAATGGTGGAAGAATACCCGGAGCTTCAGACCTATAACTTTCCGGCTGATGCCATGAAGCGCTTCTTCGGCTTTCCGATTTATAGGGATACATCGGTTAAGGCAATCCTGGGCAATGATAGGGTAAAAGGGATTGAGCTGATAAGAGGAAAAGATCAGAAGGCCTTTCAGCTAGCTTGTGACATGATTATTATCACTGGCAGGTTTCGCCCCGATTCTTCATTGATTGAAAATACTCCCATTGAACAAGATCTATCAACCCTGGGGCCTGTGATAGACATGAGTTTCAGGACGACAGTCCCAAATATTTTTGCGGCAGGAAATGTTTTGCGCGGAGCAGATATGCACGATTTGTGTGCACTGGAAGGAAAGCTTGCAGCTCAGAATATTATAAGAGTCTCAAAATCCAACGAGGCCGACGCAGGTCAATTTGTATCTATCAGCGTTAAGCGACCGATTCGATACGTAGTCCCGCAAAAGATTGAGCCGAACCAAATAGGAAAGCGTCTCTTTTCGAAGCTGTTTCCCTGGCCCGCTATTCAGGTGGAACGGACCCTGAAAAAACCGGTTTTAGAAGCCTGGTCCGGTAAAGATAAAATATGGGAAGCTTCTTTTTTGAAATTGATTGCAAACAACCGATATCCTCTCCCGGTTGATAAATTTGATTGGAATCGGGTGGATTTAAAACAGGGAATTATTCTGAAGGTCAAATCCATAAAGCGGTGAACTTCACGTGCCCATTCCTTGCTGCCGCATTATGAGTGGCTTCGCCTTTTATTTCTTGATTAACTTTTTTAAAGCCGCCTCATTTGCAGTGGATATCATGAGCCTGACGGCTCCCTTCCAGATTAGCCTAAGGAAGCTAAAAAAGGATGAAACAATAATCTTGATGGAATTGTAATATGTCTTATTTGTCCCTGTATCGGGACCGGGGCGAGCAGCGTTCTTTTGCAGTAAGGGAAGGCATCCACAAAAATTTTTGAGATTAAAGGAGGATGAAATGGGAAGGCTGGAAGACAAGGTAGCTATTGTTACAGGTGGCGCAAGGGGCCTTGGCAGGGTCTTTTGCCTGGCAATGATAAAAGAAGGCGCCAAGGTAGTTGTTGTGGATATTTTGGGTAATGAAGCCCAACAGACGGCTGAGGAGATCAGGACCGGGGGCGGTTCTGCTATTGGGATCAAGGTGGATGTTTCCTCTGAAGAAGAGACCCTCCGGATGGCTGAGGAGACTATAAAACAATTCGGCCGAATTGATATCCTGATAAACAATGCGGCTATATTCGCCGGACTGGGACGCAAACCGTTTTATGAGATTCCTACTGAGGAATGGGACAGGTTGATGACGGTTAATCTAAAGGGAGCTTTTTTGTGCGCGAAGGCGGTCTTTCCCCAGATGAAGGAACAGATGAAAGGCAAGATCATCAATATGGCTTCGGAAACCGCATTCACGGGATCTAAGGGCTTTATTCATTATGTCACCTCCAAGGGCGGAATCCTCAGCTTTACCCGGGCACTGGCTGCAGAATTAGGTCAATATGGTATCTGCATAAACAGTATAGCTCCCGGTTTCACGGATACGGAGGCAGCCAGGACAGTTACCGATGATATTACGAAATATGACACCAGCCTCACACCTTTGGGAAGGCTGGAGCAGCCAAATGACCTGGTTGGAGCCCTCATTTTCCTCGTTAGCGATGAAAGTGACTTTATCACCGGACAGGCCCTGGTTGTTGATGGTGGTCGATATATGCATTAGGATATCCGGGCCTCCTTTCTATTCCTGAGCAGTCCTTAGGAACACTGTATTTCTCATGCCCGAAGATTTCATGCAGCCTGCCGCGAGTAGATACCCACGGGCTTACACTCGTGGCACTAATAGATGAAGCTTGGCTTTAAGACCTTTTCTGAGTGACTGGCGGGAGGCTGCCGTGCTTTTCACGACTTATCAGCGGGGGAAACCGCAGCCCACGACTTGTCGGGGGAATGCGGAGTCCCGCCCGGCGGCGGGACGTAGGTAAGTCGTAGAAAAGATCCCGCCAACGGCGGGAGAGACTCGGAACCGAAGAAAAGGTCTTAAAGACACGCTGTCTCATGATTACGTAAATTTAAAGGCATTCACCCGCTGGCTCACGCCCGTGGCCCTCTGTCTGTTTTTGATAGCTTCGAACATTGGGAGCGCAGGGAGAAAGAATGAAAGGGACAAAGAATATATTTACACTCTGCAGGATGTGCGACCAGGGCTGCGGGCTTGAAGTGACTGTGGAAGATGGACAGCCCGTGAGGATACAAGGTTCCAGAAACCACCCTTATAACAAGGGGTGGCTCTGTGCAAAAGGCAGGGCGGGGCTGGATTTTTTCTATTCCCCTCAGAGGCTGTCTTCCCCACTGATTAGGCGCAAGGGAGAACTCGTCCCTGTAGAATGGGAGGAAGCCCTTGAATTTGCTGCGGAAAGACTTAGCAGACTGAGAGATCAGTATGGCCCCGAGAGCGTGGCAATTTACCGCGGAGAGGGCACAGGGCATCAGGAGATCAAATACTATATGAAGCGCTTTGCCAATATCTTGGGGACCCCCAACTTCATTGGAGTGGGCTCTTTGTGCCATTTCTCCAAGACACTTTCGGAACAGCTCACCTACGGCGCCGGGACCGGACCTGATATTGCCAATACGCGCTTTCTGATGATTTGGGGCGGAAACCCATTCTTCTCTCATGAGCCTGTGGTTCCCGGGGAAATATCCAGGTTTATGAAGAGCGGCGGAAAAATGGCGGTCGTTGACCCGCGAAGGACCGAAACGGCTTCCAAGGCAGATCACCATTTGGCGGTCAAACCGGGCCGGGATGAGATCCTGGCCTTGAATATGCTACATGTCATCTTACGGGAAGATCTGTGGGATAAGTCATTCACAGACAAATGGGTCCGCGGGTTCCATGGCTTTTCCGGAAAAGTTCGAGAAGATCGATTTTCCCCGGAAAACGGAGAGCTTATGACGGGAATAATGCCTGATCTGGTCCGTCAAGTAGCGCGTTCCTATGCCACGACCAGGCCGGCCTGTATTTATTTGGGAAATGGCCTGGAGCATCATAGCCACGGAGTGAACACCATGCGCCTTCTGGCAATCATGAAGGCAATAACCGGAAACCTGGACGTTCGTGGGGGAGATATCATCACGCCCGAGCCCAACCTGCGAGACATGACCATGCCCCTGCCCCAGCCATCCATTTCCCCTGTGGGTTCTGAAGAGTTTCCCTTGTTCTGTAAGATGCGCAAGGAAGGGCACGTGCTTGCCGTCCCGGAAGCGATTTTGGAGGGGCGCCCCTATCCCATTAAGGGAATGATTATCGGGGGAGGAAACGCTTCCCTGGAATGGCCCAATAGTATAAGGGTCCGGGAGGCGCTCAAGAAACTGGAATTTCTGCTGGTCATAGATGTGGTTCGTTCCCCTGATTGCGCATATGCAGACGTGGTTCTTCCCGCATGTACCTATCTGGAACGGGATGAACATCGGGTAAATGCTGATCATTGCTTTCATCATATCTCTTTGAGAAGACGGGTGGTGGAGCCGGTATATGGTCTTCCCGACCAAATGATTTGGGCGAGATTGGCAAAGCATATGGGGTTTGAGGAATATTTCCCGTGGAAAACCTGCCAGGAAGGCATAGACTATTTATTGGGTGATGAAGGTGTATCATATGAGGGTCTGATTTCACAGGGCGGAATCTATGAATATGGAAAGAGGGAATATAAGAAATATGAACAGAAGGGTTTCCGTACTCCGACCGGGAAGGTCGAGATCGATTCAGAGCGGCTAAAAGCCTTTGGATACGACCACTTTCCCATCAGAGAGGATGTTCTCGAACCGTTTCAAGAATCCGGTGAATTCCCCTTGTTCCTCACGACAGGGGCAAACCTGCTTTGTTATGTGCATTGGCAGTACCGTTACATTCCGAGGCTTAGAAAGATGTTTCCTGAGCCTGTGTTTGAGATTCATCCGGAAACCGCCGCTCAATATGGTCTATCAGAAGGTGAAATGGCCGAAGTGCATACCACACACGGAAGAATTCAACTGAAGGCACATGTTACACCCAGGATACGTCAAGATACAATAAACATCCCCCAGGGGTGGGAGGAGGCCAATGCCAATGAGTTGACAGGCACAGAAGATGCCGACCCCATTTCAGGGTTCCCAAACCTGAAATCCCTCAGGTGTCGTATTCGGAAGATGAAATAGAGATTAGGGTGAATGGGCTCGCTCCTCATTATCAAGGGCGCAGGTAGGAGGGCTACTCCAATAGTTCTTTTTTCAGCAGGTCCAGGGTTTCGTCGCTTACGCCCGCTTTGGTCCTGAGGTAATTGGTGGAAGAGCCGTAAGCCTCCCGGATATGATTGATGACAGGGACAAAAAAATGGGGCGTTGCAGTATAGTAGAGAGCCACGGTCTCAGGATCGGCCCCACGGGATCTGATACGCTCATTAATCTTTTCCCTATGTTTTGAAATGAAGACACCGGAGAGACAGTAGTCATAGATAACCGTCTCCTCGGGCACACCGAGGGCAAGCAGGATCAGGGCCGCGCAAACGGCGGTTCGGGCAATTCCACCAGCACAATGAAAGGCCACGGGACGGGTGTCCGGTTCGGCCAGACGATGAAAGACCTTGCCAAGTGCGTCCCCATACTCATCGATAATCCTTATATTGGCATCGATCATGAACTCTTCTGTCAACCAACTGACTTCGCCTTTCCCTATCTTTTCGTGGTAGAAATCGAACTCCCTTTCACCATGGATGATAGGAAGGTGAAGGTAGTCTATTGAGTTGTCATCCGGCAATCGATCAGGCCACCTCTTCAATTCGCTTGGGGTACGAAAATCACAGACAAGTTTTATTCCCATTCGTTTAAGTATTGCCTGATCCCTTTCCGTAAGATTGGACAGGTTATCCGAGCGGAAGATTTGGCCCCATTTCACTCGTGAACCGTTTGATGTCTGGTAGCCGCCCAGGTCTCGGAAGTTCCATGAACCTTGCAGCGGCACCAGCCGCTCCGCCGTGATAACTCCAGGGCCACCCTCGGGTACCACCTCGAAATAATAGCGGACTTCCGGGTCAAGTCCAGAGATTCTGGCGGTGTTTCTGCCCCTTACCCTGGCGGTGGGAGACCTGCGGTCGATGGTGACCGGTGAACTGCCCATGTGAATCGAGACGATAAGATCTCTCAATGGGGTTTCCCAACAGACTTCGAGTGCTTCTCGATCAATCCTTTCAACAGTGACATTGGATATTTTAGATGATTTGGTTTCTACAAAATGCATAGCGAATATATTCTCCCTTTTTTGTTCTCCGAGGCATAAGCTCTGAAAGCTGGAGGCTATGGGATCGGTGCATGAAGATTAGATTAGCAAAATTCATTGCACTATTGGGGCCCGGTGGGCGAAGCTTAATGATATTATTCGGTTTTTGGGGGAAGGAGTATAGAGAATAGGCGTTTGTGTGTCAAAGGAAAACAGGTGGTATGGGACCTTTTTTGGTTTTACATGCAAATATATGCAAAAAAATTCTACCTGAATCTTGCATAAACAATCTTGAATGGATTAATAAAAAAAACATAATTTCATGTAGTTAGGCAGGTTTTAGGTAGACCATGGAAATAACCTATTGGATGCCAATAGAATAAAGGCCAAATATTCAAGATTGTTTACCCTTCGGGAGCGCCGATTTTACCGAATCTACTGCGTTATCAAGCACTTGCGGTAAAGTACTATCCCGCCAAAGGGCGGGACGCACTTGATGCCTTGTATCTCCCCGAAGGGCCGGGATCTTACGATCGGCAAACTCGACCGGGATCTTACGATCGGCAAACTCGAGTCTTAAAAAACCAGGTTCTATGAAAAACCAGAAGAGTTCCAGTTAACTGATTTAGATTGATCATAATTGCAGGATATTCCCTGATACAATCCCTAAATAGATTTTATGAAATAAAAATAATCATAAGCTGTATTTATGAATATCATAAAAAAAATGAAATTGACATGTTTTTATAATTATGTGATAATTATCAAATTTTATGAAAAATGCGCTTGAATGCTCCGATCTTTGGTCGGAGATGAAAAGTGGGAAAGTCGCTTTGTTCAGAGTTTTGTAGGTTATTTTCTACATAAAATAATTGCATGTGCCTGAAACGAACTAGCCATGCGGTTTATTAAGCCAGGCATCATTTGATTTTGAAATAGATCCTTGTGAAGTAGCGAAAGATCGTATTCACATATTGATTTTTTCCCCTCACGGTATTCCATTTTATCAACCCTCACCCAAACCCTTTTCCTTCCCCGCTAAAGACGGGACCTTCGACAAGGGAAAGGGAGGTTTATGACTTTTTAAGAATAGTTTTTTCCAAGATCAAGTCACAATGTTTTAATAATAAACTATTGAAGCTCTCCTGCAAAGGTTAGGAGAGCTTCAATAGTGGAACTTCCAGCCCTGTTGTCCAACCTTAATTTCAGCTAGAAACCTTTTCAAAACCCGCTGAAAATCGCCGTTGCTTGTAACCTCTGGAATAAGCAATGCAATACGTGTACGTGCTCGCCAGTGTTAAGGATAGCTAATTTATATAGCCTGTGCGGTGAACGCGGACAGGGGATGGTGTATAAATAATGGGGACCTTCGACAAGGAAAGGGAGGTTTATGACTTTTTAAAAAACTATCAATCTTGCTATCGGTATTATGGGTATTGGATATGAGGTGTTCATTATGGTTATATTTATAGGAGGACTTCCGGGGGCAGGTAAGTCTTCTATCGCAAGATTCTTAGCCGAAAAACTCTCTATTAATTACTATGATGTAGACGAAGTGAAGAAGGTGATATATGTACAGGATCCTGATTTTGACTATAACATGAAGCACGGGATACCCTTCAAAGCACAAACGCGACTCAAGGTGTTCGAGAAAGTTGTTGAGGATTTTGAGTACTTATCCAAGAATAATGTACATTTGCTGGTTGATGAATCCCTGCATTTGAAAAAGTTGCGGCAGGTATTGTTTGATGGTGCGAAGG
>JAFDDR010000324.1 GCA_019310785.1 Deltaproteobacteria bacterium
ATGTCATTCCCGCGAAGGCGGGAATCCATAGCTACGCACAATTTTCTGGATTCCCGACTATGTAAGGATACATCTGTTAGTTGTAAAAGTCCACCCATGATCCGGACGAGAGTTTTCTTGCAGAAATTATAACCGGGGTAACCTGCCGCAAACAATATGGTGCAAACAACTTTGAATCCGTACTTAACTTAAGCAGAACAGGGGCTTTAAAATACCGCCACGCTGTTTGCGGTCAGATTGATCCTGTTCCCATTCAAATCCTTATATAATTTCACCCTCCCATAACATTTCGCAAAATAATTGCCAGGGCAGGATACTGACATTGGGACTCAATTTTCTGGGAAACGGGTCTCTTGAGATGATAAGGCTTTTTCGGCATTTGTTTTCATCGTGAAACAAATGAAGCCCTTTAGTTCTTTCTCCGGCATTCTCAGATGACTTGATTTCAAGGGCGACTTCCGCATCTCCAAGAATAAGGTCCACTTCTGAGCCACTGGCGGTTCTCCAAAATGTAATGGGAAAATCCAGCCTGCTGTAATGTCTGTAGGCCCAGCATTCCTGAAGGATGAAATGTTCAAAGGCCCTGCCATACTCTGCGGTGCCTGGTGTCAGGGACTTGTAATCCAAAAGGGCTGAAACAATTCCCATATCAAAGAAAAAGAATTTAGAAGTTTCAATAAGCCTTCTTTTTTTTGATTTCTTCCATGGAAATAACTGTCTGCCGATTAATGTATCTTCGAGTATCTGATAGTACTCCCGAATGGTCTTTACGGAAACCCCACTTTCTCTCGCCGCATTGGAGTAATTAAGCAGCATTCCATTTGTAATGGCAGCAGACTGGAGGAACCGAGAGAAGGCGGGCAGATTTCTGGTCAATGCCTCGGCCTGGATCTCTTCTTTAAGATAGTCATGGACATAAGCCTTAAGATCCATTTTACTATCGGATGAAAGATAGTGGGATGGCAAAAGGCCGGTATAAAGAGCCCTGTCAAGATCAAAATCTTCCAGTTCCTTTGTCACAAGAGGATAGAGTTCGAACCGCCATGCTCTGCCACCTAATAAATTGGCCTTTCCTCTCCTGAATTTCCTTGCACTGGAGCCGGACATGATGAATTGATAGCCCTTGTTTTCCATGAGCCAGTGAATTTCATCCATCAGGTGAGGAATTTTCTGGACTTCATCCATAACCACCGTCCTTGATGGCTGTGCTTCAAGAATTTGACGTAGCCGGGTGGGTCTCTGGCTTAATGATAAGAACAGGTCATAATCCAGTAAATCTATGAGATAGGCATGGGAAAACTGCTTTCTTAACAGGGTTGTTTTGCCTGTTTTTCTGGGTCCCCATAAGAAAGCGGAACGGTTTGAGGGTAAATCAACTTGTTGAATCCGATTTATCAGCCTGTAATTTTCCATGCGCGAGATGTATGATATTTTTTACCTTAAGTCAAGTTATTTGTGATAATTTGGAGGGGCCGCATAGAATTCACCGAAAACCTGAGGCATTTTCGTGTGTTTTCAAAGGTATTTATGATTTTACTCCGTTTTTGCGGGTAAGGTAAATTTAATTTTTGTTGGGAAATGCGCTGTCTTATTGCTAACCTGGTTTCTACTGTCTGGTAAAATGTTGGTTATGATTACAAAGGAATGCCTGGGGAATGAATAATATATCAGACCTCGAAAATTTTAGCTGATTTTGGGGTAATATTTTGGACAAAAGGGTGCGTTTTTAGCTCAAGATTTGGGCTCAGGTTCACCGTTCAGGGGTTAAAACCTTTGAACCGTTGAACCCTGAACCAGTTACCATCAACCTTATATATTATATAGACATTCTGCCCAAAAAAGGCTATTTTATAGTATTGTCTAAATTAGTCGGCAGATCAAATAACAGCATAACTTCAACTCCCTGCGACAAACACACCACAAACAAAACCTTAGCCGACAAGAAAAACCGCTTGAAAATTAAAATGACCGAATCTGCTCAATAAATCGGGGGAACCCCCCTCACCCTTACCCTCTCCCGCTCTCCGAGGCGTAGGCTCTACGAGCCGGAGGCCAGGGGAGAGGGGATTAATTGAGTGAAATCATTTAAAAGACTCCCTCCCTCTTGTCGAAGATCCCCGCACATACTGCGTGAGCCGGGGGAGGGTCGGGGTGGGGGTGAAAAGACACACCAGTGGCAAAGAGATTGCCGAAAAGGCCGCTCAAAAGTTAGGGTACGGTTGTATCTCTCGGGAAGTTATTCTTGACGCCTCAAAAGAATTCAATATTCCCGAGATAAAGCTCACTCAGGCATTTGAAGATGCCCCCTCCATTTTAGACCGCTTTACCTCTGGAAAGAAAAAATACATTGCTTACACTCAGGCCGCCCTCTTAAAGTATCTAACGAAAGACAACCTGGTCTACCATGGCCTTGCTGGTCACTATTTCGTTGAAGGTATCTCACATGTGCTCAAGGTCCTGATTTTTGCCGGGCTGGAGTATCGCATATCAACCGTTATGAAACGGGATAAAATTTCAAGAAAGGAGGCATCCCGTTTTATAAAAAAGATTGACGAGCAGCGACGTAAATGGGGACAAAAGCTGTACGGGAT
>JAFDDR010000128.1 GCA_019310785.1 Deltaproteobacteria bacterium
TCATTTGGTATCCTTAAATCTTTTTCGGTCACGGTTTCAGCCAAATTTGCTCCTAAAATCATCTCCGACAAATTCATGTATAGTCACCCCATGGGCAAGCCAGAAAAGTCGAAAATAGTTTATGATACCGACAAGATGGTGAACTTGTTTTTGCTGTTTTACTGAAATACGATTTATACATTATCTTTGAATCCGAGGGGCTGGGAAGACATACAATATATGGAAATCGCATCTAAGTTGACTCAGGACTACACCTCGATTATACTCTTTCTTGAATAAAGTATGATCCGTCCTTTTATCTCTCAAATCGACCTTTCCTTAGACTTGGAGGGCATCAAGGATGAAGTGCGCAAAATGCCAGTTTGAGAATCGTGAGGGAGCGAAATTTTGCAAGAAGTGCGGGGATAAACTTGAACTCATCTGTCTGTCTTGCGGCCACCCTTATCAACCAGGCAGCACTTTTTGTGATGAATGCGGCCACGACCTAAGAGAACCCATAGAACCCCCTCCTATCGACTACTCTGAACCCCAATCCTACACCCCCAAATTCTTAGCCGACAAGATCCTCACTACCCGAAGTTCCATCGAGGGGGAACGGAAATTGGTGACGGTCTTCTTTGCTGATGTGGTCAACTACACATCCGTCTCAGAGAAGTTAGACCCAGAAGAAGTCCACCAGATCATGGACGGTGCTTTTAGAATCCTCATGGATGAGATCCACAAATATGAGGGCACCATCAACCAATTCACCGGGGATGGTGTGATGGCTCTGTTTGGTGCCCCGGTTGCCCATGAAGATCATGCCCAAAGAGCCTGTTATGCCGCCTTAGCCATTCAGAAAGCCATGGGGGAGTATGGTGATGAAATAGAGAGGGACACTGGGGTGGAGTTCAGGATGCGTGTTGGGATCAACTCGGGACCGGTGATCGTGGGAGCCATCGGGGACGATCTCAGGATGGATTACACGGCCGTTGGAGACACCACCAACTTGGGCTCCAGGATGGAGAGCATGGCCAGACCCGGCACTATCCTGGTATCCGGGAATACCCACAGGCTTGTTAGGGATTTCTTTGAATTTGAGTCTCTGGGAAAAATTGAGGTGAAAGGTAAGAAAGAGCCACAGGAGGCATTTGAGTTGATCAAAGCGGGAGAGGTGGAGACCCGGATAGGGGCCTCGGTAGCCAAGGGGCTTACCCGGTTTGTGGGCCGAAAGAACTCCATGGCCGCCCTTTTGGATGCCTTTGACAGGACCCGATCAGGGTCAGGCCAGGTGGTAGGGCTTTTAGGAGAGGCCGGGGTCGGGAAATCCAGGCTGCTGCTTGAGATGAGGAATATGCTGCCTCAGGATGAATACAGTTATCTTGAAGGGCGTTGCCTCCAGTACGGCGGTTCCATGGCCTATCTGCCTGTGCTGGATATCTTGAGGTCCTATTTTGATATCAAGGAGGGGGACAGGGAGTTTCTTATCAAGAAAAAGATGGGGGCGAAGATCCTTGATCTTGACGAGAAGCTCAAGAATGTCATCCCGCCCTTTCAGTCCCTCTTGTCCCTCAAGGTGGATAATGAAGATTTTTCAAGACTCGAGCCTAAGGAGAAGAGGGAGAGGACCTTTGAGGCTCTTCGGAACCTGATGATTCGGGTGAGTCAGGAAAAACCCATGGTTCTTACTGTCGAGGACCTCCACTGGACGGACAAGACCTCAGAGGAGTTCCTGGACTATCTAATCGGATGGCTGGCCAACACCCCCATCATGCTGCTGCTTCTGTATCGTCCCGAATACACCCATAGCTGGGGGAGCAAGTCCTATTACACCAAGGTCGGCCTGGATCACCTGGGTACAAACTCAAGCAGTGAACTGATTAAGGCCATCCTGGAGGAGGGGGAAGTGGCCCCGGAACTCAGGCAGTTGATCCTCAATCGTGCAGCAGGGAACCCCCTGTTTATGGAGGAGTTCACCCATACCTTGCTCGAAAACGGCTCCATCGAGAGAAAAGACGAGAAGTATGTCTTAAGCGGGAAGGCTTCTGACATTCAGGTCCCCGATACCATCCAGGGGATCATCGCGGCCCGGCTTGATAGGTTGGAAGAAAATCTCAAGCGGACCATGCAGGTGGCATCCGTGATCGGCAGGGACTTTGCCTTTCGCATCCTCCAGGCCATCACCGGAATGCGCGAGGAACTCAAATCCTATCTTCTCAATCTTCAGGGGTTGGAGTTCATCTATGAGAAGAACCTGTTCCCGGAGCTGGAATATATCTTCAAGCACGCCCTCACCCAGGAGGTAGCTTACAACAGCCTGCTTTTAAAGAGAAGAAAAGAGATTCATGAAAAGATAGCCCGAGCCATAGAGAAGCTTTACGCCGAGAGGCTGGAAGAGTTCTACGAGATGCTGGCCTATCACTATTCCAAGACTGAAAACGTATCAAAGGCCTGTCAATATCTGAAATTGTCAGGCGACAAGGCACTGGGCAACTTCTCCCCATCGGAAGCGGTTCAGTTTTACAGGGAAGCCGCCAGCCTTCTTCGCGATCAACCGGATAGCCGGGACAACCGCCGGCTCCGCTTGGAGATCCTCCAGGCAATGGCCTATCCTTTGAGACCCCTTGGCTATCCTGAGGGTTCAGTGGATTTCTTGGAGGAGGGGGAAAATCTGGCCCGAGACTTGGGGGATCGAAAGGCTCAGGCCTACTTCCAGACCAATATTGGTGTCTACTATTTGAATTCTGGCGATCCCGTAAAGGGGAGAGCGTATGTCGAAAGAGTCATAGAAGGGTTCGAGCTGACCGAGGAGGTTGAAATTATTGTTCCCACATATGAACTGATTCTCTCATATTCGCTTGAAGGGGCGTTTTTAAAATCTTGCCAGGCTGCGCCAAAGGTTATTGCCCTCATGGAACAGACACATACCGAGCATAAACGGTTTGACCGACCCGCCAATATATACTCGATTCTGCACGGCTTTTACGGGCAGGGCCTCGCGGCCACAGGGAACTTTGCGGAAGGGGAGCGATTCCTCGGCAAAGGCCTCTCCTTTGCGCGTGATATAGATAACCTAATCAGCATCGCCATGATCGAGATGTTATATGGCTCTTTTTACTTACTCAAGGGTGACTCTGAAAACCAGGTGAAGCATTTCCGCTCATCCATTGACTACCTGGAGAAGAGCCAAATGACTTTTTTCCTGGGCATTGTATGGGCATGGTTGGGCGGGGCCTATCTTTATTCGGGCCAGACCGACACGGCTCTGCGATACGCAGAGAAAGGGCTGGAAATGCATACGGACCTCAGGTTGCCCATTTTCCTGGGAAGCATTCACTTTGTCCTTAGTGAGGTCCATTTGGACTTAGGCAATCTTGAAAAGGCCCTTGTTCATGCAGAACAGGCTGTGGATCTGTCTGAAAAAAACAACGAAAGACTTTTTGAAGCGGAAGCCAGGATAACCCTGGGGAGAGTAATCGCCCCCACAGACAAGGTGAAATTTGACGAGGCCCGGGAACTGATGGTCCGGGGGATAGGGATGCTTGATCAGCTGGGAATTAGGCCGACTTACGCAGTGGGCCTCCTGCGTCTGGGCAAGCTCTACTCGGATGCAGGCCAATGGGAAAAAGCTCTTGAAAACCTCAAAAAGGCCGAGGGGATGTTCCAGGAGATGGGTATGGATTATTGGCTTGGCAAGACACAGGAGGTTTTGGCGGCGCTGTAGAATCTGAAAAGCTGTTTCTATATCTTGTGGTTCCAGCAATTCAGCCAAAACTTATGCGGTGCAGACGGATGGGTGGAAAAATATGCGAGAGAACTGGCTGCACTTTCATTGAAGTGAAGGGGACAGGCAAATAATACTATGTATAGATGAGGGCTAAAAATATTCCGGAAACAAACAGGAGCTTTTTTTCTTATGATAGAAATGAGAAAAAAGGAACCCCTCTCCCTTAAGCGGGAGAGGATTGAATGAGTGTTAATCAGTGTCCATCCATAAATAACCAATTTCTGGATGGAGCTTTCAGCGGTCAGCAATCAGCCAACACCTTGTTTTTAATGTCCTTTACTGAAAGCCTGAAGCTGATGGCTGATAGCGCGAATCCAAAAACGTTAGTTTATGGATGAGCACTAATTACCCACGATACTGATGCTGATGATATTCATGGGAGGAAACCCGCCCATGTTATGGGTGAGACCGATTTTGGGGTCCTTGAGCTGTCTGTCCCCTGCATTTCCCTGGAGCTGCTTGTAGACCTCATACATCATCCTGAGGCCGGATGCCCCGATCGGGTGCCCGAAGCACTTGAGTCCCCCGTCGACCTGGCATGGTATTTTGCCGTCAATATTGAAAAAGCCGTCGCGCACGTCGTTTGGGGCCTTTCCGCGGGGAGAGATCTGCAGGTCTTCATAGGTAACCAGTTCAGTTATGGAAAAGCAGTCATGCACCTCCATAAGGCTTATTTCCTCTCTCGGAGTTTTGATCCCTGCCTCTTCGTATGCACGGCCTGCACACCGCTTTGCACTCTCCACATAGGTCCCGTCCCATGAGTTGTACATGATCTCTTCGCCCGAGCTTATGGCGATCTGCATGGACTTTACAAGGACCGGATCAGGTCGAAAGTCCTTTGCCATATCGGCACGGCACACAATGGCCGCTGCCGCACCGTCGCTGACACCGCAGCAGTCAAAAAGGCCGAGGGGCCAGGCAATCATGGGGGCCTTTAGAATCTGTTCAACAGATACCTCTTTTCTAAGGTGGGCCTTGGGGTTCTTGGCTCCGTTTTTATGACTCTTGGCCGAGATCATGGCCAGGACCTCCTTCCCTTCTTCAGGACTCAGGCCGTACTTGGCAAAGTAGCGCGTGGCCATCATGGCAAATGCGCCCGGCGCGGTAATGTTCGGAAAAATAAGCCTGTTTTTTGTGCCCAATAACACGGAAAAATCCGGGAGTCCGCCGTATCCAGTGTCCTTGAGCTTTTCGCTCCCCAAGGCAAGGCATATGTCGTAGGCCCCGGAAGCCACGGCATAGACAGCGCCCCTGAGTGCTTCGGTTCCGGTGGCGCAAAAATTCTCAACCCTGGTGACTGGTAGAAAAGGAAGCTTCAAGGCAAAGCTCAAAGGGATTGCGGATTTGCCCACATTCACTTCATCAAAACATGAACCGAACCACGCGGCCTGAATATCCTTTTTTTCGATGCCTGCATCTTCTATTGCTTCCGTAGCTGCCTCAACGATAAGGTCCTCTGAGCCGGCGTCCCAGCGTTCGCCAAACCGTGTGCACCCCATGCCGATGATTGCAACTTTATCTCTGATGCCTTCTGACATTATTTCATCCTCCTCGTATAAATATGGAAGTTCCGTTTTTTATATTTTTTGACAGGATTAACAGGGTGGACAGGGTTCTCAATATCTCATCCCATTGCAGGCACTGCCTTCCAGAAATAGCCGTGCATTCCGAACTTCTCGTCCACGTACTTCCTTCTAAAACTCATTTCCACGGGCATTTCTACCTTTAGCTCTTCAAGGTCCACGTCTGTGACGTCAAACCAGTAACGGCCGCCCCCTTCAAAGTCGACAATTCCATAGATGGCAGGCGGATTAGGGCTATAGGCTAGGTTGTCACCCGTGTATGTGAATAGAGTTCCCACCCTGTCTGAAAAGCGGTAAGGTTCCATCTGGTCGACTGCCCCGCAATCCGGGTTGACGCATACGTGCTGTGCCGGATACTGGGGTGTGCCACACGATTTGCACAGGCTGCCGTACAGTCCCAATACCTGTTTGCGGCTTCTCCAGAGTTCTGACATCGCGGTAAAGGCAACAGTTTCCCCCCGAATGCCCTTTTCCGTGGGAAGAAGGTTTCGGAAAGCCACCATTTTTTCATAGCTGTTGAGGTCTTTTCTCGTTTTCAGGTGCTTGCTGATGCCCCTGCGGCCGGCCCTGATTTTTTCAATCATGCCCGTTACCTCAAAGAGCATGGCATCTGCGCCGGCACCGTATCCGACAACCGCGATCCGGTCCCCGGGTTTTGCATGTTCCAGGGCAATGACAAGATGCATCATCGGATCAGCGGTCCCGGTATACCCTACCCGACCGAGGAGCGGTTCCACGACCTGGGATTCGGTGAGACCGAGAACCCGCGCTATTTTTTTGAAGTCGCCTCCGTACAGACAGGGATAGACAACCCTGTCGATCTTGTTAGAATCAATGGAGCATGCCTTTGCAAGCCCGGCTAATGCTTCGACGATGAACTTGGTGTACCCCTCATCCCGGATAAACCTGTCTTCCCACTGACGGTCGAAATGTTCCCCTGAGCTTCTCCAGTGATCCACGAAATCGTATGACACGGAGAAGGACCCTTCAAACCGGGCAATCCCATCGTCTTGACCGATCAATATTGCGGCGGCACCGTCACCAAAAATTTCCTCCTGGGAGCTCCCGGCCTTGCCTGTGCGATAATCCGCGGCGCATACCAGAACGTTTTTTGCAGACCCGGCCTTTACCGCATCCACGGCAGAGAGCATGGCCGTTGTCCCGGCCTTGAGCGAGTCGGTGAAGTCCGCAGTCCGGATTTCAGACGGCGCGTCAAGAGCAGTTGCGATGATCTCGGCATTCTGCCTTTCGGCGAATGGTGGCGTTGCAGTTGCGAAGAAAACGGCATTGATGCCTGAGCGGTCAATCCCTGTTACGCAATCAGTCCCCGCTGCAACTGCCATGGTCAGGCTGTCTTCATCGTAATTGGCCACTGCCTTTTCACCCGGCATATATGTTGCGGGATTCAGCCATCCCATGGCCTTGTAAACCAGTTTTCTATCTATCCTGTATTTCGGAATATAAGCTCCGTATGAAACAACCCCTGCCATAGTCTTTACCTCCTTTTATTTCGCTCGAACTCACTGAAAACCTACCCTGCTGTCAAACAGCAAAAACCCATGTAGCCATAACCCCCATCCTATATTTTGCACCCGATAGCAAAGGCGTCTTCAACTGCATCGGCAATCTGTCCGGGTTTTCGGCATGACCCGACCATATAAACCTCGGCATCCTGTTTTTTCATCTGTTCCACCAGATCCGTCCTGCTATCTAATCCGGTGGCAATAACCACAGTATCGCCAGGGATTTCCTTTCTGTTGTTTTCAGGGTCCGATACGACCACGTTTTTCTCTTTGATTTCAATAACCTTAGTCGATGTAAGCATGGATATCTTCTTTGAAAGTCTTAATAAAAGTCCCCATCGCATTGTGGGCCCTACATCAGCAGCAACAGCCTTAAACATTTCGATTACCTTCACCTTCTTGCCCTGGTCGGCCAAAAACTCCGCTGTTTCAACGCCGATCAAACCGCCACCGATAACTACAACACTTTCTTTAACAGGTACATTGTCCTTTAAGATTTCCAAGGCCGTAAAAACATGTTCTCCCGTGATTCCCGGTATCCGGGGCATTAGTTCCCGGGCTCCGGCCGCAAAGACCAATGTATCGGGCTTTATCCGTTCAAACTCCTCCTCCGCGAAAGATTCACTTAGTCTGACCTTCAAAGGAAGGATTTCCATCTGATGGACATAATAGTCAACGACATTTTGCAACTCACCTTTATGCGGAGGAATAAAGGCCAGATTGACCAACCCGCCCAGTTTGTCATCTTTTTCAAAAAGGGTAACCCGGTGACCGCGAAGTGAGGCTATTCGGGCAACCTCCATTCCGGCCGGCCCCCCGCCTACGATGACCACATTCTTCTTTTTTTCAGCCGGACGAATAAGCCCTTCACCCTCACGTCCCAGTTCCGGATTTATGGAACATTTAAGGCCTGCCTTTTTGTCTCCTTGAATGGCGCGCATTATCTGGTCAAAACAGTAACAACAGGCCGTGCAGCGTCGTATCTCATCGGTTCGTCCGTCCGATGTCTTTTTGACAAAATCAGGGTCACACAACAGTGTCCTGCCAAGACCGATCAAGTCCGCTTCGCCCTTAGCGAGGATATCGGCGGCCACATAGGGATCGTTAATCCTGCCCACAGTGGAGACGGGAACATCCACCACCTTCTTAATTTCCGCCGCGAGATGGGAAAAGGCCCCGCGTTTGACAAACATGGGCAACATGGGACGTGTGGCCTCATGCCATCCGGCCCAAATGTGGAGTCTGTCCGCACCCGCGGACACGATATGAGGCGCTAACAAAATGGAATCTTTCAGCGTCCTTCCGCCTTCCATGCTGTCCTCGGCATCGAATTTGACGCAGATGTTGAAATCGTTTCCAACCCTTTTTCTTGTTTCCTTAAGTATTGAAAAAAGGAAGGTCGCCCTTTTCAGTGTATCTCCGCCATACTTGTCATCCCTTTTGTTTGTTACAGGAGAAAGGAACTGGCTTATCAAGTAGCCGGAACTTCCCAAAATTTCTATCCCATCGAAACCGGCCTTTTTTGCTCGAAGGGCCGCCTTTGCAAACGCCATAATTAGGTCATCTGTTTCCGCGGTCGAAAGTTCCCTGGGTATCTCACCGGTATAACGTGAGGCAATTGACGACGGGGCAACCGGTTGTTGTTGAAGCGCTCGACTGGAAGAATAACGGCCCGCATGATTGAGCTGGGCAATAATTTTTGCGCCTGCATTTTGAACCGCCTTCACCAAAGGAGAAAAAACCTTTATATCATCGTCCGTTTCAAGCCGAGGCTCCTCCCTGCCTGCCCCTGCCCTGCCACCGGGATGAACACAGATTTCTCCCGTGGTGATGAGCGCCACACCCCCTTTGGCCCTTTCAGCTAAGAAGTCCGACAACTGCTTCATATGAAAGGTCGTCCCGATGGGTGCCATGAAAAACCTGTTTTTCAGGGTCAGGTTCGACATCTTGAGCGGCTCAAAGAGAAT
>JAFDDR010000325.1:0-2446 GCA_019310785.1 Deltaproteobacteria bacterium
ATGTTAGGGGCCGGTCTGGAAGGGATTGAGAAAAAATATGAACTACCGGATCCCATTGAAGAGGATATCTTTGAGATGAATCCCGCAGAAAGGAAGGCCCACGGAATTACCGACCTACCGGGGAACCTCTATGCGGCCATCTTAGAAGCGGAGAAAAGCGAGTTGGTGAGGAAAGTCTTAGGCGATCACATTTTTGATAAATTTATTGAAAACAAAAAGATTGAATGGGATAAGTACAGGACACACGTAAGCCAGTTCGAGCTTGATAGGTATTTGCCGATACTGTAACTTATATCCTTTCATTGAAGACTTGGTCCTCGGGGCCAGGTCATAGCTATGTTAGATAGCTCTGCCTTGGAGTTTTGTGTCTAAAAATACAAATTACAAACACCAAATTACAAATACCATGCCAAAGGCAGGCAAGAATCACAAATTCCAATATTCAATGAGCAAAACCTTCCAGGACAAGACATTGTTTGGATTTTCGAATTTTGGTCATTGGAATTTTTTTGTTATTTGTGATTTGATATTTGGAATTTAATAAGTAAATAAAATTCTAACAAAACAAATACCCTCTTGGGATAACCAAAGCCTGGTCCTCTTGGCCAGGATTTTTTTCAGTCATGATACAGGGAGATAAAGAGAGTCATGAAAGACGAAACCATGTCCACGATCGGCCAGAGCCTGTTCGGTTTTCAGGCCGCGCTTAAAGAGGCCGGATCGAGCCTGGAAGAATACTTAGATAAATATTACGCGCAGAAATGGGTGGGGGACACTCTTTATGCGGCCATGTCGCTGCGCACCACATTTGTGATTGCAATGCACCAGTTTTTGGCGGATGAGGGGCTGTTCAACCTGGAACGGATACAAATGAGCCCGGTGACCGATCCCCTGGCCCATGATGTGGAGTATGTTCCGAATATCCATTACAAGGGCCAGCTATATGTCATGACCCACAGCATGATCTATTCCAAGTTTTTGGCATGCCATAACCCGAAGATCAAAGGTGTTTTCGTTGATTCGCCCAATATCAGGCTCGAGATCGAAAGCCCCGATCGTGTTCAGCGGGGCAAGTATCTAATCGATTTCAGCCAGATGGACCTTGAGTTGAGGCGAAATCGTGAAATTGACCTGGAGACCTATCTCAAGGAACCGGAAAAGGTAAAAAAAATCCTTGAAGAGGACATGGAGAAAGGCCTGGACCTGTTTGAACGCTTGATCATCCATGCCATGACCCATTTGGTAGAGAAAAATGAGGACGATTTAAAGACCCTCGGAGTGGCCATTGAGGTGCCTGAGAAGCCCTTTCCACGGTTTGCGTGTGACAAAGCCGAGAAAAAGTATGGCCGTGGATATGAAGTTAAGTTGGGAGAAGATATCAAGGAACAGTTCTTTTGGATTACCGGGCTGTTGAGAGAGAACTACGATCTGGTCTATCCCTATTTAAGGCCGGAGGGAAAAGTTTCTCTGTCCGAGATAAGCTCGGACATGATTTATAACTATGACATGTGTGCCAAGAGCGTTGTGAGGGATACGGGAAAGCAGACCCCGGCCCTGGAGATCCTATCCGGCGCCGTGCGAGAATGGTTGTATGAGGCCATAGTGGCGAGGTTGTTAGATAACGGAATTATTCCGGCCAGGCCGATCATATATGAAGGAAACATTAAAAATATTGATGAATTAGGTGGTTATGGCCCGTTTCTGATGATGACCGCCAAAAAAGATGAACAGGGCCACCCCACATTTCCTGAAACGCTTGGCGGTGGCATTGGAGTTGAAAGGACCCTTTATGCCCTCTCAAAGGGTCCTGTGCTCGATAAGATCGATGACATCACCTGTTTCGGGAAAAACCCTGACAGCCATCAGCTTTTTATGTTTGTTCAACGTTCACGGCTTGCCCGCCGGCGGGTTGCCGGATGAAGTAGGGCGGGCCACCGCACGCGGCGCAAGCGCCTGCGTTGCGCGTGCCCGCCATAACGCAAGGTCGGCTTTCCTTAATCCTATCGATTTAAGCCAACATACCCATTCGGACACAAAGCCCAGCACTATATCTTGTCATTACTGCCTTATTGACACACAATGCATTTTATCATATTATTTCTATCCAATCCAAGATGAATTCCTTTAACTAAAGCAGGGAGGCGCCTTTGGAAGAATCCGTACAACAATGGGACCACCCGGGCGGCAAACTCATTGAGCTTGGTCCAATGTCACTAAAAGATGAAGAACTTCTCGCCATCCTGATCGGTAGCGGGTATAAAGGCATGAGCGCACAAGCTATTGCAAAAGCATTGCTATTTAAGTACTATTCCATAGCCGGGCTATTGGGAAAGACATCATCAGACCTCTCAATTATCAAGGGCCTCAAGGACGGCAAGATTGCGAGGATTGCGGCTTCGTTTGAAATGGTCAAGAGGATTTTCGATAAAAATAAATGGGAAATCCC
>JAFDDR010000325.1:2451-5986 GCA_019310785.1 Deltaproteobacteria bacterium
CTTGGATTACCGGAATTAGCCGATGCGGATATCATAGCAGTTCTTATCGGGGGCAGGTACAAAAAAAAGACGGCAAAGGATCTTTCCAAAGAGTTATTGGATAAATTTGGCTCCATAAGCGGTTTGATGGGGCAAAAACTATACAAGATGGCAATGATTGAGGGACTCGGTGACGTCAGGGTGATCAGAATTGCCGCCGCACTTGAAGTAGTACGCAGGATTGTGAGGGCGCTTGAAAGGGAATAGGTTAAAAAAAGCAAGAAAAGTGGATGCACCGATATCAGACGCCGGACATTTCGTCCACCTGAACCGGCAGATCCCCCCGCTTGCCCATACCTCCATGTATCTCTGGCACAAGTACTGGTCAAGGAAGACATGGAACGTTGTAGGAGAATACATAAAGAACTACTGCCCGGAGGGCGGTATTGTATTTGACCCTTTTGCAGGCAGCGGCATTACCGCAATGGAGGCATTAAAAAATGGAAGGCGGGCTATTGTCTGCGACCTGAATCCCATTGCCACCGAGATCACGCGTCTTACTATTAAACCGGTTAATGAAATCCTTCTCTATGAGGCGTTTACCCGGGTGAAAGAAAAGGTAAAGAGAAAGATTGAGAACCTTTATCTGACTAAATGCCGGAAGTGCCGTAAAGAGATTATTTTTGATTGCGCAATATGGAAACAAGATGCATGCGTGGAGATTCGCTATCAATCATGCCCTCATTGTGGAGACAGGCAGGAAAAAGACTGCAAACTTTCCGGATATGATAAAGATCTCCTTCAAAAAACTGAAAAAAGGAAAATAAAGGAATGGTATCCTAAAAACCCACTTTATTACCCGGACGGAAGGCCATTTATTAAAAAAGAGAAATACGAATCCGTAGCTGAACTCTTCACAAAGAGAAACCTTCAGGCCCTTGCGTTGCTCATGGAAGCCATAGAAGATGAACCAAAAAAGGAGTTAAAGGATTTCTTAATAATAGCCTTTTCCTCGATGGTACATTTGTGCACAAGAATGGTGCCGGCCATCAACCCGACTCCGGGAAGCCACCAGACTTCGTTCAGTTCCACCTGGACCCAGCACAGCTATTGGTATGCATCCAGCCACATGGAACAAAATGTCTGGAACAAGTTTGACAGCGCCATTAATGGTCACCAGGGTCTATTAAAGGCAAAGGCCGAATCCAACAGGATTTTCAAGGATGTCAGGATCGCAACTTCATTAAAGCAAATACTTTCAGGTAAAGCGGATGTCTACATATACAACGGCTCATGCCTTGACCTGATGAAAAGATTGCCCGAAAGGTCGGTTGATTATATATTTACAGATCCACCTTACGATGCCTCGATTCAATTTGGCGAGCTTTCCTATATGTGGGTCTCATGGCTCAAGATGAACAGCAATTATCTCAAAAAGATTGTGGCAAACGAGATCATCAGGAATGAGCGCCAGCAAAAAGACTTCACGGTTTATCATTCCCTTCTGTCATCATTCCCTTCTGTCCTCCAGCTTTCAGGAGATGTATAAGGTCTTAAAACCTGAGCACTATCTTACACTGACCTTTCACAACCCCACCTTCAAGGTGCGTAATGCCACAATCAGGGCAGGAGTATTTGCCGGTTTTGAATTTCAAAAGGTCCACCATCAGCCGTTAGGCCAGATTTCGGCCAAGGCAATGCTTCAACCTTTTGGGTCGGCCCAGGGAGACTTTTACCTCAGGTTTAGAAGGCCGCCCATGCAGGCTGCGGCGGGCCGGCCTGATGAGATTGATGAGGTCAGATTTGAAAGCATTGTGGTTGAAACAACCATTGGCCTCCTCGCAGAGAGGGCCGAGCCTACGCCGTACACAATTATTATTAACTACATAGACCCGGTACTTGCAAAACACGGCTTTTTCGGGAGCCTCCATACCGGGCTTGACATAAATACAGTGCTTAAAAGACACCTGAACCAGGAATTTGTCTTACTTCCGGTAAAGGTGGGCAGAACAGAGGGTAAACTCTGGTGGTTTAAGGACACTTCCATTGTGCCCCGGCTGAATGAAATACCATTGACGGAAAGGGTGGAGCAGACGGTATATAGAAAGCTTCTTCAGGCGGGCCGGGTAACGTTTACAGAGATGTGGGATGCCGTAAGCACGGAGTTTCCCAATTCCCTTACATCTGACAGCACGAGTATCAAGGACGCCCTGGGGATCTATGCAAGGCCGGTTTCCGGGGGATACTGGCTTTTGAAACCGGAAATCCGGCAACGTGTCGATCAGCACAGCGAAATTATTGCAATCCTTGCCCTTGTCGGAAAGAAAAAGGGGTATGATATCTGGATCGGCAAAAGGGAGCAGCGTGAAACTGACAGCGGGGTCGTGGCAAAGGGAAAGACCCTCAAAGAATATATGACGGATAATCAATTAAAGGTTTCCAATGCAACGAACCAAAAGGTGATTGAGAATATAGACCTTATCTGGATAAAGGACAAAGAGATCAAGGCCATCTTTGAAGTGGAATCAACGACCGCCATGACCAGCGCCTTGGTGCGGGGATCGAATGTAGATGAGACAGTCGACAAATTTATGGTCCTGCCCGAGGAACGGGAGGGTCAATTTAATAACAAGATGACGTCTCCGCTCTTTAAACAACATTTTGAGAATGAAAACTGGCAGTTATTATATTTTGATACACTAAGGATCGCATACACAAAACAAAAGGCCAAATTAGATATTTACAGTTTGTTAGACAAAAAAGCCAGACCACAAAGAAAAAAGGATCCTTTAAATATCCAGGGATTGTTGTTTTGATGGAAAAGATCACACCTGAGACGTATGATAAGTACATTAAGGCACTCATGGATATCGGCAGTGCCATTACCTCCGAGCAGTATCTGGAGGATATTCTCAAGCTGATCGTAATGGTCACGGCAAAAGTCACGGGCCTTGAAATATGCTCTTTGTGGCTTATTGACGAAAGTGCAAGCCCTAAAAAAATCCGGCTAAAGGCCACCCAGGCCATTGACCCGGAATATGTGAAGGACCGTTCTTTGGGCAGGGTGGAAGGGGTTGTGGGTTTTGTGTCCACCCACAATCAACCGCTTGTTGTCAAGGATGTGTTAAAGGAACCCAGGTTCAAGGAAAAGGAAATGGCAAAAAAGCTCGGCCTGGTATCCATGCTCAGCGTACCCCTGAGAGTAAAGCGTGAAAAAGTCATAGGGGTGCTCAACTGTTTCACCTCCGAACCCCACGAATTTTCCGAGACAGAGATAAACCTTGTAACGGCGGTAGCCAACCAGGCCGCTGTCGCCATCCTTAACACGGAACTCATGGTAAAGACCAAGGTGATCCAGGAAGAATTGGAGACGCGTAAATTAGTGGAACGGGCCAAAGAGATCCTCATGCGCAAACGCAACATGAAAGGGGATGAGGCCCACCGCTGGATTCAGAAACGCAGCATGGATTCCCGGAAATCGATACGTAACGTGGCCGAGGCCATCCTTCTCTCGGATGAGATTTAATGGTATCCCAAAACTCAACAGACCCCTCCG
>JAFDDR010000129.1 GCA_019310785.1 Deltaproteobacteria bacterium
CTATGACGGAAACAACAACCTCACCTCCGTGACCTATGCGGACGGCTCCGGCTTTAATTACACCTATACCGACCCGGAGGATGTGCACAACCTCACGGAGAAGCGGGATAAGGCAGGGCATCTATTAAATACATGGGCCTATAACGACAACGACCGGTGCATAGATAAGTTCAGCGTACAGGGCAAGGGAGTGAGTATCAGTTACGTAAGTGAAAGCCAGGTGGATGTGACAGATGCCTACGGTACTTTGCGCAGCTATATCCTGAACAGTATTGACGGCAGGAAAAGGGGGTGACCGCGATGACAGGTATCGGCAGTGCGCCGTACAGTATCAATAATGCAATCAGATCGGTCTATGATGAAGAAATGCGGCTAATTGAAGTTGAGTATGCAGGCGGCACCATCAACCGATATCAGGATTATGATGAAAGGGGGAACCCCGGGACCGTCAAATTGGCCGTGGGCACCCTGGAAGAGAGGACAATCACCTATACATACCACCCGGACATGAACGTGCCGCTTAACCGTACCGAGTCCAGTGTCCTGGCAAGTGGGAACAAGGTCACTATATGGGATTATGATAATGATTATAATACAACCCCCAATGAAAACCCCACAGGGCTCCTTTGTCGCATAATTGAACAGGGATTTACAAAAGATACCGGCGAGAATATTATCCCCTATGAGTACATCACGACCTTTACGTATAACGACAAGGGCCAGATATTGTCTATTGATGGTCCCCTGCCGGGAAATGGTGATACGACCGCCCTTTCGTATAATATCACAACGGGAGATCTTGTTTCGATCAACAGGCCCCTGATCGGGAGCACCAATTTCTCAAATTATGACGCTGCCGGACAGTTGGGTCAGGTAATTGATGTGAACGGCCAGTCAAAGGACCTTTCCTATGACGGAAGGGGGAGGATTACGACGATCACAAATAATGCCGATGGAAGCTCTACCAGTATTACATACAACACAGCCGGATTGCCTGATTCCAGGATAGATGAAGATGGAGTTACGCGCAGTTTTAGTTATGATGCAACATACGGCAGGTTGATCAGGACAACGGATCATGAAGGCAATTATATTGCCTATGATTATGATCCACAGGGCAACCGCATTGAAAAAAGCTACCATGACCCGTCAGACAGCCGTACCAACTGGAAGCGTTACAGCCATGAACAGCCTGATATCCCGGGGAAGCTCTGGAAGGAGATCAACCATGATGGCACTTTTACAGAATACGGCTATGACAGCAAGGGGAACGTTAATTCCATGAACGACCCTAATGGCCATATTACGGGATATTTATATGACCCCCTGAACCGTCTTGCCGAGGTTACCCAGCCAGGGAATGTGATAACCTCATACTTCTATGATATCCATGGGAACCTGACATCCGTAATCGATGCTGAAGAACATGAGACCACATATCAGTACGATGACATGGGGAGGGTGGTCTCCACCACCTCACCCGATACGGGAACCGTGACCTATGTCTATGATGAGACGGGAAATCTTGTAAGCAAGACCGATGCAAAAGTGATCACGGTGGGATATACCTACGATACCTTAAACAGATTGACGGCAGTCCATTTCCCGGATACATCCCAGGATATCACCTATACCTATGATGTGGGTACATACGGTATGGGCCGCCGTACCGGCATGACCGATCCATCAGGGAGCATGACCTTCAGCTATGATAACAGGGGCAGGCTTGTAGGAAAGACCAGCATAATCAATGGCCATTCATATACTGTATCCAAATCCTTCACCCCTGGGGGCAGGGTAAGCTCCGTTACCTATCCCACGGGCAGGACCATGGATTATGACAGGAGCGGTTGCGCGTGCAGGGTAGACATGGTTTCTACAACCTCTAATGGAGACACCACCATACTGGTGGACAATCTTTCCTATCGTCCGTTCGGCATTGTTAGCGGGATGAACGCCGGATCGGGCGGCACGGTGGCCAACCAGTTTGACCAGTCTGCCCGCCTCACCGTGGCCAATCCCGGCCAGCCCAAGGAACAAACCTACACATACGATGCCAACGGCAACCTAACCTCTATCCAGGCACCTGCGATGTCCTGGCACAACCGGACCTTTACATATGATGCCCTGAACCGGTTGACTGAGGCCGAAGGACCTTACGGAACCATTGATTATACGTATGATGGTGTGGGAAATCGTCTTACAAAGGTAATGAATGCTCAGAGCGAGACTTATAGCTATATCACCGGCACCAACCTGCTCCAGGATGTGGAAGGTACAGAGCCTATAACATATTCCTATGATGCCAACGGTAATATCACCGGTATGGGGAACAGGACATTGGTCTACAACCAGAACAACCGTTTGATCAGGGTGGAAGAAAATGGTGACGTTTTAGGAGAATACACCTATAATGGGCTTGGCCAGAGGGTAATCAAGGAGGTGGATGGCGTCACAACAGTTTTCCACTACGATTTCAACGGGAATATTGTAGGTGAGAGTGATTCGGACGGTACTTTCACAGCAGAGTACTTATACAGAGGAAAAGGCCGCGCGGCCAAGGTGGATGTTGGCACAGGTGCCGTATCCTACTACCTCAATGACCGTCTTGGCACGCCCCTACTTATGATCGATGAGACCAACACAGTTATCTGGGAAGGTGTGTACAAGCCATTTGGTGAGGCCGATGTAAATCCCAACTCAAGTGTGGTGAATAATCACAGGTTCCCCGGCCAATACTATGACCAGGAGACTGGGCTCCACTATAATTATCATCGCTTCTATGACCCGAGGACGGGGAGGTATCTTACGCCGGATCCGATTGGACAATTAGGTGGGATTAATCTTTACATTTATGCGCTGAATAATCCTATCAACGGGATTGATCCAAATGGCCTATTTACTCGAGAAGATATTGAATATTTAACAAAGTACAATCCCTACATAAGAGATCCTTGGGGAGATGCGCCAGTTGGTCCATCGCAATTAGATCCATGGCACCCTGTTGAATATCCTGCAGTATTTGATTTAGTTCCAGATCCAAGCTATAATGAATGTATTAATAAATGCATAGCAGATGTATTAGGCTTTGAAATTGGCACTCAGATAGCAGCATCTACAGGTACAGTATTAGCCGAAGTAGTTGGATGGGGGTTAGGAACAAAGATTATACCTATAATAGGTTGGGGTTCGACCGCTATCTCTGTAATCCAAGTTTATATATGTCTTAGGGAATGTTCGGAAATAGATTGCGAAAATAAATTTGCGCCGTAAATATTATCACAAAAATCAAGTGTAAGCCAAAATTCAATTTCTACTGAAAAATGAAGAAAATATTACTAATAACATCGCTTGCTTTTATATTAATACTACTATTTGTTTTGAATCTTTACAAAAATGTAGTTGCTACAGGAGAAAAGCCATTTTCTATACAGAACATAATCATTGTAAGTGTATTTTTTATAATTTTTGTACCATTAGTATTATTAGTCCAGAATCTTTTTACACTCTACAAAGAAAAAAAGGCAGCGGGGAAGATAGAAAAAGATAAAGACTCTAATGCCTAGTTAACTTAAAAGCAATACAGGAGCTTGGACCGCCCATAAATAAAAACTTATTCCATTGCACAAAAAACGGTTGAGGGCCATATAATGCGGTACAGGGTTAAGTTTATTGTATTTGATTGAATCTAAAGAATAGAAGGCGGTTGAGGATTTTTCCTTTAATGGCCGTTCGAGGCACGTCTCAATTAATTCATTTAGATGAGGGAAACAGTATGTTAAAGAATAAATTATTCAGAATTGGTTTTCTTTTAACTCTCTTTGTTTTTTGCATTTTTTCCGGAACAGTCCAGACGCAGGAAAAGGAAGAGTGTTGGAACTCTCCGGGTGGGGGGCAATCTCTTTATGATGAATTTACCTTTCCTGACGAATGGCGTGACCCTTATAAACCGAAAATTAAATATAGTAGCGATACAATTGCTGCGGGTTATTCTATAACTTTATGGGTGGACAGCGGCGGCCATGGCCTCCCGCCTTATAATTGGAGTGTTTCAGAAACAGGATATTCTATTTCGCCAAGCACTACGAACAATGACCTTGAAACAGTCACCCTGACATGTGCAGCAGGCACATGAGGCACGGGCTACGGGGCAGTTGCCACAGTCACGGTAGCAGATAAATGCGGAGAAACGGATACAGCGGAGATTAGGAATACGGGGGGAAAGTGGTGCGACCATAATCCAGAAGCCGGTACGTGTGCTATGTCAGCATCGGTTGCCCATTGTGTACGGAGTCCCTCTCCCTGGTCATGGAGTGATTTCAGTTATATCGTAGGGGACAAGATGCAAGTTCAAACAACAGTATTTTATCCACATGACGCTTGCTACGGCAACTGTATTGACGGTGAGAATGATCCATGGGGAGTAGAAGGCGGTTATTGTGCTTCGAGATTATATGTTGCCTACTGGCGGTGTAATTGTGATGGGGCTGACTGGTCAGAGATAAACTGGTGCTATTAATGCCTAAAACAATGAAACAAAACAGAAAACGAGGAAAAGAAACTCTCATTATTAATATAGGTTGACTGATTCTGTTACGCCTTAGGAGGCTGTCCGAGAATGGCTTCGTAGCGAGATCGAGTGAAAGTTTTGAGGGCAAGTCGAAGATCCCGGACTTTGAGCGGGAGCGACAAGGCCAAAACGGCCGTAGGCGTAGCAGTAGCCTACGTTGAGGACGTTTTGGGCTTGACAACGCATCCATCAGAATTTGCAGCCGATCGCAGTAGAAGTCTATTCTCGGACAGGCTCCTAAACCCTGTCCGGTTCTCCTGCCATCTGTTTCTTGTAGATTTGATAGTACTCAAAGACCTTTTTTATATAATACCGGGTGGCCTTGTAAGGCGGGATTCCCTGATACTGCCTGACCTTCCTGGTACCAGCATTGTATGCTGCAAGGGCCAGTTTGACATTTCCGTCAAACTTGTTCAGAAGCTTCTTGAAATACGCGACACCCGAATTGATGATTAAAAGGGACCAGGCAACTCTATTGTTTGCCAGTGAAAAACGGGGCAGCGAAAAACACTCATGCAATTTGGTGTTGTGGTTTTGGTTTCTTTATGAAATTATTTAAATCCAGCCTGTCATTTTTCTGTTGATTGAAAAAACGATGTACCAGCAAAACAACTTTCAATCTATCTAAAAAGGAGGAAGCCATGCCATTAGATATTTCTATCGAAAAAAAACAGGAAGGGGTTTATGCGGTCATGCCGGAAGGACATCTTGATTCAACTACTTCCCTTATGTTTGAAGAGGAAGTCACCCCGCTTTTTGCGGCCTCCACAAAGGTTTTGATATTTGATTTGAGTAAACTTGATTATATAAGCAGTGCCGGTGTGAGATTTGTATTTATGGCCCAAAAGGCCATGTCGAAATACAATGGAGTGTTTATGATGACAGACCTCAAGCCGCAAATAAAAAAGGTTTTTGAAATAATAAACGCCTTGCCCAGCTTGCGTGTTTTCAAAAACATAGAAGAGGCCGACGAGTACCTTTATGCCATGCAGGAAAAGGAAATTGAAAAGCAAGAGGTTTAGTCCCATTGGGAATTTTTAAGGTATTGTACCTGACTGGCGTGACGTGAGCCAGGTTTTCCTGACTGTATGTTTTATATGACTTTCCATAAAGAGAATGTATGTAAATTCATACGATAGCATGAAGAATTAGCTCTCTCCTCTCTTTTCCGCAATATTTAGTCCTTTTCGGTAGCCCAGCCATATAATCCGTAACCAATTATTTTGTCTTATAATATCATCAATTTGTCCTGAAATTCAGTGATTTTTTTTACATCTGTTCTTTTTGGCACCAAAGTTGCGTTATATTTTATGTAACAGGAAAAACTCAGGGAGTGGAACGTCAACAATAAATCGGGAGGTGAGACACATGCAGGAATATGCCGTTGCCGGCAGACTCATAAACATACTACCCGAATCCGGAAGGGAAACGGATCGCTACTACAGCGTGGAATTTCCGGTAAAAGGATTTGACTTCCAGTATCAATTTAAGATCCGGCGCATCGGGTCAAGGTCCATGTGTATTCTGGTCAGAGAGGACTCCAAAATTCTGAGGCGGTTGAAGGTGGGAAATATTTTGACGATGAAATACCGTCCCATCGATGCTGCGTGTCCGTCTGATTATTTAGACACGTCAGTTACAAATATCACAAAAAATAGAGAAGGCAGGTTCAAAGGTCATTACTTAGTGGGGCTTAAAATTATGGGTGGTTTGTCATTGGTCTCCTGAATGAGAAGCTTGGGGGCATAATATATGGATTTCATAGAATTTTACAGGCAGTATGTGGAGGGCCTGGAAAAAATTGGGGACAATTATGAGGGTTGGTGTCCCTTCCACGATGACAAGGGGAGCAAACGCAAAGGATTTTCCGTGAATCCGGAAAATGGCCTCTGGAATTGTTTTTCTTGCCGGAAGGGCGGGAATGCTTTCACATTCTGTAAAAAGATGGGGTTGCCTGTGGAACAGGCCCCGGACCATGACCCTAATTATGACATATGCGGTTATACCGGGGGAGTTTTAAAGGCGATACCAAAGAAAAGAAAGGGGAAACGCGGGCATGTCTCTGTGGAAAAATCCATGAAGACCGGGAACAAACATCCTTATAATCCCCTGGCTATTGAGTGGGCCAGGGAATTGAGGCAGACCCTGTGGATATGTGAGGGAGAGCGGGACACCAGGGCCATGTTAAAGGCCGGTGAACAGGCCATAGGAATACCATTAGAGTCAGGCGACATGGTGATGAACGGTGTGATCTTACTGGAAATCCGAGAAGTAATTATCGTTTGCCATCATAACGAAGAAGGAGAACGGACCGCTAAGCAAATACACGAGCGCTTTCCTTTCGCCTTAAAGGTTATATGGCCCGGGGACAGGGAAGGGCCTTTTACCGTGGCAGAATTGAAGGAAGAGGATCCCTGGGGGTTTATTGATACACTTCGGGGATGGGCGAAAGGCAAGGAAATAACACAGCCTTTGAAGAACCGTTTAACAGTCAAATTTTCGAAAAACAAATTGAGCCATTTCAGAGAAGAGCAGGAAGTTAGTTTAATTATGGTAAAAGAAAAACTCGAGGAGGAAAGGGGCATCGTAACAGAATTTCCGCCCGTGTATGACGCACATATCCACTGATTTTTAATTGCCCGCCCTCACGCCATGCGGGATTGATGGACTTTTTAAGAGTCCATCAATCTTTAAGAAAATATTTTCCGGCTAAGATCGCTGCGCCCAAGGCACCGACGATTTGGGGTTCGGTGTGTATATGAATGGGTTTTTTAAGGTGTTCCTCAAGAAGACCGACCACGCCCGGATTTTTGGCCACCCCGCCGCTCATGGTCACTGCGCCGGGAACTCCCACGGTCTGAACCATGCTCCATACCCGGTTGACAACCGACCTGTGAAGCCCGCGAATAATATCTTCCGCAGGTTCGTTCCGGGCAATGAGCGAGATTACCTCTGATTCGGCAAAAACGGTGCAGATGCTTGATATGGGAATTTCGCGTTTTGCCTTAAGGGAAAGGGCCCCAAAATCATCAATAGGGATCTGGAATGTGTCTGCCATGACCTCTAAAAATCTTCCGGTTCCTGCCGCGCACTTGTCATTCATGGTAAAGTCAAGGACCTTGCCATCGCCATCTATCCGGATAACCTTGGAGTCCTGGCCTCCGATATCAATGACTGTTTCCGTGTCAGGAAAGAGGTGATGGGCGCCCATAGCGTGACAGGAGATTTCCGTGATTTTCTTGTCCGCAAAAGGGATGGTGATTCTGCCATATCCGGTGGCAACAATGAAACTCAACCGATCCTTAGTAAGTTCGGCCCGGGAAAGGGCCTGGCCCAGGGTATGCTCCACGGCCTCTGCCACGTTTGCGCCTGTCGCATTGATGGCGTAGGTGACCATCCCTTCACCCTTATTCAGGATGACTACCTCCGTGGTTAGTGAGCCCACATCTATTCCTGCAAAGTAAGTCATTGGATCCCCGGTAATGCTCTAAGCCCTTGAAACGAGCAATGATGAATTTTCTTTCATGCCCCGCCATTACAGTCTAACGCCGCTACTTATTGAGCTATTACTATCCGTTATGCCTCCAATTGTTCAAAAAAGGCGTCGAGTCTTGTGCGATTCTGCTCTTCCGAAAATGTGCGGAAATCGGTCATATCCGCTTCAATGACCAGTGTTTTGACCCCAAGGCCTTCCCCCAACAGCCGCCTGATGTCGTACTGTCCGACCGAGTAAGGCTTGCAGCTACGCAGCGAAAGAATGACCAGGCCGTCAATCCGGTAATCGCGGATCATCCGCTCCATAAGCTTCAGGCGATGGTCCATATTGTTATTGAGGATAACCAGGCTGTATGCTCTGGCCATGGATTCAAAGGGGGATTGGGGGTCCAAATAATGGATGGTTTCGGCCCAGGCATTCGTGTATGTGGCGGCTACAAAGTTAAAACCCCTTTCAGCAAAGAGCAATGACCAGTCCCGCAGCTTGAACCAGACCGCAATGTTATCCCACATAAGGCGCTTTTCTTCTTTTGCAATGGCGCCAATGCCTTTTTCAATGCGATCCTCCAGTTCCTCAAGCAGTATCCGGTAGTAGTCCAGGCTGACAGGAAGACCTCTTAAAGAGACGACCGGGGCCATGTGAACAAAGGCGTCAAATATGGTCATGGGAGCCGGGCTGTGCTTCATGGTTGCCAGGACCTTTCCCCATGTCAGCGACGCCTCACTGCCAAGGCCGATGATTTTCTTAAAGCGGGCATCAGAGAACTTACGTCCTGAAATTTTCTCTAATTGAGGGATCATCTCCTCGAACTGGCCGACCATATACCGGATGTCGCTTTCCCGTATGTCCTTAAAGTTAAAAGGCGTGTCAAAGACTATCAAGCAGTAAAGCACTGTCTGACAGATGTTGTTGCAGCAAAAAAGAAGGTCCGGCCTGGGCAGGCGTCCGGCCGGTGTTTTTCCGGAAAAGGCATGTCCAAGATCGATTCTGGCATAGGAGCAAAGATCGGGATGATAACCCCTCTCTTCGGCCTTGGAGCAGAGCTCCGGCCCGAGTTTCTGAGCCCCGCACAGGGCCCCGTGGTTCTCCGGGTAAACCGTGTAAAAGTCAAACACACGCAAGAGTTCAACCGGGGCTCCGCTGGTCACCCAGGCCACGGGTTTGGCCCCTTTTACAAAACGGGACAGATAATAATGGCGTGTCATGATCTCCCGCAGGCGGCCTGCGCATTTCAAGGGGGGGCCAAGGTGGGGGTTCGGCTTTCGGGCTCGCCTTTTCTTCTGCATCTTCTGCAACCGGAAAAGCGCGGGCGCTCCCAGGTCTTTCATGAAGCGGTATTGAGCGGATTTATACAATGACATAATTACCTCAGCCAATCATCTCAACAAATGCTTCCACACGGGTTACCATTTGACCTGACAGCCCTTGGTTCAGCTCCGTATCCAGGGCCAGGGCGGAAATACCCCTCTTTTTCAACTCATCCTTAAGGTTGGGAATATCAAACCATTCCGGCTCACAAAACTTGATCACATTAAATATGACGCCTTTTGCACCTGTGGCATCCACAAGACGAAAAAGATATTCCGCCCTTTCGGCAATGGAAGAGCCCTTGGTGGAGCACGGGGGCATGGCAAAATAGGATTCGGTGAGGTTTTCAAAGGGATCATCCAGGTCACTGGCCGGAACAAGAAGGCGGCGGCTCCCGATCAAGAAATCGTCGTGCGCCACGCTCACACCAAGCTCGTCAAGTAGCGTAAGGATCTCCGAAGGGTTAGGCAGGACACCGCTTAAGATGACCGGAATTTGTCCCTTCATCCCCTGTCCTTTATTTTGGCTTAAGAATGCTTCCAGCTCCGGGGTAAAGTCATCGGGGAAAAGATATTCGCCATGTCGAACCACACTGTAGAATTCTTCGTTGGTGACATTCAACTCACCCTTTGCGCGTAAATCATAAAGCTCGGTCAAAAGAGCGGAAATTTTCCGACCCTGGTGTATACGCTGCTTGAGGGTATCCGGGTTAAGAGGACCGAATTGCTTTTCTAAAGACCGGGCCAGCTCCTTCAAATGGTTGCAATAAAAGTCGCGGCCGGCCGTGCCATAGGGGGCCTTGGGATGATAAAAAAAATAACAGGGCTTTTCAGTTTTCATGTAGTCGTTAATGACCGAGGCCAGATTCTGGATGGAATCACAGGTATGCGGGAACAGGAACCCATCCAGAATATCGCATTTTCCCTGGAGAATAAGCTCCAGGCCGAGCTTGACCACCGAACATATGGTGGGCTGCAGGTGTGCGTTGGCCGCGGTTATCTCAAGGGGCGGGTCCCATATCTCCGCGGGCACAATATTCATGGCCCACAGGATCTCCTTTGGATACTGTGCAGGAAAAACACCAAAGAGGTGTCTGCCAATTTCTTTTTGTTTATTCAGATATTCCCTGCGCGTCATCGGAGTCATTTGATCCTTGGAATAATTCGTGAAAAATCCCCCCTCGCCCCCCTTTAGTAAAGGGGGGATGGGAGGATTTTGATATTTAATAGTTGTAGGGTGGGTTGAGGCAATATAAGGGCAGGACAAATGGTATGTCAAGCCGCGAAAACAGGAGGGGTGCAATTAAAGCTGCTGGTTCGCCTCAAAAATCCCCCTAAATCCCCCTTTAGAAAAGGGGGACTTCAGAGCTTTCCCCCCTTTTGTAAAGGGGGTCCGGGGGGGATTTTGTAGCCGGAGATGGACACTCCCTGGGCATTAATGTCTTATCAACGTTTTTAATTTCACCCAAACAGGAGTCAGGCATTGAGCTTAACGATTTTATTGCTTGACATCTCAATTATTAATATATAAGCTATTGGCTACTCAGATAAATTAGGAGGGTTTTTAATGAAGAAGAATGATCGTCTTATCTTTCTTTTAGGTCAGGCCCGGCATCGCATAATGACAAGCTTGGACAAATCGCTACTTAAGGCAGCCGGGATTACTTCTGCCCAGTCAGGCGTCCTGTTTTACCTTATGAAAAAAAATGGCTGTTTACTTAGAGAGCTGAGCCAGGGATTAATGCTGGACAGTTCGGCAATTACCGGCATGGTGGATCGACTGGAAAAGAAAAAGCTTATCAAAAGACAAAGCTCTACCAGTGATCGAAGGGCAATTAATATCTACCTGACTGAATCCGGGCACAAAGCAGCAACTATGGCCCTGTCTGTTGTCAAAAAGTATAACAATGCCATCAAGAAAGGTTATTCTTCAGACGAGATCCATGTGTTCAGACGCATTCTGCAATCGATTATTGATAATTTTGGAGGGAATGAAAAGTAGAGGAATGGAGAGTGAAAACACCTGTCATCGAAATCATGAAAGACCTGTTTTTTGTTGAAAGAGGGTATTTGAACGGTAACCACTTTGTCTATAGGGGTATGAAGCCGGTCCTGATCGACACAGGATATCTTAAACAGCAGGGAGCCAATTAAATGCAATTCACACCATCAGATCCTGATTTTGAAAAAAAGGTGAACGACAGTTTCTCACGCCAGGCGTTCATGGAATTTATCGGTGCAAGGCTCGTTGAAGTGAGACCGGGATACTGTGAGATACACGTTGGATACAAAAAAGAACTCTGCCAACAGCATGAGTTTTTTCACGCCGGAGTCGTTGGAACTATTGCCGATAATTCGGCAGGATATGCCGCATACAGCCTTATGCCTGCTGATTCATCAATCTTGACGGTTGAATACAAGCTGAACCTTGTTGCTCCCGGAGATGGGGCCTTATTGGTTGGCCGCGCGCAAGTCATAAAGCCGGGTCACACTCTTACAATATGTAAGTCAGAGGTATTTGCAGTCAAAGACGGGGTTGAAAAGCTGTGCGCAACATCACTGGTCACGCTCATGGAAATGAAGGGGAAGGCAGACATGCCTGCTGAGGATGCTTTTCAAAAGAAAGGCAAGAAAGACAGAAAAGCCCGATAAAGTCAAAGCAGGAGTACAGGCATGGAAAACGAAAAGAATGGTAAGCCAGGGAAAGCGACTGACGCGGACATTTATGATGAAACGGAAATGAGGATTCCAAGAAGGTTAAGTCTTCTCCTGTCTTTTTTGTTGACATCCTATTCCATCCTGTAATATTCCTTAACAAATTAATTTGGCAGAATATCATGAAAAACAGACTACACACCGAGTATGTTCTTTTGGGTGCCCTCTTTCAAGGCCCCAAACATGGTTACGAGATTATGCATTTTCTGGATTCCGCCCTGCAATCAACATGGCAGGTGAGCAGTAGCCAGCTTTATGTCCTCTTAAAGAGACTCGAAAGCCAGGGTCTCTTAAAATGCAGTTTGAAAATTCAAAAGACACGCCCTGCCAAACGTGTTTTTACCTTGACGCCTGTTGGTAAAAAGGGGTTTTTGGAGTGGCTGAGAAGCCCTGTTGAACACGTCCGTGACCTGCGTATCGAATTTATCGCCAAGCTCTTCTTTTTCCATCGCCTCTCTGTAAAGGGGGGCAGGGACCTGATCAAAATCCAGATTGAATCCCTGGAAGAGCTTGAAAAAAAGTTCAAGAAGGGAAGAGATAAGGAAAACGATCCCTTTAAAAAACTTGTTTTTGGAATCAAAATTATCACCATTGAGGCCTGGCTTAAATGGCTTATTGAACAGGCAACACCCTTTATAGGAAAGGCTTATTAAAATGGGCGATATATATGATGAAATCAGACAGAAGATATTCAAAATATGTAAACATCAAGATCTACTTGCCCAGCCGGTACGCGTCCGTGCACGCGCTCTTACCACGGAGGAAGCAATCGGAAATCCTGAAGCCGACGATTTCCCCCTGCAAAAGGGGAAAGAGAGGCTCATGCAGGCCGAGTTTCTTAATGCGGCAGGTCAGGCGTTTACGGATCAATTCGGGGATTTTGAAGGTATTTTGGAAGATGTCCTGCAAATGCCCCTTGAGAACAATTTTCGGCGTGCCGTATTCGTGTCCACTATAAATGCATCCTTGCGTCATACAAACCAGGTTAACGGAACAGTTCACTGCCGCGACTCGGGACCCGGCCAGTGTGCCGTTGAATTGGTTCATTATCTGAAAGCCGGACATGGCGGTTTAAAGATAGCCCAGATAGGCTTTCAACCACGCATGGTGGAATTTTTGGCCCCTGAATTTCCATTGCGTGTTCTGGATTTAGACCCGGACAATATTGGAGACCAAAAATTCAATATTACGATTGAAGGCCCGGAAAATACGGAAGATGCCATTGACTGGGCTGATCTTTTGTTTGTGACCGGAACTACTATTGTCAACGGCACAATAGAAAACTTTCTTGGGAGAAAACCCGTCATTTTTTATGGAACCACCATTGCCGGAGCAGCCCATCTAATGAATTGGGATCGATTCTGTGCCAGAAGTACTTAAGGGATCTGGTAATGTTTATTCTCCTCATGGTCGGTGGTATTGTGGCAGGAATGTTAGGTGGGTTACTGGGGATCGGCGGTGGCATTCTGATCATGTCTATCCTTCGATTCATGGTGGGTCTTGACCCGGCCCATGCTGCCGGGACCTGTGTGGTTGCTGTCTTTTTCACCACCCTGGGCGGCAGTATAAAGCATTTCAGACTCGGACATATTGATTTTCGTTCAATCCTTCCCGTAATCATTCCAGGCCTAATTTCTACGATAATCTTCTCCATCCTGTTCGTCTATATCTCTCACAAAGATGCTTGGCTGGACATGGCCACTGGGGTTGTTTTTTCATTGGTGGCCTTGCGAATGCTCTGGGAAGGGATATCCGAGTACCTGGTCAAGGGTTCCGAACCCGATACCGGGTCAAGCATTCGAGGTTCAACTTTTGCCAAGATGGGTATTGGAACAACGGCCGGAGTCCTGCCCGGACTTCTGGGAATAGGCACCGGGGCCGTTCTGGTCCCGACTTTTGCATTTGCCTTGAATGCTCCGATTAAAATTGCTATTGGTTCATCATTGGCCTGTTTCAGTCTTAATGCCTTAGCCAGTTCAGTTCTAAAGATGTCCCAGGGCTTTGTCGAGATGAATATCCTCATACCACTGTGTATAGGGACTTTCATTGGGTCTCGCTTCGGGGCAACATTGAACGGCCGCTCCTCCTCAAGGTTTTTAAAGTTCATTTTTGGCATGGTATTTGTGTACGTCGCCTACAAGTATCTTTTTGTACTTGGTAGTTTATGAGAATAGGCTTGTTATGAAGATGATAGGATATGACAGCTTTTCACTGTATATAAAGGAGGCACCCCATGGACAAACCGCACGTCCTTTATGAGGTCAAAGACCATGTGGCCATTATCACCCTCAACCGGCCGAAGGCAAAGAACGCCTTTAGTATTGAAATGATCACCCTTTGGAACGAATACCTGAAAAGTGCCCGTAATGACAATAACGTGCGGGTCATTATCGTGACAGGAAAGGGCGACACGTTTTGCTCAGGTGGCGATATACAGGAGATGGCCGAAGGCAAACTTCGATCCTGGGACATGAAGGATTTCCTGTGGGAAGGGGTACATCGTATCGTGCTTAGCCTTGAAGATCTGGATAAACCCGTCATCTCAGCAATAAACGGTGCAGCTATGGGCGCCGGAATGGATATGGCCATCATGTGCGATATCAGGATATGTTCGGACAGGGCGAGACTTGCCGAATCCTATGTCAATATCGGTGCTGTGCCCGGAGACGGCGGGGCGTATTTCCTTCCGAGATTGGCAGGGATCTCAAAGGCGCTCGAACTTCTTTTGACCGGCGATGTGATAAGTCCTGAAGAGGCCCTTAAATTGGGCATCGTAAATCGGGTGGTCCCGCACGATTATCTCATGGACGAGGCATTTAACTTAGCAAAGAAAATTGCGGAAAAACCTCCGTTAGCCGTTCGTATGATAAAACGGGCCGTTTACCAGGCCCAGACCAGCAGTCTTCGGTCTCACCTCGACTACATCTCATCGCAGTTGGCATTACTGACCGAGACAGAGGATCATATGGAGGCGGCAAAAGCCTTCCTTGAAAAGAGAAAACCCGTCTTTACCGGGAGATAGAAAATACAATCCATAGGGTTAACTGCCTGGTTTTATTTCCTTTTTAATGGCGGAGAGGGTGGGATTCGAACCCACGTGCCCCGCTATTAACGAGACAAATCGATTTCGAGTCGACCCCGTTACGACCACTTCGGTACCTCTCCGCATGGATCCTATTTTCGACTTCTATTGTGTGATTGAGGCGTCTGTCTGCTGCGAGATTGTACACGGAACCGGCGGCGCCTGCCTTGGGATCAGACGCGCCGAACACCAATCCGGCTATCCTGGCATTAATGGCAGCCCCCATACACATAATACACGGCTCAACCGTAACCACGAGAAGCGTGTCTGTCAGACGGTAGTTTTCGTAAAAGAGGGCCGCCTTTCTCATGACCAGAATTTCCGCGTGAGCAGTGGGGTCATTAAGGGATATCGGCTGGTTATGGGCACCGGCTACGATCTGCCCGTCAGGGCCGGCCAACACGGCGCCAACCGGAACCTCTCCAATTTTAAAACCCTTTTTTGCCTCCTTGAGGGCCTCTTTCATCAAATGATAAAGATCCGGATTCATTGTCCTCATTTTTACCACATCCCCTTTTTTCCCGTCAACATCAATCCAGCGACTGAGCAGTAAAAATGGATGAAAGCAAATTGCTTGCCCTCTTGTGTAAAGCACTATATAATCAAATTCATATAATACGTCAAAACACTTCTTAAGGCCGAGGTTTTTTATGGGTCTGTATGTACTGAAAAGCAGGCGAAAGATACTCGAAATTATCAGCCTGATAATTTCAAAAGAATTGGAAATCAAAGTCTGGATTAAAGAAGGAGCAGCCCCTTTCACTTCAAGTTTAATCCATTACTCTTCCCCTACCGGTGAGGACCTGGAATCAAGTGCCGCTATAGAGAAGGCCGGACTGATCATGCAAAAACTGACACCGGCCCAAGGTAACACGCTTATCCAGTCATCCTCTGATATCCTGGTAGAGTGTGAATTCAGTCACAGGTCCTTGCGCTTCAAGACCGGGTACGTAGGAATAAGCACCAAGCACCCGCATTTCGGTATTATAGTAGGCTTCCCTGAATCCTTAGAATTACAAGACACGCGAAAGGAGGAAAGGTCTGCCCTGACAACGCCGGACTTTATTTCCGTAGAATTTAAATTGGGAAAGGCCCCTGGAAAAGATTATCAAGTGGGTGTAATCGACTGTTCATCACATGGCCTGGGCTTGCTAATTACCAAGAAAGATATGGAACTGCTTCAAATGCTGAAGCAGGGCGACAAAATCAAAGAAATGACGTGCTATGCAGCGCGGGCCATGATTACTGTGGATGCCGAGGTAAAGCACATAACAAAGATCGAAGAAGGAAATTTCAAAGGCCAGTATATTATCGGGATAGAATCAAGAGAGATTATTGAGAGCTGCAGGCCGCCCTGGGAATTAGAACCGTGAACCTCACAACCTAAGTAGTTGCCATGCCATTTGAGACGGACATCGTTAATGAGGAGGAGATAAGGCGGGAAAAGAACAAGGCCCGAAGCCTCAGAAAGACGCACTGGTGGAATAATAAAATCCAGAAAGGGGTCTGCCATTACTGTCATCGCCAGGTAGGACGTGAAGAATTGACCATGGATCACGTGGTCCCCCTCAGCCGGGGCGGAAAAAGCAAGAAAGGCAATATCGTCCCTGCCTGCAAGGAATGCAACAATAAAAAAAAGTACCTGTTACCGATCGAGTGGGAGGAGTATCTTCAGGCACTGGAAAAGCAGTCTTGAGAATTTTTGGGTGTTATATACCTCTTGCCACCTCTATTTTCGTGCCCACAATATCTTCTGAATTCAGGCCCAGGCGATCACAGGCCCGGCCTAAATTGACGGCAATTTCGAGAAGGCCTGAACTGCCGATCATGGCCAAGGTCTCACCCGCGCTCGCATCGGCATAGGTTTTACTCACACCTTCAACCACCATCTCCCCAATCTTTATAACCGGTCTGGCCGACCCGGAAAATCGATCTAAGTTTTTCTGAAGGATATTGGTGATCAGGTTTCCGAAGTGGTCAACGCGAATTACCTGGCCCGAAAGGACTTCCCCTTTCTGTTGCGGCCTTGGAACTTTAAGCGGAACGGGATCGCTTACGGGATGCCCCATTTTTCGTGGATCCACGCCCCGCGAGAGGTGGGCTGCCACAGGGGCAAAGATATCTCTTCCGTGAAAGGTGTGGGTGATGTTGGGGAGAAAATATTTGCTTTCCGTGAGATGAATGACTTTAATATCCGGATGGGTCACTATGATCGGCCAGAAAATGCCGTTATCCGGACCCACAAAGAAATATTCCTCAGTTTCAAGAAGAATCAGCCTTCTTTCGGACCCCACCCCCGGATCAACCACTGCCATGTGGACGGTCCCTTTTGGGAAAAAGGTATAGGATTCCTGGATAATGCCGGCGGCTTTCAGGACTGATCCGGCACTTATCAGGTGGCTTATATCAATGACCCGTGCTGCCGGATTAATAGACAGGATAACTCCCTTCATTATGCCCACATAAGGGTCGGAAAGGCCAAAATCCGTTGTCAGGGTAATGGTGCCGGAACACTTCATTTCCAGTCCTCCACAAGCTTAGGCACAATCTCCCCGGCTTTGCCTATCAGGGAAAAATTCATAGAAGATGAATTTGGCGTCGTTTCGAGATTGATTTCCGCAACCACTGCACCCCCGGACTTTGCCTCCAGGGCTAAGGACGCGGCAGGCTGGACCACGCTCGATGTGCCTATGACCAGCATGACCCGGCTTTTTCTTGATGCCTCAATAGACCGGTGGAGGATATCCTGGTCAAGTGACTCTCCGAACCAGACCACATGGGGTCGCAAAAGCCCTCCGCAGGTCTCGCACTTAGGCGAGGTCCCCAAGTCCGGTGAACGATCTAAGGTAATTTCCCGACATTTGGTACACCTGACCTTCCACAGGTTGCCATGAATCTCTAAGAGATTTCTGCTGCCTGCCAGAAGATGGAGCCCGTCCACATTCTGGGTAATAAGGGTAAAATTCGGAACAAGACTTTCGAGGTCGACCAGTGCCCTGTGGGCAGGGTTGTATGTGACCTTGCTTATAAGCTCTCTTCGCCAGTTGTAGAACTCCCATACCAGTTCCGGGTCCCTTGCAAATGCCTGTGGGGTGGCCAAATCCGTGGCCTGGTAATTTCGCCAAAGGCCCCCTGAACCCCGAAAGGTGGGCACACCGCTTTCCGCTGAAATGCCGGCCCCGGTCAGGACTGCCACCCGGTCGGCCTTCTTGAGTTCTTCTCGAAGGGCGATGATCTCTTTTTCCATACACATAATTTTACCCGAGACACCGCCGCGAGTCAAGAGAGGGGGAGATGTGTAATTTAAATGGTTCCACCCCCACCCTCCCGCTGTCCGGGATTGGTGGACTTTTTACGAGTCCATCAAAGTTGCTATGTCATAAATTGATAAAAATAGCTTTGCGAAAAAACCAAAAAAATTGTTGACAGAAAACCCGCATCAGTGATATTTAAATCGAACGTTCGTTTGATAAGGCTCAATATCCATATGTCAAAACCGAGAAATTCACAAAAAAGAGATGAAATTTATAGTGTTGTGGCACGCCTTTTTGCCCACAAGGGGTATCATTCTACCTCAATGCGGGAGATTGCCGGGGAATTGGGCATGAACCAGTCCTCCCTTTATCACTATTTCAAGAGCAAGGAGGATGTCCTCTATAAACTGATGAACGATGCCATGGATGATGCCATGGCAACCTTAGAGGAAATCTGCGCTGCCGATCTTTCCCCGGAGGATAAATTAAAAAAGGTCCTTGGCTTTTACACACGGTATTATGCCGGGGATCAGGAGCGGCTTATTCTTCTTGTAAACGAAAAGAATTCCCTGAGTGATGCATACAGACAAAAGCTGATTCAAAAGGAGCGACGTTACGTTAACCTTTTTAAAATGATATTTGAAGAACTGGCAGGCCACAATAAAATCAAGGAAATTCCGCCTTCGGTGGCCACATTTACCTTCCTTGGCATGGTCCATTACACTATCAAATGGTACAATAAAAAAGGCCCTGTGGGATTGGATGAGCTGGCCGACATATTTGTGGAAATTTTTAGCAAAGGTATTTTGAAATGATGACTTTAACACATCCGGCTGCTGTGACTTATCTGGGTTTATCCGGATACGTTTTTGCATGGTTAATATTAGTTTCAGCGTTATCAATATTTTCCTACATAATTTACAAAAGATATTTGTTGATCAGGGCCGGCAAACCTGACCCGCGTTTTTCCGATATCGGGAAAAGGGTCCTGGATCTTATTGTCTACGGCTTTATCCAGAAAAGACAACCCCGCTATCTCTGGGCGGGCCTGATCCATATCATGATATTCTGGGGCTTTGTCGTACTCGGGCTTCGCTCCATTGATCTGGTGAGCCAAGGGTTGAGCCTTCCCTTTCTCCGGCCCCTGATGCAAACCGGTTTTGGGCCGTTCTACGACACGTTCAAGGATATCTTTGAATTGGTCGTGCTCGGTGCTTGTCTATGGGCTATTCTTCGCCGGGCCCTAATAAAACATGAGAGATATGAAGGCAGTCACACATTTGAGGCATATTTTGTCCTATGCCTTATCGCTTTTTTGATGATTACGGACATGTTTTATGAAGGAAGCGCCCTACTTTTAAATGAATCCGGGGAAACATTTCTTCCGGCATCCCGGTTAGCAGTGCTTGTTTTGTCCGGTTCTTCCCCCCGCTTTTTGACGGGCACCCATATTTGGAGCTACTGGCTCCATCTAATGACCTTTTTCTTTTTCCTGAACTTCCTCCCCCTTGGCAAACACTTCCACATCATAACGGCCCTTCCCAATGTTTTTTTGAGAAAGCTTGAGAAAGGGGCGATAAAACCTGCGCAATGGGGGGTCGAGGACATCGATGAATTAGAGACTCTCGGTGTTGAAAAGTTTGAAGACTTTACCTGGAAACATATCCTCGACTTTTACACCTGCACCGAATGCGGCCGATGCTCGGACAATTGCCCTGCAAATATTACCGGCAGGCCTTTATCACCCAAGTTGCTCACGCTTAAACTGAGGGACCATGGTTACCGGAAAGTCCCTGTTTTCGGATACAAGGATAAGGAAGGTGCAAAGGAAAACGAAAAAGCCGATGCACTCCCCATGATAGGCGGCCTTATATCCCATGACGAAATCTGGTCATGCACCACGTGCGGGGCATGTGAGGAGGAGTGCCCGGTCTTTATAGAGTATATTGATAAGATTATAGACATGAGACGCCATCTCATAGAGACATCTCAAAACCCCAAGACATTCAACAAGGTCCTGATGCACTTTGAAAAGACCGGGAATCCCTTTGGAAAACCGGCCACAAAACGCGCGGATTGGGTCAAGGAATTGGAAGACACCGCAGTAAGGGTCTTGAAAGAGGGGGATGAAACGGATGTCCTCTATTTTGTGGACAGTTACGGTTCATTCGATCCAGCGGCCCAGGCCATTGCCGGAGCCATTGTGAAAGGGTTGAACTCGGCAGGCATTGATTTCGGTATCTTAGGACCCCTTGAAAAGGATTCAGGACACCAGGTCCGCCGTATGGGCGAGGAGGGACTTTTCCAGCTCCTAATTGAAGAAAACATGGAAACACTCTCAAGCGTCCGTTTCAAACGTATTATTACCACGGACCCTCATGCCTTTAATACCCTCAAAAAAGATTATCCCGGAGACTTTGAGGTTTTCCACTATACACAATTTTTTCAATCCTTAGTCGAGGCCGGCCAATTGAGGCCTGCAAAAAGTCTTGACACTAATGATGTCTATACGTATCACGATCCCTGTTATCTCGGCCGCCACAACGGCATATACAATGAACCGAGACAGTTGCTTGGCTCGATTCCGGGTCTCAAACTTGTTGAGATGGCAAAGTCCCGGGATCGGAGTTTCTGCTGCGGCGGAGGGGATATTGTTTTGTGGCATGAGATAGAGCAGGAAGAGATACGCATGGCCTCCATGCGCATACAGATGGCAAAAGAGGCTGGCGCAAATGTTATTGTGACGGCATGCCCGTTCTGTTTTATTCACTTTGAGGATGCAATAAAGACGGATGGACTTGAAAATGAGTTGAGGGTAATTGATCTTATGGAGTTATTCGTATCAACTTTAGGACCTAAGTTAAGCGGTTCAACGTTCACGGTTCACGGTTAAAGAGCCCTAACTGTCTGATATCAAAAGAATGATACCTCAGTAAAGACGACACGCATATTTCACTTTTAAACTGCAAGAGTTTGAACTGAACTAAAGTTTAAAGTGAGCTAAAGTTAAGGAATACTGTCAATTTTATAAAATCAGTGGAGCAAAGCGACTCCATAACTTTATGAACTTTAGATCACTTTAGACACTCTTAACTTGTATGGCTGATGATTTTCAATGGATTATAACCTTTGAACCTTGAACCTTGAACCCTGAACCGCTCACTTTAGGTAGGAGGTAAATAAAATGAATATTGTTGTATGTGTAAAGAGGGTCCCCTTGACCCAGGAGGTGGACCTGGAAATTGATGGAACGGGGAAAGATGTAAAAAAAGATGCCTTGGCTTACGTTGTCAATGACTGGGACAACTATGCCATAGAAGAGGCGGTCCTTCTTCAAGAAAAGTTTGGAGGCACTTCAACCGCAATAACAATCGGCACGGAGGATGATGAGGAGGTCTTAAGAAGGGCCCTGGCAGTAGGTGCGGACAGGGCAATCAGGATTGATCCGGGCGATCTTGAATTAGACGGCTTTGTTGTTTGCAGGCTCCTTGCTGCGGCCATTAAGGACCTTGAACATGACCTTGTTCTGACAGGTGTTCAGTCTGACGACGACAACTGCGGCATAGTGGGCATTATGTTGGCCGAACATTTAGGTTTGAGCCATGCCGCCGTGGTAACGGGTGTCGAACCCGAAGGGGACGAAGCCACCATCAACGTGGAGCTGGAAGGTGGTATGGACGAAGTATCAAAGATACGCCTCCCGTCCCTTTTGAGCATACAGACAGGAATCAATGAGCCGAGATATGTCTCCATTATGGGAATAAGAAAGGCGGGTAAAAAAGAGCTTAAAGTATTAAGGGTCGAAGATCTAAATCTCACAGAGGACGACCTCACCCCGCGCACCGTGGTTGAAGAGGTTTTCCTGCCGCCCGAGACAGAGGGCGCCGAGATGATAGAAGGAGATGCGTCCACAGTAGCTGAAGAGATTATTCGTATACTGACAGAAAAGGGGGTAACTGTTTAAATGGGCGATATATTTGTTGTTGTTGAACACAGGCAGGGTGAAGTTAGGGACATCACTTATGAGATGCTTTTCAAGGCCGGTCAACTGTGCAGGGAATATTCCCATAACCTGACGGCCATAATATTGGGAGGACAGAAAGAGTCTTTCCTGGATAATATTGCGCCAAAAGCAGACAGAGTCATAGTTTACGAGGATGAGAGCTTAACAAATTTTAGCAGCGATATTTATAAGGAAATCCTCAACAGGCTTATTGAAGAACACCGGCCTTTTCTTACCCTTATGGGCCACACGTCCTGGGGCATGGACCTTTGTCCCGCGCTGTCCGCTAAAACCGGATATCCTCTGGCCACCGACTGTGTGGACATTCTGGTAGAAAATGGCCGTCCCGTGGTTATTCGACAGATATTCAGCGGAAAGGTCTTTTCCAGGGTCTCTTTTAAGGAATCCGAAGGTTATCTCGTCTCAGTAAGGCCCGGCTCTTTTCTGCCGGAAGAGTTTGAAGCCCGTGAGGGAGAGGTGATTAAGAATGAACTTCCTGCCGACTTGCCGGTGCCGCGAAGGAACTTTGTGGAGTTTGTGGATACGGCCGCAGGTGATGTGGATATATGCCAGGCGGATTTCCTTATTTCAATTGGAAGGGGCGTTGGTGAAGAAGACAATATTGAGGACTTAAAAGATCTGGCAAATATCATGGGAGGGACCCTTTCCTGCTCTCGTCCCATAGTGGACAAAAACTGGCTGCCCAAGTATCACCAGGTAGGCACCTCGGGTAAATCCGTAAAACCAAAGGTCTATCTTGCATTCGGTATCAGCGGAGCATTCCAGCATGTGGCCGGAATTACCGGCGCAGGCACAGTAATTGCCGTCAATAAAGATAAGAAGGCGCCCATATTCAGGGTAGCGGACTATGGCGTTGTGGATGATCTTTTCAATGTAGTGAACGCGCTTAAGGAGAAACTGAAGGCATAGTAAAAAGCCCGGCCCAAAGGACCGGGCTTTGGTTATCCCCAGAGGGGATTTGCATTGTTGGAGTTTTATTGCCTTATTGAAATTCCAAATATCAAATCCCAAATATCAAACAAATTCCAATGACCAAAATTCGAAAATTCCAAGGCAGAGCCATCTAACTCTGACCCCCGCCGACCAGGATCTTCGACTGACATAGAGGACCAAATTTTATAAATCCAATCAAGGAGTAATTCAATGGATTTCACCCTGACCAAAGAACAGCAGGACATTATAAAGGCCGCACGCGAGTTTGCATTGGGCGAGTTTCCGGATGTGGCCCAGGAATTTGACCGCAACGAAAGCTTTGACCTGAACATCTGGAAAAAGGCCTGCGAGTTAGGTTTCGTGGGGGTTTTTATTGATGAAAAATATGACGGCGCAGGCTATGGCTTTTTTGAGCACTGCCTGATCAACGAGGAATTCTGGGCCGTGGACCCGGGAATCGGCCAGGCCATTTTGTCTACTACCTTTGGATCAGAGCTTGTGGGTCTTTTTGGATCTGAAGAACAGAAACAGTTGGTGCTTCCCCAGTTGGTCTCGGGCCAGGCTATTATGGGCACAGCCATTACCGAACCGGATGCGGGATGCGATGTGACGGGCGCTGCCACAACCGCGGTAAAAGAAGGAGATGAATGGGTAATCAACGGTTCAAAAATGTTTGCCACAAACGGCGATCTCGCCAAGTATGTCCTTGTCTTCTGCCTGACAGACACTGAAAACCCTTCCCGCCATGCTCGACACAGCTTTATCCTTATTCCCACCGATACCAAGGGATACGAATCTACCAAGATCCGGGGAAAATTAGGTATTCGGGCATCCGACACGGCAGAACTATCCTTTAATAATGTCCACGTGCCGGTCGAAAACCTGGTAGGCACAGAAGGCGAAGGATTCCACGAGTTGATGGCCTTCTTCAACCGGACACGGCTTCATATCTGCGCCCAGGCCGTGGGCCTTGCCAGAGCGGCCCTTGAAGAGTCCGTACGTCACACCAAACAAAGGCGCCAGTTCGGCGCAACCTTAGCCTCTTTTCAGGTTACCCAATTCAAGATTGCAGAGATGGCCACACATATCAGGGCGGCAAAAAATCTTTACTACGAGGCCGCATGGTCTGTTGATCAGGGAAAAATCGATCACGGCCTCATCGCCATGGCCAAGTGGTTTTCCGGTGAAATGGCTGTACGCTGTGCGGATGAGGCACTTCAGATGCACGGCGGATATGGCTACATTGATGAATACAAGGTGCAACGGCTATACAGGGACGCCAAGATCTTAGAGCTTTATGAAGGTACAAAGGAGATGGAGAAGACCATAGTTTCAAGGGCCGTCTTAGGGTTATAGTATCCTAATTGAGCCAAAGCCCAATTAGTACTACAGCGACACTTTAATTTTCAATAAAATAGCTTCGGTTATTGCCCTTTTGCTATGTGACTTTTGAGCGATATAATTACGGTCAGTATGGTATTTTAGTAGTTCCAAGGCATATGCCTTCTCAATTGAATGATAAGGAAGCATTGCTGCAACCAGTCTTCTTGCTTGTGGCAATGTCAGGCATGGGGCTTTTTTTTAAACTTGATTCGCAAACGAAGTAGAAAATGTAATGCAAGAAAGACATAGATCATATGGCGATGCCAGGCTGGCCAGGAGCGATGTTCGTAATGGTCCATACCTATCTGGTCTTTGCCTTCTTTAAAGCATTGTTCAATAGGCCAACGCATCGTTGAAGCTTTACACAACTCGAAGAAAGGTATGTCTTCCGGCGCGTTGGATAAAGCATATTTCAATTGACCATCTGAGTTTCGCCGGATAAGCAGCCATAAAGGTTGTTCTTCCGGGAGGCCATCTCGAGACAGATAAACTCTAATACGGGTCACTTCAGCGATAATAGGCCCTTTTGATCCTTCTGCCAAAACAACGGGCTTCCAGAAAAGTTTTTCAGAGCGAGCAATTTGGGCAACCTTATGTGCTTGAGGTTCACCCGGTAGTATGTGCAATTTTTTAGGATAAGGCCCTCTGCCTTTATGAGGAGGTAAGCCTACTTTGGGCTTTGCGGGAGAAACATATGTATCCGAACGAATACTGGCAAAATAATAGAGTGATTCCGGCAGTGATTGTAAAAAAGTCAAATCAGACCCAAATGTAGCATCACAGCCAAGCCATTTTGCAGGGAAATGATTTGATTCTACTATCTTGTTGATAAGATCAAGAGCAATTTGAGGTTTTGTCTGAAAAACAATATCTTCGGGGACCCAGTTGTCTTTGCGCCTTTTGGCATATTCATCAGTAAACCAGATTTTGGGCATATAGATTCGGCCGGTCAGAAGGCCATAGCCTTTTTCACTTGAATAACCGACAAAGACGCCTGATTGGCAATTATCCACTTTACCGGCAGAACCACAATATTGTCTGGCAACACCAACGGACTCTTTGCCTTTTTTGATGAACTCGGAGCTATCAGCATTTATCATGCCATCGGGGCTGCCAATCATATCAGCCAAAACAGCTTGATTCGCTTCCTCCATGGCTTCATGATCCCAGCGGTAGTTTTTCATAAAACGCTGTAGCGCTCTAACGCCGTTTGGATCTAAAAACTCAAGGGCGATTGGCTCAACCGATTTTCCTTTAACATTACTGATGAGCCCGGAAATATAGGCCAATCCCAGTCGTTGGTGTTCTATTCGGCCCAAACAGTTATGAAACTGCTCATGGAATGCTACCAGTTCATCGGCCATTAAAGTGAGATCTTTTTCAGTAAGACCCATGCTTGAAACCAGATCGGAATGCCATTGACAATGTTTTAAAAGCATCTGTAAATCCTCCACTTTTTTTTGTGATTGTGGGGGGCGCTGAAAGGGATCACAGAGCTTTTGCTGACATTTAATGATATCTCTGAACTTTGGATCTAATACATAAATATATACATGCTTGACGTTGCCGTGATAAATATATCTTTTTCCTTGTTTTGTGTACCCATTGGTTTGACCGATAAATTTCCAGTTGGCAGCTTTATAGCAAATGGCGTTGAAAAAACGTGGATCAACAAAGGTCTCTAAAAGCACCAGTTCTGTGTTAAAGTGCTGCGGCCAGTCTTTTTCTAATTGGCCAATGTTAAGAGAAAGTACATGCGAAGCCAAATTAGGAACCCTGACCCATGGTGGGATCAGAAAGCGACTATTGTTAGCTATTCGATTCAAGTAGTTTTTTCTTTGCTCAGCGGACCATCCGATAAAATGATCGCGAACACGAAGTTTCAAGGCGGGGGCACTCCAGGATAAAGCAGCAACCGGACGCTCCTGGATGAAAGCAAGATATTTTAAACGATGCCCCAACAGCCTTTTATAACTCAAGTAATGGTGCTGGCTGACAAGCTGGTCCCAGAGCGACTCTAATGTCTGCTCATTGGCTAACTTTAATGTGACCGGCCCTAACTTTTTAAGGTCTCCGGCAATTGGTTCTGTATTGATGGTGTGCGACATCTGTATTCTATGATATAATGTTTCTGAAGTAAAAGGGCGCAAATCTCCTCTGCTGTTCAAAACCGGTATTGGCTTGACCAGATCTCTCAGTAACCACTCTGTGTTCCTCTCATACGCCCTGATGCTTTCCACCATACACCATCTTATTTTTGCTGTCTACAAAAAAATGACGCTGTAGTACTAACCGGGGTCTCTTAAAGTTTTATTAGATACATTAAAAAGGCTTGGGGTTAAGGCAAAAGGACGGAAGATTGTTGGTGGCAAAAAAAGCTACGAACTTCGTGAACCGGCGATTCCTTACGGGGCCAATTTTACCCCCGAAATTAGCCTTTTAAGGCTTAAAAACACCTATTTTTGGAACGATATCATATAAATATCAAAAGGATAGCTTGGTCCGACCCCA
>JAFDDR010000011.1 GCA_019310785.1 Deltaproteobacteria bacterium
TTGTCCACTTCAACCACTTCCATCGCGCCTTCAGATAGAGCTTCATCCAATAACAGGTATTCCAGGTCCAAACCGTATGTTGATAGGAGAGGGAATATCGATAGATTTTTGAAGGATTGTTTCCGTCCGATTTTGGCCTGATCAAGATAGTCAATAATGATGTTTTGCATAATAATCCCTCCTGTTGACTTAAACAAAATATTCACCACAGAGACTCCGAGAACACAGAGAACTATGAGCGCATGAACCCCGCGTAGCCGGGCTCCCAATGGCTTGGCATTGGGAACGATGGAAAGTCACCTGACATGAAAAATAAGCGAGCTTGTTTTTCCGGTTAGGGCGCCTCCCATTCTACATGCGCTCATCCCAGCCAATTCATTCACTTCCCATCACTATAATTAGAGGCTCTGTGAACTCCATGTCTCGAAGGAGCGAAGCGACTGGGTGGTGATTGGCTTTACCATATCAGGGGTGTTTGACAGATACGGTCACACTCAAGAAAAAAACTTTGATATAGCCGCAAAAAGTCACAAAATACGCAAAAACAAAGGATGGTTTTTGAAATTTTATTGATAAATTTGTTGTTTTGGGTTTAACTGTTCAAAATCTTTAATTTTATTGGGGGATTATCATGGCCAGGGGAGACCAGTTGGGAAGGCAATGGAGCATTATTCAAATCCTAATATCATCCAAAATGGGCAAATCAGCGGCCGATCTTGCGGAGGAGCTTGAATGTCACCCGAGAACGGTTTACCGGGACCTTGAGGCACTCCAGGTGGCAGGATTTCCCATTTATAATGAAATGGTGGAGAGGAAGCACCTCTGGTCATTGCTGGACACCATGAAGCACCAGATCCCGATCCCCTTCAATCTCACGGAACTGATGGCCCTTTATTTCAGCCGGGACATGCTTAAGGTTTTCAGGGACACGGTTTTTTACGACTCACTGGAATCCCTGTTCAAGAAGGTAAAAACCACCCTGCCGCCCGAATCCGTCAAATACATGGAACAGGTGGAGCAGATCCTTCACGTGGGCATTAAGCCTTATAAGGAATACGCAAAGTTCAAAGAGATCATCAACCGGGTAAACGAGGCAGCCGCTGCAAAACAATCCGTGGAGATCCATTTTACTTAATTGGTCTCTGCCATATGAGAAATGAGGTCAGGATATTCGCCTTAGACCGGATTAAGATGCTCCACCAGACAAAAGATACCTTTGTGATCCCGGAGGATTTCAATCTGGAAGAATTCATAGGGCCGAGCTTTGGCGTATTCCAGGGAGAAGGTCAAAGTCTGGTTCGATTCGGACGTTGCCGGATACATAAAGGAGAAGATCTGGCATGAGAGCCAAAAGATAGAGCAACGGGACGATGGTTCGATTATTTTCGAGGCCGAGGTGGCCGGCACCGATGAAATCAAGTTCTGGATTATGAACTGGGGATCAAAGGCCGAGGTCCTTGAACCTGAATCCCTCAGAGACGAAATCCTGAGAGAGACCGAAGTAATGCTTGAGAGATATAAGAAAATTCCTGGCAAAATGGCGGAAGAACATTTAAAGGCTTGGCCTTGACGGGGTCTGTAGATCTATTGCACAATTGAAAAATCGCCTGAGAAACCCCCAATACAAAGGAGCACCGACCCATGACCCTCACCAAAGCAGCTATAATAGACAAAATATACAACCAATGCGGCTTTTCCAAGTCTGAATCAATTCAACTTACTGAAAAACTGCTGGAAATCATTAAATCAACACTTGATAAAGGGGAAGATGTCCTCATCAGTGGTTTCGGGAAATTCTATGTTCAGGCCAAGAAGAAAAGGAAAGGGAGAAATCCTCAGACTGGAGAAGATATGATCTTGGATGACAGGAAGGTGATTGTGTTTAAGTGTTCAGGGAAGTTGAGGGAGAAGATGAACAAAAAATGATGGACCTAGGGCGGCGACCTTGAAATAAATATTTGGAAATTAAAGATATGAGTTCTATCCTGGATATTGACCTGGACTATTTCAATCTAATCGAAAATCGCTGAACAGCGACTTAAAGAAATATTGGATTGGGGAAATCATCGGATAACTTTTGTTGTTGAAAAGCATCACAAGGCTTATTCTCGCTGGAAAGATCGCGTTAAAAGAGGGACTCTCACACCCCCGTCTCATATTTTACATGTTGATGAACATCACGACATGATGGACCAAAAAAGATATCTGAATATCGCAAATTTCATGTATCACGCTATGAGAACGTGGAGAAACTGCCGTGTGCACTGGTTGGTAGATCATGCAATTGATTCACCGGATATGTGGCTTGATGATGACGTATGGGAATCATTCTCTCCAAGATTTAGCGTTGGTTCAGACCTACCCTATAGATGGCCCAGACCAGATATAGTATCGATATGCACAAGTCCAGATTTCGTCAATAAGGATTTACTTCAACGACTCTTAAAAACAACCGAAGGATTTATGACAACAAAACAGATCACCGCCATAAAAATGAAAAATAATGGATAAAATGGACAAATAGGTATCTGGAAAACTTTTTGAATACTACAGAAATAGAAAAAGGTTTCATCTCCAAGGAACACTTTCTCGAAGCCAAAACCATGTAAAGGAATTTTAGATATTCATTTTGATGAAGACATGATTCAGATTCATTGGCATTGTGAAATTTGTCAAGATGAGGGTGTTGTTGCCGGCTGGGAAGGTCCTATTTGGGATATGTTAGACCGGCTTGCTGAAATTCATTAACAAAAATTAAAGCATATTCAAGGCTTAAATGTATATATTTATTGTCGGGGTAAGTTGCGTTGGAAAATCAACAATTGGGAACAGGTTGGCCGAAAAGATTGATTTCCTGTTTTTTGATTTAGATGACGAAATCGAAGATTTTTTCGGCAGATCAATAGAGCAAATCCAAAACCAATATTTATCTGGATATTCTTATAGAGAACAGGGTGCCAAAGTATTAAACAAAATCATTGATACCAGTAAAAACAATGACCTTGTTGTAGCATTAACACCAAAAGGCCTTCATGATTGGTACTACAGGCTCATTAAGAAATCTGGTGCTATTGTTATTGAACTGAAAGATACACCGGAAAATATTTTGGATCGGATTGTCTTTTATGATGAGGACTCAAATCTCATAGAAAAAGATTTACCTGAAGATGATAGGCGGTATTACTTATCGGAAATAAAAAAGGATATTAGCTATTATAGAAAATTTTACAAAAGAGCCCATTATCATGTTGATATTTCCGGATTGGATGTTGAAGGCAGTGTGAAGAAACTGGAAAAGCTAATTGAAGAAGATTACGGGAAGAGATAGGAGCAAGGCACCAATTGACAAAAGCCTGCCCTGGAAGATCAAATTGGGACACAAGGCAGAAGCCATCAAGGTGCTAAAGTTTTTTCTGGAGAAGTTGGAGGGTGGCACATCCCCCTCTGATGATATTCCTGACGATGTTTGGGGAAAGGACGGTCCATCTGATGATGATATTCCGTTTTAATAGAGGTTATCCAAACATCCATCCAATATAGCAAAATCAGCAACATCAATCGTTGCCGCCGGGATACCAGCAGGTTCAATCCCTAAATGCTGGCGCTGGCCTAAACGAAAACCATGCAAAGGGATTTTGGAATTAAGTCGATGTCAAAAATATCCAGAATGCCCTCTGTATAATCACTCAAGTTGTAAAGATATTGATAACCCCAAATTCTGTGCGATTGTCAGGGAAGACAAGATAGTAGGGAAAACTAAAAGTGCCAGTTGAATACAAGAACAGAAGAGGTAAAACCTATTACCTCCATGAAGGCAGAACGAAAACCGGAAAACCTAAATATCATTTTTCTCTGAAAAATAACGGAGAGTTGGTTGCTGAAATACCTTATGGTTATGAAATATACGAACATCCCGGAACCGGAGGAGTGTTCTTGCGAAAGAAACTTCCCCAACTCATCACAAATATTGAAAAGGATGCTATTGAGAAAGAACTCAAGAAAAAAGAAGGTTCAAGGCGTTATCTTTTTGATATTAAAGGGAAAATTATTACTATATGGGAATCAAATCAGGATATTGAAGTATTGAGGGACCTATTCCGTGATGTTCAACCTACTTCTTTAAATGGTCGTTCGGATAATGTTTCTGCAATTGAAGATATGATTAATATTGCCGCAACTTACGGGCCCGTAATGAAATTCACGATTGAGGATGAGAAAAAGAGGACTTTCATTGCAGAGCGGTATTGTTTTTTGGGCTCAATTGATGACTGGATACATATAGGTGAACCTGATTCTTTAAAGAACCTTGTTAAGAAATATTTAAAACATCTCGATGAAGATTCTTTTTTTGACCTCTTTTAAGGCTCGGGGCCATTCAAAATGGATATTGAAAAGACTGTATCATATCAACTGTTAGAAGGAACAATTGGGATACCCATCATAGAAATTGTATCAAACAGTTTTGAAGATACACCTGGATATGAAGGATCAGTCAATACCTATCAAGAAATAGTCTTCCAAATAAAAGAGGAGGAACCGGACATATACGCCATTGGAGTTCTTTATGCCCTCTCCCTGATGTCGTTTACTTTTGCTGCACCGAGAGGCTATTCTGCTGAATATTTTATCCCGGATGAACAATGGAATTTGGGATATTTTATTCAGGGGCTGGAGTTCAGAAGGAAATGTCTGTGTTTCTCATCGGATTATATTTCTGGAAGATTGATGAAAACTGATATTATTTTTGAATCTGGCGGCAAGGTAACGCTCTCAACCAGAAATAGGGGAAGAGGCGCTGAAAGGTGGTTAATGCATTTGCAAGGGAAGAAGCACATTAAACCTGTAAGCTAAAGAACGGATTCCCTTTTTTGGAAAAAACGGAGATCATTCTATAATTTGAGATACAGGTTAATCTGAAAAAGCAAACATTCAAAATGTACGGAGGCAGCAGTATGGATACAGTCTCAGAAGAATTGGCAGAGGAAACCTGGCAGGAGTTTGAGGGCTTCTCTCCTGTGCGAGCACAGAAAGAAATGATTAAAGTAAACAAAAACCAGCCGAATCTTCTGGCATTCATGATTGAATTCACCCAGGATCTGGACCAGGAAGTAAAGGAGTTGGCCGTCTACATGTTTTACGTTGTATGCCGGATGTTTCAAAAAAGTTCAAAAAAGAGTTTAAAAAGGATATCACCTGAAGAAATCATCGATTGTTATGAAAAAACCGAGGGCTTTATGGAAAGCCTGGAAGGAACTGATGAGAAATTTCTTGAAAGGATCGCCGAGGTCCAACTCTCCGGACAGCCTTATGTCATGAAGTATGTGTTAGAGACCCTTATGGAAGCACCGGAAGAGGAAGAACCCATTGCCCTCACGGAAGAAGATATCGGTTACCTGTTCCTGTTGTTCAAAACCGTGGTTGACCTGCTTGACGAAACGTTAAGGGCAGGTTTGAAAATATCGTCAAAAAACTGAAGCCAAATACGTGAAGCATGGATTAGCAAATGGCAAAAAAGGCGAAAATCCCAGAAAAATATCAGATCTGGATCAATGTTCGCAAGAGATACCACCTCTCCCATGCCCATATCCAAATGGCAAGGGAACTCGGCATGAATCCGAAAAGGTTCGGGAAAATTGCAAATCACAAGCAGGAGCCGTGGAAAGCTCCTTTGCCGGTGTTCATTGAAGACATCTATTTCAAGCGGTTTGAAAAGAGAAGACCGGATAACGTCAAAAGCATTGAGCAAATGGTCAAGATACAGGAGAAAAAGAAGGCGGAACGTCGGATACGTAAACAACTGAAGAAACAGGGGCTTGGAGAAGTCACCGGAGAAAACAATGTGCTTTCTCATTAGGCTGACGGCCTGGTTAAAGGCCAACTACATGTTTTCCTTTGGATTCAGGTCACAGACGTTCAATGGTTAGAACAGGAGTCTGAATATTATGGGCATAAACTTACGAGTCTTTCTTGTAAATGATGATGACTCGATACAGTGCCTTCCTCTGACACGGTATGAGAAATTGATCCAGCGCGATCCAAACGAACGACTTACACAGTATGCCGGCAAACGCGTACGATACATCCTGACAGTGGTGGATTTGCTAAATCGGGAGCCGGTAGAAATCCTGCGGATTCAATACTCGTATCTATTTTTCGATTCAGAAGGGCTGATAAATTCGGCTTTATGCCATAGTTTTTCTCCTATTTAAGCTCTCGTAGAAAAACGGTCAGTTGTTGGAGCGGAGTCGGTGGAATCGAACCCCGACATCTGGGCGGGAAGCCCAGTGCTCTACCATTGAGCTAACTCCGCTTGGCATAATCAGCAATTAACCGGTAGAAAAGCTGCTGATTTCACGCATCTTATCCAACCATATCCTTTACCTTCTTCAATGGGCGGATCTTTACGATATCCCGGGCCGGTTTCGCCTTCAACATCATCTCTTCCCCGGTGAACGGGTTTCGACCTTTTCGTGCTTTTGTTGCAGGCTTGCGCTTGACCTCGATCTTCAGGAGCCCTGGCAGGATAAATTGTTTGGGACTGCGCGGTTTAATGTGCCGCTCGATGAGGATGTCCAACTCGTCGAACACCGAGGAAACCTGTTTCTTGGTCAATCCGGTGTTCTCGGCAATTTCAGCCATGATGACGGATTTTGTCATGGGCTTTTTTACTGCGGTTATTTTCCGTGTTGGAGTGGTTTTTTTGGCTTTCGCCTTTCTGGTGGTCTTTTTTGCAGCCATAGTGATCTCCTTTCAAGCAATTTTTATTAAGTGTTGGACACTTTTAATATACAGTTTCACTGGCAGTGTCAACTTATTCCTTTGTTTTTACACAGAAAAAGAGGATCACAATTAGCAGGGAAACAATCGGCTAAACGAAACCTGGTCAGCTTCAGAGTTACCCTTATTTTCGACTCGATTGACTCAAAAACTGACATGTCACTCCATAATTTTCTGGCAACCGCCAGGACCCACCTCGCACTCTTCTGCCTTTTCCTGTATTTGCATTGCTGTAGATGGTTTTAAACCAATCTTTACAACGTTGGGCAAGGATCTTTTTGTGGTTCACTTTGAAGTGGTTAAGGGAAGACATAAAGAATTTACGCTGTCAGGGGGATTCTATGATGACTACAAGGGTAATATGCGGCTGACTTATCTATGTGAAGCGGTGGGGATCACTGGGGAGCTGAAAGATCCATCCGTAACTTATCTATGTGAAGCGGTGGGGATCACTGGGGAGCTGAAAGATCCATCCGTACTCTTGGGTAAGTTTGTCAAACTGAGAGTGGTTCCTAAAAACTGCTTTGGGAGCAGGGTGTCGGAGGTTCAAATCCTCTCGCCCCGACCAGCCCCCGTTCGAACAAGGCAAAGTTCACTTCCTTCTATTCGATATATTAGCAGCCAATCAGGTTCAATGTGGCATTCCCGGCAATCCTTTAAGGTTCCCTTGAGCTGATGATCTTTGTTTTCCGGTGGAAGCTTTTCTGCTTTGACCAAAAGACGAATTATCTTTTTAAGCTTATCAGTATCCTTACCCCGTCTAATTATTCTTTTAACGTCTCTTTTAAATTGTGTGTCACGCCTTATTGATCTCATGCCATCAGATTCCAAGATCGTCAAAGAGTTCTTGCGGGGTGTTGAACCTTTTTCCCATGCCCTGTCTTGAGTTCTCAATGGCTTTCATGGTCTTTTCGTTGGGAACCTGAAGTTCAAAAGGCAAACCGCGTTGTGCAATAACCTGCCTGTAAAACAATTCAAATGATTTCGAAACCGACAGGCCCAATTCCTTTAGTATGTTTTCAGCCTGTATCTTGACTTCAGGATCGAGTAAAGCCCTTGCCGTCGCTGTTTTTGTAGTGCCCATTTTTTCCTCCTGTTAGTGTTATGTATATGGCATATTATATGCTATTGATTGATAAGTTGTCAAGCTGTTGATGATGATTACTTCACCCAATTATCAATTTTGAGATTGGGGACTCGATTAAATTCCTTTTCGTTATTCGTGACCAAAATGCAGCCTACCGAAAGAGCATGCGCGGCGATTAGCATATCAAGGGATCCAATGGGGGTGCCTTGTTTTTCTAAATATACTCTAAGTTTACCATAATGCTGTGCGGCTTCATCACCATATGACAATAGTTCCATAGGAGCCAAAAACTGGGCTAATGCGAATTGATTCTGATCCGGCTTTGAGCTTTTGACAACGCCGTATTCAAGCTCGCTAAAGGTTATTGATGAGATTCCGACTTGCGAAATCCGGGTTTTCCTAAACCGTTCGATTACATCCACCGGTTTTCTTTTGATAATATAGATACATATGTTTGTATCGAGCATATACTTCATTATAATGTTTCCAGAGAACCCTGCGGAGGTTGATCTCTGGTTTCCATATAGTCGTCGGTGAACTGGTCAAGGCTGTTTGCCAAGGATGCCCAAGGATCATCTTTAGGAATAAGTATTACTATCTTCCCGATTTTTTTAACAAAAACATCATTTCCCGAGAACCGGAAATCCTTAGGAAGCCTTACGGCCTGGCTTCTACCGTTTATAAAGATTTTAGCAGTTTGCATTTTAATCCTCCCATGAAAATGATAGATACCAAAGTATATACCATATCTGAGAACATGTCAAATTCTATTAATGCATCAAATGCCGTTAAGTTCCTAAAACCATCAAATTTACATTTATGATATTTCTTGATAATGGGTTGTTAACCCATTTAAGGGAAACATAATGAAATCAGAGGGACCAGAACTAAGGAGTATCTCATCTGTTGACGTTATCAGCAGAGAGAAGGGTATTTTGAGGGGTTTATTTTCATATGAGAAAAAATAATATGCGTGTCAAATTTATTGCCGATGTCCATCATGCCTTTGCCCAGGTGGAGAGACTACTTAAGAGAACGGAAGCTGATCTCTATCTCGTCACAGGGGATCTGGTGTCTCGTTCCTTTTTTAGATACACGACAGCCTGGATCTGGACCGGATCATGCAGGCAATTGAAGATGAGGACCCAGAGGATGGTCAACTCCAGCGATTCATCTTTTACAGACTCGTATGCAGGCCCGTCAACCTGAGGGTTGTGAAGCGCGTTGAGAACCTGTTGTTGGAAAAGTACCACTTCAGGAGAAAGGTTGAGGAGGGTCTGGAAGAATATATCCAGGTACTTGTTTCCTCGGTGCGGCACGTCAAATCCTTTGAAAAATATAAAGCGCGCCTTAGAGAAAGAGAAATAGAAATTCCACCCGATGTGGAGGAGGCCATACGCAACTACCTCAGAGGCTAATGAGAAATGCGGATGTCCCTCTCGTCTTTTTAACCGGCTATCAACCCCAATAGACCATGAACTGATGCAGTAATGAAAAACGCAATGCCCGTCTTTCTATGAACGCCGAAGGGCATTTTTATCCAGCGTAATCCCGTGGACATCTGGAAAAGAATCAAGACGAAATTCACGATGCCCAGAATAAGTATAATTGAAATGCCTCCAATCGTCATGACAAGTACCTCTATTGCATTATGAAAAGAGGGCAAAAGAAAAGCTGCCTGAGGAATCTGTTTTTGGGTCCCATTTTTATAAAGGTAGCTCCGGACGTCTCATTTAACGGAAATCTTTTTCCTGTCAACTCCGGCACTTCCATGGAGATTGCAGCTTGCCTTCGCTTCAATCACCAGGTCTTCATTCACGGTTACCTTTATTTCCTTAGTAAACCTGGCTCCTTCAGGCAGGTCGGTCATGGAATACTCCCAGCTCCCTATTTCCTTTCCGTTGGCCTTGATACTTAGCCACTCGGTATGATGGAAAAAATTATTGGCACTGTGGCTCACATGCACTTTAATCACGACCTCTGATCCCTTGACGACTTCATCCGGGGCCTCTATCTTGACTGTGGACTTATCTGCCAAGGCGTTAGATGTGTTTAGCAAGATAAAAAAGAGAGAAATAAAACCTACCACCAGTTTTCGAGTATTCATTGAAACCTCCTTTATCTTTTTGCTGAAGTCTTGCGTCATGGCCTTTTTTCTGATAGGACACCAACAACCTGTTCAGGGATGGGTTAAAGTGTTTCATATAGGCCTCTCCAGGGGACAAAACCTAACGGTTAGCTTTTACTGCGGTTATCTATTTTTGGGAGCGTGAAGATGTCCGGTTTAATGGAAATCCTTCTGATTGTCGCGATCATTTTAGGCATTTTTATGCTTCCCAGATTGCTGCGCAGACAGCAGGAAAATGAAGTTCGGCCGGCAGATCAAGGCCAGGGCCTTTCAGGATGGAAGCGATTAGCAATTCTTGCCTCTTTCCTGTGGCCGGCCCTCCTTGCACTATATTTGAAACCCTGGAACAGCCACTGGCATATCTTTCTCTATGTGGCGGTTGGCCCCGTTGCCTTAGCGTGGGGCATCTTATGGATCTTTTCGGGCTTCAGAAAACAGGAAAAGTAACATCCTGATTGAGCTGACACCCAATAAGGAAGGAGTCTGAGATCAGCAGTCAGCCTTAAGCGATGGTATTTTTCTGACCGCTTCTCTCAAGGTACTCCACGATCCTGTCATACCCCTTGAGGTCATTAATCCATTTATCAGGGATACCGGAGTTCTCTCCATGATATGCCCCGAGTACCATGCCCACTATCATTCCCCTTGCTGCGGAATCTCCTCCGGCCATTACGTTTTCAATTAGTCCGTTTTTGAGGTCATTTTCATACGTCGTTAAAAGATGTATAACAGAGGGTAAGGCCGACCCTGCCTCACACATCTGACCGAAGCCTAATATTGTCTGCCTGGTCTCCTGACCTTTACTTTTTAATCCCGCTTCTATAAGCGGGGAAAGCATGTAATTGTCGGGTCCATCTGAAAGTACTTTCTGAAGTGCATCAAGAGGGGGTGTACCTTTTAATGCCTCTAAGGTTATTCTTGCAAGAAGGGCTGCGCTTTCAATTACAACAGAATTGTTGTGGGTCATTGCGGTCTGTTCTCTTACATTTTTGTCAAGCCTGTCCGGTTCATTATGCAAGGTAAATATGAGGGGGCTGATGCGTGAAGCCCCTCCAAGGTCTGATGACGGCGAACCGCATGAATCAGGTGACTTGCCTTTCTCCATATTGGATATGGTCTGTTTTGTGGCATTATCCATATAACCATCATATTTTGTCATACAATGGAGCCATTTTTCAGCAAATTCCCGCAATTCGAATACCCGGTTATCCCTCAATAATTCAAGAAGAAGCATTGTCTGGTCCCCGTAATGAGTAAATTCTCCCGCATCCTTTGTGGGGTGGAAAGAGTTTTCAAGGGGTTTCAACAGATCCTCGACTCTTCCGAATTTTCGATCAATTGCCGAGGTATCATAGATCCAGTGGGCACCCAGTGCCAACGAATCGGCCGCCAGTGATATGAGAACCATTTCTTTTGTATTTGGCTTCATGATTTCCCCTCCTGTTGTTAAATCCATGGAAGAGCGGTTTGTAGTGTCTGATATACCAATAAATCTATGTGGATAAGTCAACAGAAAATTTGTCCCATTTACTTCTTCTTACTTAGTGTTCATCCATTAATGAAAAAAGGGCACTACTCGGCGGGGCAAATAGACGGAGAAAAGCAACCTCTTAAGGCACACCCACACGGATTGGCAGGCCTGCCTGAAGAGACCCTCATCAAAGTGATCGAGACGTATTCGATAAATTGGATTACAGTTGATAGACTCTGGTTCAGCGGTGTTGAAGAAAAATATGGCCTGCTTCAACAACGTGATTCAGATTGTCGACCCCAGGGTAAAGGTGGAATGCATTTTCTGTCCTCCTGATCCTCATCCGGATGACAATTGGTGCCAATGGGTTTTTTCGATCCCTGAATTGTAGACGGGGGGCCTTTTCACACAGGGTCTTTCATCTTTTTTCGAAGGTTCGGCCAGAAACTCAAGATCCTGGTGCCTATTGTGCGGGGGTAACGTTGTTGACCATATTGAATAACTTTTATGACTGGTGACGGTTTCCCTTGTGAAATACAGGACGCCCCGGCCGCGCCCTTTAAACAGCATACCCTACGCCTGGAAAGCTGATACCCGGGTGCCCGGGCAGACCTCTACGCACATACTCAGTCCGTGCTTTTTTTATCGTGAATTTTATTGAAGACACTGTTTGTAACTTCAGCTATTTTTTCCTGGGCCACAAACGGCACCTGCTCTATCATACGGTTGACCTCCTCCACACTCCTGTTGATGCTTTTGGCAATCATGGCAGTTGTAATTTCCTCTTCCGGAATACCGGTCCCACATACAACAACAGAGCCCATGAACTCGGCATCTGAAAACACAGGGATCATACATTTGGTCATGTTAGCTTCGCAAGAGACAATCACCGGTTTGCGTGTCTCCTTTGCCTCCTTTGCCATGAATTTTTGTGTCCTGGCACATATGCCGATCAATGATTCTTTGTTCGCTCGAATCGCTTTACAGAGTTCGTGTCGCTCCCCGCTTTCCTGAAGGACGAAGCTCTGAGGATCCACAAGGGCTGTCGGCATATTCAGCGCCTCGCTTAGATCGTCCAGAATCTGTTGCCATTCATCTTCGTCATTGATGTAGTAAAGATTCATTGTCCCCTCCTTTTGTTTGATCATTAGGTAAGTGGGGGAATATAGGCGAATATAAAAGGTATGTCAATTATGTTCTCTTTTTCTCCGGTACTCTACGCTTTAGCCTTATATGTTGTTGGACGGTAACTGCTCAGGTTCAACGTTCAGAGTTCAGCCATTATTTCTCCTGCCCGGATCGTTATAGAGGAAGAGTGATGGCGGGGATGGAGATATTGTAGGTCAACTTATTGGAACCGCAAGATGTTGTGGGTATGACGGTCGTCGAACCCCTGACCCCACGGGTCCCAAAGTCAGAGACCCCAAAGGATGGAGGGAAGTGTTTTCAATAAGCTTGACATATGTGTCTGTGATCAATACATTTTTAGTCATTATGAAAGTATCTTTGCTGAATAGAGAAAATACAGGACTCGTGATCGTTGATGTTCAGGATAAACTCATGGGGGTAATGGGGAGAAAAAAGGAAATAATTGACAACATCGTTAAACTCCTTCACCTCTCAAAGATCTATGACCTGCCTTTGATCCTCACGGAACAATACCCCAAGTGGCTCGGTCCCACCCTTCCCGAGTTAAAGGACTCCCTGCCGGTCTATGAGCCTTTGAACAAAGTGCATTTCAACTGTTGTGATGTGGAGGCGTTCAACAATCGCCTGGATTCGACAGATCTGAAAGATATCATCCTGATGGGGGTCGAATCACACATCTGCGTTTTCCAGACCTGTTTTTCCCTCATAGAAAGAGGTTACCGGGTACATGTCCCCCAGGATGCCGTGGATTCAAGGACAGAAGCGAACTGGAGGGTTGGACTCGAATTGATGGGGGAGAAAGGGGCGGTGATCACCTCAACCGAGGCTGTCATCTACCAGGTACTGAAAAAGGCAGGCACAAAAGAATTCAAAGAGATGTTGAAAATAATCAAATAGCAGAGATTCATCCGTTGAAGGCGGAGGGTCAGCGTGGCGGGAATTAAAAGAAAGGAAAATGATTAAATGGATTACGAACCAATTCGAAAAGGTGATGTGAGCGGCTTCAGGGTGGCACCCAACTTGTCCGATTACCAAAAGGCGATTGACCGGTTTCAGTGGGAAGATATTCACAGTGACCTGGACTGGCTCGATAATGGGAAGCTCAATATCGCATACGAGGCCCTGGACAGACATGTGAATTCGCCGGTCAGGGACAAGGTTGCCCTTTACTGGGAAGGGAAGGGCGGGGAGGAGGAGAAATACACCTTCGGCGACTTGAGCAGGCTGACCAATCGTTTTGCCAACGTGTTGACCGGTCTCGGGGTCACGAAGGGAGACAGGGTGTTTACATATATGGACAGGATTCCCGAGGCATTTGTGTCGCTGCTTGGGGCTCTGAAGGTGGGGGGAGTGATCGGACCCCTGTTTTCCGCCTTTGGACCAGAGGCGGTGAGGGACCGGCTTGGAGATTGCGAGGGGAAAATATTGGTGACGACCCCGAAGCTGGTCAATACGATTCATGAGATACTTGATGACCTTCCGGCCCTGGAGAGCATCATCATTGTGGAGAGGGGTGAAGCCGGGTATGAGTTGAAGAATAAAGAGGTGAGTTACGAGAGGCTCATGGGAGGAGCGTCCGAGGAATTCGAGTTGGTTGCGACGGATAGGGAGGATTACGCGATTATCCATTACACCTCCGGAACTACGGGGAAGCCAAAAGGCGTAGTCCATGTGCATGAGGCGATCGTGGGACACTACGCGACGGCCAAGTATGTGCTCGATCTCCATCCCGATGACATCTATTGGTGTACGGCGGACCCGGGGTGGGTGACCGGAACCTCCTATGGAATATTCGGCCCCTGGTCGAACGGGATCACCCAGGTGGTCTACGAGGGGGGGTTTGGGGCGAGCCGCTGGTACAAAGTAATCGAGAAATACAAGGTGAGTGTGTGGTACACGGCTCCTACGGCCATCAGGATGCTGATGAAGGCTGGTGATGAAGTGCCGAAGAAACACGACCTGAGCAGCCTGAGGTACCTGTGCAGTGTGGGGGAACCCCTGAACCCCGAGGCGGTGCTCTGGGGGGAAAAGGTTTTTGGCATGCCCTTCCATGACAACTGGTGGCAGACGGAAACGGGATGTATCAAGATAGCGAATTACCCGATCCAGGACATCAGACCGGGGTCTATGGGGAGGCCCTTTATGGGGGTGACACCCGGGATACTTGACGACAATTACGAAAAGGAGCTTCCTCCGGGCGAGGAGGGGCACCTGGCCCTCAGGGCGGGCTGGCCTTCGATGTTCAGGGCTTACTGGAACAAGCCGGAACTTTATGAGTCGAGGTTCAAGGGGGGATGGTACATCACAGGAGACAAGGCGATCAAGGACGAAGATGGTTATTTCTGGTTTGTCGGGAGGGCGGACGACGTGATCAACACGGGGGGTCATCTCGTCGGACCCTTCGAGGTGGAGAGTGTTTTAGTAGAACATCCTGCGGTTGCCGAAGCAGGTGTGATAGGAGTTCCGGACCCCATTGCGATGGAGGTGATCATGGCCTTCGTCTCCCTCAAGGACGGCTATGAGGAATCAGAGGAACTCATGCGGGACATCAAAAAATTTACCAGGAAGAAACTGCATTCGGTCGCCTGCCCGAGAAAGATGAAGTTCCTCCCCGGCCTTCCCAAGACAAAGAGCGGAAAGATCATGCGTAGGCTCCTGAAGGCAAGGGAACTTGGGTTGCCCGAAGGGGATGTCTCGACACTCGAGGAGTGAGTTCAAGAGTGGCGCACCTACCCAAATAAACCGTTTCCCTTTTCATTTGAGATACCTTCTGGAGATCACACTTACAGCCAATCCTTTTAGAAGAGAGTAATATCTTTAAATCCTTTGTGGCACTAAGTCACGTTACCCCAATTTGTTGTATCTGCTATCTATCTTGTGTCTTGAAGTTAGTTCAGAAGTTATGATATCAAACCAGAAGAATCGAACTATCGAGTGATGCCTTGACTCGCCTCCAGATCCTGTGGAAAGGGGGCACCGAGGCAAGAAGCGACTTATTAATTAGGGTATCAACAGAGGATTGAAAGGAGAAAGACATGCCTATGATGACAGCGGAACAATATGAGGAAAGCCTGAGACAACTCAATATGGTGGTTCATCTGTTCGGAAAGCGTGTGGAAAACCTGGTGGATAACCCCATCATTCGGCCCTCTATGAAGGCCGTTGCCAAAACCTACGAATTGGCCCAGCTTCCCGAGCACGAGGACATCATGACCGCCGAGTCACATATTACGGGCAAAAAGATTAACCGTTTCACCCATATTCACCAGAGCATCGAGGATCTGGTGAAGAAGAGCAAGATGGGGAGGCTGCTGGGACGTGAAACCGGGTGTTGTTTTCAGAGATGTGTGGGCATGGATTCCCTTAATGCGCTATCTATCGTGACCTTCAACATAGATGAAAAATACGGGACGGAATACTACAGACGTTTTTTAAAATATCTCGAATATGTCCAGGAAAATGACCTGACCTGCGACGGCGCCATGACAGACCCCAAGGGCGACAGGAGCCTGCCGCCCCATAGACAGCCTGACCCGGATCAGTACGTGCATGTGGTGGAGGAAAGAAAAGAGGGCATTGTGGTGAGAGGCGCCAAGGCCCACCAGACAGGGGCCGTGAATTCTCATGAAGTAATCGTTATGCCCACAATTGCAATGAGGGAAGAAGATAAGGATTATGCCATCTCCTTTGCATTGCCGAGTGATGCGGAAGGCATTATTTATATTATGGGACGACAATCCTGTGATACCCGAAAGCTTGAAGGCAATACCATTGACAGGGGGAATATGTTGTTTGGAGGGCACGAAGCCCTTGTGGTTTTTGACAATGTTTTTGTGCCATGGGACCGTGTTTTCATATACAAGGAATACGATTTTGCCGGGCAATTAGTTGAGAATTTCGCGGCTTATCACAGGCAAAGCTATGCGTGTAAGGTCGGGGTTGGAGATGTCCTGATAGGCGCTGCTCAGACGGTTGCCGAGTACAATGGGGTGGCTAAGGCCTCGCATGTAAAAGACAAAACCGTGGAGATGAACCATTTGAATGAGACGCTCTATTGCGGTTGTATCGCCTGTGCCTCCGAAGGACACAAGGAGCCAAGCGGGACATACAATGTCAATATCCTGTTAGCCAATGTGCACAAACATAACGTAACGCGTTTTCCTTTTGAGATTGCGAGACTTGCACAGGATATTGCCGGTGGGTTGATGGTGACCATGCCCTCCGACGCAGACCTGAGGTCCCCGGAGACCGGCAAATGGCTTGAAAAATACCTGAAGGCCAATTCCGATATCCCAACGGAAAACCGCATGCGTATTCTGAGGTTGATTGAAAATATTACCCTCGGTACGGCCGCGGTAGGTTATCTTACAGAATCCATGCATGGGGCCGGGTCACCGCAGGCACAGAGGATTATGATCTCGCGCCGTGAGAACATGCAGGAGAAACAGAGGGCCGCAAAGAAGCTTTGTGGAATTGAGGAGTCATAAGGCTTTGAAACTGCGTGTGGGGATAAAATACTGCGGCGGTTGCAATCCCGAATATGACCGGATCGAGGTTGTAGACCATATAAAAAAAAGCCTGCAGGACAAAATCGAAATTGTTCGGCCCGAAAGCGAGGATGTTGATTTAATCCTGTCTGTGAATGGTTGCAGTACCGCGTGCGCTGATTTGAAGCCTTTTGAGGATTTGAAAATTTATACAATAACAAGTCTAAAAGATTCAAATAAGTTCATAAAAATAATAAGAGGTGGCTAAATTCACTTTAATGGGAATATCAATGGGCAGGTATATTTTGAGGTTGCAAAATATCTGTTAACCGTATAAAATCCTTATTCAAAATGGATCATTTTCCTCCTTCTCCGACTTATCTCGGAGGGCAGAGCGATTATAGAGTATCTGCTCAATATTTGGGGGAATTCGAATTTATTGGGATATCTCTTGAATAACGACCGGCGTCCCGCCACAAGAACGGCGGGCAAGCAGTCGAAGCATGCGGATCTCTTTTCAAAGAGCCGCATAACCTTGCTGTGGCGCGAATCACGGCGGTCCTCTTTACAATTCGACTCCGGAAAGCTCCCTCAATGATAGCTCCTATTATGCTTGGCTGTCCCGCCTGTCGGAAGCCGGCTGGTTAATGTATTTGGTGCGTGGCAGATGCTTTGTAGAGATAAAAATGCGCCTCTTTGAAAAGAGATCCGCATGCTCCGCCATTATGGACTGCCACTGCTAAATATTGAGCTGATACATTATAGAAATGTTATGAAAGAAAAAATGGAAAATAGTTTATATGCTGATGCTGGGATTCCGGAGTTTGTCTTTCCCTTATTCTGGGAGTACGATCCCGGAACAATCAAGATTATAAAGCATGCCGATCTAATCATTTGTCGTATTATGGAAAGAGGAACGTGGAGTTCAATGCTCTGGCTTGCAGAAACCTATCCGAAAGAGAAACTCGTTTCCTTTTTAGAAAAGAGGGGAAGGCGTATCCTCCCATTCCGTGAACTTAATTACTGGGCTCTTGTGAGCGGAATATCTATCGAGAAGAAAGAAAAGTGGGTCAAAGAATCAAGAGAAAATCCTGATGTTTGGAGAGCCAGGCATGCACATTGAAATTTTAAGTAATGAACAAAGGGAAGTCCTTCTGTTATTGGGAAAGGCACTGGCCGGTTCTGATTTTTATTTGGCAGGCGGAACCGCTCTCGCGCTTCAAGTGGGTCACCGTATTTCTGTTGATCTTGATTGGTTTATTACAAAATTTGGGGAACCAGAGGCATTCTTCCACAAGCTCAAGTCTTTTAAAATTGATTTTATGGTTAGCTCAGTCAATCTTGAAACCGTTTACCTCACTATACACGGTGTTCAGGTTAGTTTTATTGGTTATGACTATCCGATGCTCCAGCAAAAAGTCAGTTTGCCCGAGTTCGGAATCCAAATGGCAGGGATAGATGATATAGGCTGCATGAAGTTGTCAGCTATTGCTTCACGGGGATATCGAAAAGATTTTATCGATTTGCATTATTTGATAAATCATTTTCACTCCCTTAAGGAGTATTTGCGATTATATACCAGAAAATATCAAAATCGGGATATTGGCCATGTGGTTAGAAGTCTTGTCTATTTTAGTGATGCTGAGACAGAACCTGACCTAAAGACAATAAAACCCGTGATCTGGCAGGACCTGAAAACAGACTTCGAAAAATGGGTAAAAAGTTTAAGTAGCTCATCATAGGGCTTGCGCAAAAATAACTTAATATCTTTGCGTAAGGCCTAAGGAGGAATGAAATGAGAAAGGAAGATATGATTCCCTATCTGGCAAATGCTGCGTTGGTTTCCGTAGCAGATGGGGAGTTTAATCCCGATGAGGCAAAGGCGATTGACAGTATCCGCAAGGAAATCGGGGCAGGCGAACAGGAATTGAAAGAAGCCCTTAATATTGTTGCCCGGGGAGGTCTCAAGCTAATGCCTGTTGGGAGGTTTTCCGATAAAGTTCGCAACCTCGAAGATATGATTTTTGTTTCTTTGGCAGATGGGAAACTCGACAAGAAACAAAAACCGGAAATCCTTTCTTTTGCAAAGGCCATAAAGATTTCACAAACACAGCTTACCCAACTCCTGTCCGAGACAAAACTCCGCTTAAAACCTCAAAGCGGTCCAATAAAATGCCCGTCCTGCAGCAAAGAGATTCCTCCTGAATCAAAATTTTGTCCATTTTGCGGGGGAAAGATTTAATTACCATCCCTTGGTCCACATCTCATCGTCTTCATATACCTTTTCATCTTCCAGGTGACTCTCTTCGGCATCTTCCTCGCTTATTCGCGGGGGATTGGGATCGTTCAGCAACTCCTTGTAATACTCGTGCTGGATAAGAAGACTCATGATCTCGTTGGTGCCTGTCCATATCTGCGCGAGCCTCGAATCACGGACCATTTTTTCAATGGGGAATACGTTGGTGTAACCAATGCCGCCGATGATCCGCATGGACTGGTTGCAGACCTCCCAGCACATATCGGTTGCGAACTTTTTGGCCTCACTCACGAGGCGCCGTGCCGAGGTAAGACCCTCGTCCGCTGCCTTTCCCGCCGCATGTGTAATGGCCCGGGCAGCGTCCAACTGTGTTATTCCGTCCGCCACCTTGAAACTTATGGCCTGATAATCGCGGATCTTCCTGCCAAAGGTATACCTCCTGTTGCTGTAGCGGGTGGCGACCTCGAGCGCGGCCCGGGCCAGACCCAGTGCCCCGCCCGCAGAGGTAAGGCGTTCCGGGACCATCATGGAGTTGAAGATGAGGGCCCCCTGGTTGAGTTGGCCGATGAGGTTGGATGCGGGGACTCTTACATCTTTGAAAATGAGCCTCCCTGTTCCGCCTCCCCTTGTACCCAGAAGATTGTACAGATGCTTTGCCTCCACCCCTTCCCGGTCCGCCTCGATAAGGATGAGGCTGATACGCTCGCGGGGGTTGCCTTCAGGATTGGTCTTGCAGTAAACCACAAAGAAATCCGCGCCGCTCGCCGCAACGACAAAGCGCTTCTGGCCCTTTACCATGAAATGATCACCATCGAGTTTTGCGACAGTGGTGGCCCCGAAAAAGTCCGACCCGCCACGCGGCTCGGTCAGCGCCTCGGCCGAGACAAGTTCCCCTTTCAACATGGGCTTCAGGAATTTTTCCTTAAGCTCTTCTGATGCAAAACCATGAAGCGCCTCACCCACGATGGAGGGCATGGCAAAGGCACAGCCCAGTGCCATACCAAGGACCCCGATTTCCTCATGGGCCGCTATTTCGGCGGTCCAGGGAAGCCCACGTCCCCCGTATTTCTTTGAAAATCTTAAACCCAGAAGATTGCGTTTCCCCAATGCCTCCACAAATTCCTTAGGGTAGGTTATTTCATCCCGGTCCATCTTCTTGAGCAAATCGGAAGGCACCTCGTTTTTTACAAATTCCCTGACCTCCTGTTTCAACTTCCTTTCTTCATCGTTCAAGAGCACGTCTTGCAGCATGGTCTTTCCTCCTTATTATAATAATTGTAATGATCAATAATGATGCCTGAACTGTAACCAAAACATTTTCTTAAACTTTATCCATATCACTTTTCCCCCGTCAGATCGGCAGTGAGTTCGGCGGATGTGGCAACCCTCAACAGCGGATCCAGCGGATTACGTCGATAGATATTCAGTATATGCTGGTGAGTCTCTTCCGGGAAAGCGGCAGTGCAATCCTCCAAAAGGACTACCTTGAAGTCATGGCAGATGGCATCCATTACCGTGGTCAGGACACAGAAATTAGTTGCAATACCGGCAACCGCGCAAAGCGTCACTCCCTTTTCCCTGAGCCAGTCTTCCAGCCCGGTCTTAAAAAAGGCGGAAAATCTGGGTTTGGGGAGCCAGAAGTCCTCCTCTTTACGGTCCAGTTCATCAATGACCTCCGCGCCCGTAGTGCCGGCTAAGGAGTGGGGCTTCATCCGTCCCTTGAAGAAAAAGTCGTCCTCGTGAAAGGCGTCCGAGGGAAAGACAATCGGCCAGTTCTCCTTTCTGAATGCACCGATCATTGCGTTTATGGGTGCAATGATCTTTCTGGCAAACGGGGTAATAGGAAAATGGTGTTTATCATCAAAGTCGTCCTTTAGCATATCTATGATCAGCAGTGCGGGCTTTTCGTTAATTTGTTTTTCCATCTCGCATCCTTTTCACCTGATTAATGATGAGTTCGGCGGCCTCTTCGATTTGATCCATGGTATTGCTTCTTCCCACGGTGAGCCTGAGCGCGCCCATGCCGATTTCGGGCGGGACGGCCATGGCCGAAAGTACATGGGAGAGTCTGACGGCCCGGTCATGGCAGGCGGCCCCTGTGGAGGCCATGATGGTTGGCAGGCCCTCGAGGATTTTCCCTCCCTCCAGGCCGGGGACCGAGACATTAAGGGTATTTGGGAGTCGCTCATGGGGATGACCGTTTAATACAAGGCCGTCCAACTCCCCAAACAGGAGTTCCTGCAGACGATCTCTTAATTTTTTCATGTTTTCGATATTATTTTTTAACCTTTCTTCGGCAATACGGCATGCCGCACCAAGACCGGACGCCAAGATAATATTCTCGGTTCCGGCCCTCTTTCCCGCCTCCTGGGACGCTCCATGCATAAGGGGCGTCAGTTTCCGGCCGTTACGTATGAACAGCGCCCCTACACCTTTAGGTCCGTAGACCTTATGCCCGGCAACCGTCAGGAAATCGACGCCCAGCTCACTCACGTCCACTTCAATCTTTCCGACTGCCTGGGCAGCGTCCGTATGGACCGGGATGCCGTGTTCCCTTGCTATATTAGAGATTTCCTTTATTGGCTGGAGCGTGCCTGTTTCGTTGTTGGCCAACATTATGGTGATCAACGCGGTATTGGGCAAAATGGCCTTTTGGACCGAGTCCGGGTCTACAAGCCCAAAGCGGTCAACAGGCAGGATCGTGACATTAACCCCCAGTTCCATGAGATATACCGCAGGATTCAGGATGGCCGGATGCTCCACCGCACAGGTTATCATGTGGAACTTTTCAGGGTTCTTAAAATCAATCAGGCCCTTTAAGACCATATTGTTGGATTCGGTTCCGCCTGATGTGAAGATAAGTTCGTTATTCTTGCACCCCAAAATAGAGGCAACTTCTTTTCTTGCCCTTTCAACGCCCTCTTTGGCCTTTATGCCGAGAGTATAGCCGCTTGATGGATTGCCGAATTCTTCCTGCAAATAGGGCAACATTGCCTTTACTGCCTCCGGTTCCACGGGCGTGGTCGCGTTGTGATCCAGATAAATAAATTTTCCGTAATTATATCCAATCATTAAAATCACCAGCCTTTCAATCTTGATGGTCTCGTAAAAAGCTAATCTATGCCGCAAGCGGCATCCTATGAGGAACGAACTTGATCAAGAGCAAGTAATGCTTAAAACAGTAAGTAATTTCAGGTACTTGATCAATGGTCGCGATGTATCATCAAAAATGAGTTCGTTGGAAGTCCCAAAGTCCGTCACTCCGGCGAAAGCCGGAGTCCAGAAGTGGTTGATTCCCCTGAATTCCCGCCTTCGCGGGAATGACGAAAACTGTTGCTTTCTGACTTTTTACGAGTGCATCAATCTTCAGCTTTCACAGATTTTTGTGAGTTATCGGGTTTGATACCTAACCTTTAGGAGAGTTACTCCTTTTTCCTTGCCCCCATTCTCTTCCTGATTTCCCGCTCAAAGCCCCTGTCGGTCGGCCGGTAAAAAACCCGGTTTTTTATGTCTGCGGGAAGGTATTCCTGTTCCACCCTGCCGCCCGGATAATTATGAGGATAAAGGTATCCGCGGCCGTAACCCAATTTTTTCATCAGTGAGGTGGGGGCATTTCTGATATGCAGGGGGACTGGCTGTGCCCCGGATTTTTCGATCTCCTGTTTGACTGATTTTTCCGCTAAGTAAAGGGTATTACTCTTTGGGGCCGAGGCCAAATAAACCGCGGCCTCTGCTAATGCCAGTTCCGCCTCCGGGGGTCCTACCTTTTGCCATGAATCAAAGGCCGCAAGGGCCACCTGCAGGGCATCGGGGTCGGCCATGCCCACGTCCTCGGTGGCAAAACGGATCATCCTCCGGCAGATAAAAAGAGGGTCCTCTCCTGCCATCAACATTCTGTAAAGCCAATAAACGGATGCCTGGGTGTCACTTCCCCTCATGCTTTTGTGAAATGCCGAAATCAGGTTGTAGTGTTCTTCCCCGTCCTTGTCGTATGGCAAAGCCTTTTTTTGAAGGGCCTTTTCAATGGTTTTCAGGTCCAGCCGGACCGGCGATTCGTCCCGGCCTTCTGAGGCATAGTAAACAGAGGCCTCCAAATTATTCAGTGCTACACGGGCATCCCCCTGTGAGAGATCGACCATGTGTTCGAGGGCATGGGGCTCTATTTCAATATCGAGTGCCCCTATCCCTCGTTCCCTGTCCTCGAGGGCCCGGAGCAGGATGGCCCTTATTCCCTCTTTACCCAAAGGCGTAAGGGTCATCATCCTGGCCCTTGAAAGGAGGGGCGAAATTACCTCAAAGGAGGGATTCTGTGTGGTTGCGCCGATCAGGGTGATGAGCCCGCTTTCCACGTACGGCAAAAAGGCATCCTGCTGGGCCTTGTTAAACCGGTGGATCTCATCCACAAAGAGGATGGTGGACCTGTCCGAAGTTGCCTTTACCATTTTTGCCTGTTCAATGATCTGTCTCAGCTCCTTGACCCCGGAAGTAACCGCGGAAAATGAATGAAAAGGGATCTTCGCATACTCACCCATCAATTTGGCCAAGGTGGTCTTGCCCGAGCCGGGAGGGCCCCAAAAAATCACTGAAAAAAGATGCCCGCTGCGAATGGCCTTAGACAGGGGAGAACCGGGGCCAATGAGGTGTTCCTGGCCCACGATATCTTCTAATCTTTTAGGTCGCATCCTTTCGGCCAAAGGGGCCCCGATGTTTTCCGTCGGCTTGTCCATTAAGATTTCGATCTCGTTGCCAATACCCCGGAAATAAGGGAAAGCGCCTTATCCATATTCAGGGGTCTGCCGATTATTAGGTCCGCACCCAAATTCTTGAGTTTACGGGAACGTCCCTTCTCTTCAGGAGCATTAACCAGGGCAACGGCTAAACTCTTATCCATGTTTTTTATTTTTGGAATAATTACGGGAGCATTGAGGTATGGTGTATCCAGATCGGCAATCACCAGATCAAACCTGTTTTTCCTCAACAATTTCAGGCATTCCATATCAGTGGAAATATTAGCAACTTTGCCGCCCTTACTCACGAGTAATTGGGACAGAAGATCCTTGACAATGCCTCCATCCGCAATGATCAGGATATTCGAATCCCTGATTCTTTTCTTAGGACCTTTAGCCTTAGAAGGGGGGGGCTCCGGGGCCAGGGGGAGCTTGATAGTAAAGGTGGCCCCTTGCCCTTCCTGGCTCATGACCTCAATTTCTCCTTTATGGCGATTGATAATGGCGTAAGCCAGACTCAACCCCAGTCCCAACCTGGAATCGCCTCTGGTGGTGAAAAAGGGGTCAAATATCTTGTCCTTGATGTCATCCTTAATTCCTACACCATTATCCTGTACATATACGTGAGCAAAACCGGCATTTTCTTCTGTGGTCAAATAGATCTCACCACCCGCAGGCAATGCATCTATGGCATTCAGCATAATGCTCAAAAGGGCGTCCTGGATCTCATGAGGACAAGCTTCTACGGGCGAAAGGGCTCTCAGGTAGGTCTTGACGTTTATCCCGACTCCCCGGTCCTCCAAGTCTTCTTTCCACTTGGGCCGGGTCATGGCAACAATATCCTGAACCGTCTTTTTCAGGTCCAAAAGCGTAATGTCCGATCTCTCATTTTCAGTCATGGTCAGGCAGGAGAGTTGTTCAATGATAAAATTTCCCCTTTCCCTTGCCGCCTCAATCTTTCTCAACGATCTAATTAGATCCTTATCTGTAGCAGATTCAATGCCTTGAGCGTACAGGTCATGTTCGTCGAGCATGCTTAAGAAACGGTTGAATTCTCGATTCAGACCGGTTGCCATCCGGGTGAGGGCTTCCATCTTCCGGGAATGGAGGAGCCGCATTTCTTTCTGCTTCCTTTGATCAAGGCCAGTTATGTTGAACAGAAATGCGGTACGCCCCTGATATCTGATTTTTTTTACCTGAACCTCGCAGCACAGCTCATCACCACTTTTTGTGATTAGATAGGTTTCATAATCATCAGGGACCGGTTTTCCTAAAATCCTTCTTCGGTGGAGATTTTTTACGTATTCAACGGAGTCAGGGTGAATGAAGTCGAGGAAATTTCGACCCAGGATCTCTTCCTCGGCATACCCTAACTGGTCTCTGGCCGTTTCATTCATGAGAACGATCTTTCCGTCCTGGATGAGCACTACGGATCCGGGGATATCTTTGAGCAAGTTGAGGCTGTCCCTTAATGCCTTTTCAAGAGATTTGTTCTCCTTTTTAAGCGCATTCAACTTTTCTCTCAGAGTAAGGTTTTGGTCCTTGAGTTTTTCAACCCTGTTTTCAAGGTTTTGCTGCTGCCGGACGCTCATTTATTTTCCTTCTCAAAAAAAGCGAGTTTCTATACAATCAAGTTCAAAAAGGGCCTTGATGATTGATTTTTTATACCGTATCATATTCGCCGATTCCGTGACAACAGGTAATGATTTTTGCTGAAGCGCTGCAGTCCATTTTGTTGATAAATGTAGCGCGTGGCTTTCGCCGTGCTATGGCGTGAGCAGGGCTAAAGCCCTGCTCACGCAGAGTTCGTGCTTATGTCATAATATTAGGATATCATTAATAAATCGATATTTTGAGGAGATAACGTGCCTGGAAATTCACCTTTTGTCCACCTTCATGTGCATACCGAATACAGTCTTTTGGACGGGGCCATTCGGATTGATAAAATGCTTGCCAAGTGCAGGCGACTTGAAATGAATGCCGTGGCTATAACGGATCATGGCAATATGTTCGGGGCTGTCCAGTTTTACAAGGAGGCTGAAAGGGCCGGCATAAAGCCGATCATCGGGTGTGAAATATATGTGGCGCCCGGGGACCGGCGCGTCCGGTCTCCTTCGGCGGACGGGGGGCCAAATGCCCACCACCTGATCCTTCTGGTCATGAGCGAGAAAGGATACAAGAACCTGAGCAAGCTGGTAACTTTAGGCCACTTAGAAGGGTTCTATTATCACCCCCGTGTGGATATGGAACTCCTCAAGGAGCATAATGGGGGGCTCATTGCCCTGTCCGCATGCCTCAAAGGGATTGTCCCCTATAATATAAATATCGGAAGGATTGATACGGCTAAGGAAAAGGCAAAAGAGCTGGCCGCTATTTTTGATAATGACCGGTTCTATTTTGAGGTACAGGCCAATAAACTGCGCGACCAGATAAAGGTGAACGAGACCATCGAGGAATTTTCCCGTGAACTGTCCATTCCGATGGTAGCCACAAATGACTGCCACTACCTGGACCAGGAAGATGCAGAGGCACACGATGTGCTGCTCTGTATCCAGACAGGCAAATCCGTTGATGATGAGAAACGACTCAGGTTTTCCTCAAACGAGTTCTATTTCAAGAATCGCTCTGAAATGGAACAGGCGCTTCCGGGTTTTGATGATGCCATTTCCAATACCGCCCTGGTGGCAGACCTTTGCAACTATGAAATGGAATTCGGTCATTACAAATACCCCGTGTTTCAGGTTCAGGGAAAGAAGGGCCTGAATGACATGCTGAACGAAGCCGCGGGGACCGGGCTCAGCAAAAGACTCGCGCAGATGGAAGAAGAAAGGGGTTCTCTTTCCGAAGAGGTCATCAGCCAATACAAAGAAAGACTCGATTTCGAGCTTGAGACTATAGGGAAAATGGGTTTTGCCGGATACTTCCTTATAGTGGCCGATTTTATTGACCATGCCCGCAGCCGTGATATCCCTGTAGGTCCCGGACGCGGATCAGCAGCCGGCTCTTTAGTAGCCTATTCCTTAGCCATTACCAATATCGACCCCATTAAATACGGCCTTCTTTTTGAGCGGTTTCTGAATCCCGCACGCATAAGCATGCCCGATATTGATATTGACTTCTGCGTGGAGGGCAGGGACGAAGTGATCCACTATGTGGCCGAAAAATATGGCCGTGAAAACGTCGGCCAGATAATTACTTTCGGGAGTATGAAGGCGAGGGGCGTCATAAGGGACGTGGGCCGCAGCCTGGATATACCTATCAGGGAAGTGGACCGTATTGCCAAATTAGTTCCTGAAGGTCCCGGCGTTAAGTTGGAACGGGCTATTCAAGAAGACCCGGAACTGGAAAAGCTTGAAAAGGGAGACGGACCTGCAAAAAAACTCTTGAAAATATCCCGTGCCTTAGAGGGTCTGGCCCGGCATGCATCCACACATGCATGCGGGGTTGTCATAGCAGACAAGCCTCTTGTGGAGTATCTGCCTCTTTTTAAGGGTGCCAGAGACGAGATCATGACCCAGTATACCATGGACCGGATCGAACAATTAGGTCTCATCAAATTTGATTTTTTAGGGCTTAAGACCCTGACCGTGATTAAACATGCACTGAGATTGATCGAAGAAACTACCGGTGATAAATGGGATATTGATAAAATACCCTTAAACGATGAGGCTACCTATCGGCTCATAAGCGAAGGAAGGACAACCGGCGTGTTCCAATTGGAGAGTTCGGGCATGAAAGAACTCTTAAGAAAGCTCAGACCGGAGGTCTTTGAGGACGTGATTGCCCTTGTTGCCCTTTACCGGCCGGGTCCCTTAGGCAGCAACATGGTTGACGACTTCGTTAATGGAAAGCATGGTAATGGCAAGATCAATTATTTTCTTCCCCAGCTTGAGCCCATCTTAAAGGAGACATATGGTGTCATACTGTACCAGGAACAGGTCATGAAGAGCGCCCAGATCTTAGCAAACTATACCATGGCAGAGGCCGACGAACTCAGGAAGGCCGTTGGAAAAAAGAAGCCTGAGGTTTTGGCAAGACACAGGGCGCGTTTTATTGAAGGGGCCGTGGAAAACGGCGTTGAGCCGAAAATGGCCGAGAGGATTTTTGAGTTGATTGATAAATTCGGGGGATACGGATTCAACAAGTCTCATTCCGCGGCCTATGCCATGATCGCTTATCAAACTGCGTATCTGAAGGCCCATTATCCCGTGCAGTTCATGGCCGCCCTTTTGACACAGGACATGGGTAACCAGGACAAAACCATCAAAAATATTGCCGAATGCAGGGACATGGGCATTCGGATTCTGCCTCCGGATATCAATGAAAGCCGGGCCGACTTTTCTGTTGTGGGTGATAAAATCCGTTTTGGCCTGGCGGCCGTGAAGAATGTGGGAATAAAGGCCGTGGAGTCTATCATTGTGGAGCGGGAAGAACACGGGCCTTTTCGAGACCTGGTTGAATTCACAGGGAGAATAGAGGGGGCCAGGGTTAATCGCAGGGTCATCGAAGGCCTGATCCTTTGCGGGGCCCTTGATTTTACGGGCGTCTACAGGTCAAGGCTTTTTGCGGCCTTAGATGATGCGCTCAAGATATCCGGTGCCAACCATGACCCTAATCAGTTAAATATGTTCGGGTCTTTGGACTTAAAAGATGGTGGTTTAAATGGTCTTATCGATCTTCCGGATATTGATGAATGGAATGAAAAGGAAAAGCTAAGAAAAGAAAAGGAGGCCCTTGGCTTCTATATTACAGGACACCCTTTGGCCGGGTATAGTAAGGAGATAGAACGGTTTGCCACCTGCCCCGTACAGGACCTTCCTGCACAGAATGACAAGAGCATTGTCAAAATCGCCTGCGTTGTGGAAAACCTGAAGATGAAGCGGACCAGGAGGGGCGACAAGATGGCTATACTTTCCTTAGAAGACCTTACAGGGTCAACGGAAGCGGTAATATTCCCCGATGTTTTCAACAGAACAGCTCCTATTCTAAAAGGGGATGAACCTCTACTTATCACCGGCAGTGCCGAAATCGGTGACAGCACTGCTAAGATTATTGCCCAGGAAATAGTCACTCTGGATTCAATCCGGCAGAAAACCATTAAGGCCATTGAATTAAGCCTCAGGGAGGAAAGTGTATCAAAAGAACTCTTAGAGGACCTGCAGGATATCGTATTCAAATACCCCGGAGAGTGCAGGCTCGTCTTTAAGGTGCAAATGTCTAACGGAAAAGAAGTTGCTGTTTTCGCTAATCCTCGCTTCAATGTGCTTCCTTCTCACGAACTCATGGCTGAAATCGAAACCCTTGTCGGAAACAAGGTCCACAAAGTGATGCCTGAAAACGCCCACATATTTTGATTGTCTAAGGCGTGTTGTTTATGCAATGTTAAATTTTCAGAAGTTCGTCTGTTTACACAAGGCATAAATGTAAACCTTTCTTCAATTCTTGAGATTCAGATAGGTCTCAACAGTTTTTCTACATTGACGAGATGTTTGAGTAAACCAAGGAAACCGGATCAAACGGCTTCAAGAATTCTGAATGCCTGAGCTCTTTCCGTTGGAGTTGGATTTTATGGCTGTTTATAATCTGAAAAAGAGGGAAATATCCTGCAAGATAGTATTTTACGGGCCTGCGAGATGTGGGAAAACGACCAATTTCAGGCATATTGCCGATGCGTATAAAGAACTGTTAAGAGGTGAAATAGTTTCCATTAATACTGAAAGCGATCAAACACTTTTTTTTGACTTTGTTCCAATGGACCTCGGTAAAATTGAGGGTTTTAATGTGCGGGTTCAATTATATACCGTTCCGGGCCATGTACTCTACAAATCGACGAGGAAACTGGTCCTGAGAGGGGTTGACGGGATTGTATTTGTTGCGGATTCACTTGAGGTCAGGCGTGAAGAAAATATTAGTTCATTAAAAGACCTGGAGAAGAACCTCAGATATTTTGATAAAAACATTTTGGAGATTCCTCTGGTCCTTCAATACAACAAAAGGGATCTGGACGAGCGGGTTACCCCACTGATGTCTATCGAGAAGATGGAAAAGGAACTAAACGGACAGCTCAAGGCCCCCTCATTCCCGGGCAGCGCTGTTGACGGACATGGGGTAGGCCAGGCATTGAAAGCATGTTTGAAATTGATGTGGCCACACCTCAAAGCAGAATTGAAAGGTTTGTTTAATGAGTAGTATAGGAGGCTGTCCCTTCGTCCCACCGTACCCCCGTTCCATCCTTTCTTGTATGCAAGGGAATGGGGGTACGGGGGGACGGAGGGACGGTGATGCGAAAGTTCGGGAAGCGAGGAGGACATGTGATGGGAACAGAAAGAAGAAAACATCCGAGATTCGAATCCCTCAACCTTTTGTCCTATGTCTGTCTTGATGAGAATAACCGCGCACTGGATCAGGGAATGGGAAGGACTTTGAACGTCAGTAAAGGCGGAATCCTGTTAGAGACATACAATCCTATTGATCCGGAACATACTATGGTCCTGACCATCGGCCTCAAAGATAATATGGTGGATATCAAAGGAAAGATTATTTATTTCAGAACAGATGAAGACGGAAAGTTTGAATCAGGGGTCCAGTTCATAGAAATGGATAAAGAAACACGCCTGACCTTAGAAGCGTATATTACGGAATTTGAGAAACAGAATGACTGATATAATCCTTCAAGGTATCAATATCCCTGTCATCATAAAACCCTTCAGGTTCCACAAGGCATACCTGCTCGCCGTATCGCAGAAACAGTTCCCTGGCCCCCACATCACCTTTTAACTGATGCAATTCACGATACAACTTGCGACCGAAGATGACAGGGTGGGAGCGTTTTCCCTTGATACTGACGGCCCCTAAGGGCAGGCAGGACTTCAGAAATCGTTGAAGGAGAAGGTTGATCAGCCGGGCGTCTATATGTGGCATATCGGCCAAGAGGATCATCACGTTATCATGGTCTTCCTCTGCCTTCGACAGCCCGGCCCTGATGGAAGTGCTTATGCCCTTCTTATAAAGACTGTTTTCGATAACCTTTAGTTTAGGGTGATTTGGGGTTTTTCCGAGGGCAGCCCTGATCTCTTCTGCATGATGGCCCAAGACCAGAAAGACTTTATCCAGGTCAGATTTCAATGCCTCATCAATGATCAGGCCTAAAAGCGTTTGTCCATGGACGGGCAGCAATTGCTTTGGTTTGCCCATTCGGGTGGAGGCCCCTGCGGCAAGGATGATGCCGGCAACCCTTTGCCCACGTGATTTCATGCATGCTCTATTCGTAATAGTTCGCCGTTACCGATTTTCTTTCGATCCTTTTTCGAAACCTGCATCAAAGACCTTGAGATTTATCTCCTTGAACCGGTCGGGGCTGACCTGATCTATGGTCGCGCGAAACTCATCATGGCCGACGGGACCTTCTTTGAATGCGGAAAAAAAACCGAGCAGGGCCAGGTTTATAGACATGGGGGCACCCAGGTCCATTGCCATATCCGCGGCAGGAACGGAACGGCTGATGACGCCTATCTTCTCCAGATAAGGCCTCACCTCCTGCCTGGGAAAGGAATTTTCCGATGCGCTTGCATACATCCTGCCTTTTTTAGCAAGAAATGGGATATTGCGATATGCCTCGTTTTCTTCTAAGGCTAATAGAAAATGGGCCGAATCGGTCCTTACCAGGCTGCTTTTTACATCCCCTAATCTCAGGTGTGAAACAACGGATCCGCCCCTCTGGGCCATTCCGTGGGTCTCGGCCCCCATGACCTTGAGGCCCTTGTTTAGTGCTGCCCGGGCCAGGATCTTGGTCATAAATAAAACACCCTGGCCTCCCAAACCGCTTAAAACAAAATTTATCGTCTCCATATCTCCGGCCTTTACAATTACGCCTCAACAATAGCGCCCTTTGGACATATTTGCAGGCACACACCGCAACCGGTGCACAGGGCCTGGTTTACTGCGACCCGTTCCAGTTCTTCATCCTTAAAAAGGGCAGGGCATTCAAAACGATCAAGACACAGGTTGCATTCCTCGCAATCCTCCGTCACCGTCACCTTTATTGGCTGCGGAATGGCTTCTTCCCTGTAAGCGATCACACAGGGGTGACGCGCGATGATTACGGCAATGCCTCCGTTCGGGTCATTTACATATTCGTTGGCCTTTTTTATCAGTTTTGTCGTGGCCTTGATATCATAGGGATCTATCACCTCAATAAAGTCAACGCCACACCCGGCCACAACCTTTTCCAACGGAATGGCATTTCCCTTGCTCCCGTCCGCCCTGATGCCCAGACCCGGCGTGGGCTGCATGCCCGTCATGGCCGTGATCGCGTTATCTAAGATTACAAGAATAAACCGTGCGTCGTTGTAAACGGCGTTTAAGAGCCCCGAAGTGCCCGAGTGAAAAAACGTGGAATCCCCGATGGTGGCAACGATGGGCTGCTTCACCTGATCCTGGTCAAAAGAATGGTAAAACCCGGATGCCAAGGTGATGGCAGCGCCCATGTCAAGACAGGTATCCACGGCCCCTAAGTTGAGGCCCAAGGTATAACAGCCGATATCCGAGGTAAATATGGCCTTTGGCCTGGCCTTGCGAATTGCGAAAAAGGATGCCCTGTGAGGGCAGCCCGGGCAGAGGGTCGGCTTGCGGATCGGCAGGTCCAGACTCTGTACCAGCTCAAATGCCTCACGGTCACCGTTACCGGCAAAGGGTTTTAAATTGAGATTCTCAAGCACCTTGCTTATAAGGCCGTAAATAACCTGGGGCACCAGCTCGCCTTCCGAAGGCACATGGCCCGAGAGACGGCCTAAGACCTTTTCCCTGTCCCTTAAAAAGTACTCGATAACCGTATCGGTTTCCTCGATAACAATAACCTTTTCGCACGCCGCCATAAACTCAAGGGCAAGGCCGTCCGGAAAAGGATACGGGGTACCGATCTTTAGCAAGGGGATATCTTTGCGGCCCTCTTCATCTAAGATATCCCTGACAACAGAGTATGGAACACCCCCTGCAATGATGCCTAATGGATACTTTTTCCCTGGCTCAAGATCGTGAAAGTTATATGCGGTCAGGCCGTCGAATTTCTTTGCAATCTTCCTCAGTTTTTCATTTAATTGCCCATGGAGGACCAGACGGAACCGGGGCGTTGCGGCCCACCTGCCGGGATCCTTTTCAAAGGATGCCTTTTTTTCATTGTTTTCAAGGGTATCCCATGAAAGATTCTGCCGTGCGTGACACACTCGAATGGCCGGTCTCAAAATCACTGGTACCTTGAATTCCTCTGAAAGATCCAGGGCAAATTTGACCATGTCCCGCGCTTCCTCCGGGTTTGAAGGGTCCAGTACCGGCACCTTTGCAAGACGGGCCATGAGTCGCGTGTCCTGCTCGGTCTGCGAAGAATGGGGGCCCGGATCATCACATGAAATGATGACAAGGGCGCCGGTCGTGCCTATATACGCAGCGCTCATAAGGGAATCCGCCGCCACGTTCAGACCCACCTGTTTCATGCAGCAGGCCGCCCTTTTCCCTGAAATAGCAGCCGCATATGCATTATCAAGGGCCACCTTCTCATTGGTGGACCACTCGACGTAGGTATTGAGGCCTTCCGACTTTACCAGACGAACCACCTCGGGCAGGATCTCGGAACTGGGCGTGCCAGGATAAGATGTCACTACCTGGCAGCCTGCCTCTACAAGCCCTAAGGCAACGGCCCCGTTTCCCAAAAAAATCTCTTCTCGCATTACGATTCTTCTTCCTTTGCTTTTTTAGCCTGTTCAATTAATTCGATCAAAGAGACTGTCTTTGTTTTGGTAGACCTCTTGAAGGCCTTCTCCCATTCATCGGGCGAAAGCTCTTTTCTCAAATAATCTTCCACCAAAAAATGGTTATACCAGCAGTCTAAGGTCTTGAAACATGGAAGACCCTTGTTCTCTGAACGGCAATATGAAAAAGGTATCTGATGACCCAATCTGGGGCAACGGATCTCATAATCATCTTCAGGGGGCGTACTTTGTCGTCTCATGATAAAATCACCAGAGACCTTTGAAAAACGCCCCCTTTTACCCGATTTCGGCGTCAAGCGCAAATTTCAATCCTCAAAATCCTCAATGTATTTCTGCGGTTGAAATTTTTGCCTTCCTTGAACTTGACCAAAATTGAGCATTTTTCAAAGGTCTCAACCAAGGAAAATCCGAGCGGAGAAGAGCTTACTCTTCCCCGCCCGGGTTTATGAGTTATACTATAGAAAGGATCAACCCGTAAACTGCTTGGGTTTCGGGAGGGGAGCAATCTCCTTTAAGGCCCGGTCGATCTCTTCCTGCGGCAGTTCGTGATCAGCTAATTCGCCGGTCAGATATGCCTCGTATGCGGCCATATCAACTAAGCCGTGCCCGCTCCAGTTAAAGAGGATGACCTTTTCCTTTCCTTCTTCCTTTGCCTTGAGGGCCTCCCGGATGACGACCGCGATTGCATGGTCGGTCTCGGGTGCGCTGATAAACCCTTCTGTCCTCGCAAAGGTAATACCCGCCTGAAAGGTCTCAAGCTGCTGGATGGCTACGGGCCTGATCAGGTTGTCAAGGATGAGCTGGCTGATAATTGGAGCCATACCGTGATACCTCAGGCCTCCCGCGTGGATCGGTTCCGGCACAAAACCGTGGCCTAAGGTGTGCATGGGCAGCAGAGGTGTCATTTGCACCGTGTCACCAAAGTCATAGGCAAATGGTCCCCTTGTCATGGTGGGGCAGGACGCGGGTTCAACGCCGATGATATCGATATCCTTGCCATGGATCTTATCACAGACAAAGGGGAGACAGTGGCCTGCAAAATTGCTGCCGCCGCCCGCGCATCCGATTATCACGTCAGGGTAATCGCCTGCGATGGCCATCTGCTTCTGGGTCTCAAGACCGTTAACGGTCTGGTGCAGCATGACATGGTTCAGAACACTGCCCAAAGCATACTTGGAGTTTTCGCCTGTGACCGCGGCCTCCACGGCCTCGCTGATGGCCATGCCGAGACTTCCCGGACAATCAGGGTCATCATCCAAGATCTGCTGGCCGGCCTTTGTCAGCGTGCTGGGACTTGCAACACACTTTGCCCCCCAGGTCTCCATCATCATGCGGCGATAGGGTTTATGGTCAAAACTGATCCTCACCATCCAGACATCGCACTGCAGACCAAACATGGCGCAGCACATGGCAAGCGCGCTTCCCCATTGGCCCGCACCGGTCTCAGTGGTGATCCTCTTGGTGCCGGCAACCTTATTGTAGTATGCCTGCGCAATGGCCGTATTCGGTTTGTGGCTGCCCGCCGGGCTCACGCCTTCATTCTTGAAATAGATTTTGGCAGGCGTATCCAAGTATTTTTCGAGCTGGTATGCCCTGTAAAGAGGGGTCGGTCGCCATATCATATATTTTTCCAGGACCTCTTCCGGTATATCAATCCATCTTTCCGTGCTTACCTCTTGCTCTATTAAATTCATGGGAAAGATTGGGGCCAGATCATCCGGACCTACCGGCTGGCCGGTCCCCGGGTGAAGCGGGGGTTCCATTGGCGTGGGCATATCCGCCATGATGTTGTACCATTGACGCGGCAATTCCGACTCTTTGAGTATTGGTTTGTCGTTTAAGTTCGCGGCAAGCCATGCCACGAACCGCCCCTGACCCAAACTGCTACTTAGTGTCCATCCAGAAACGACCTATTCCTGGATGGGGCTTTCAGCGGTCAGCGAACAGCAATCAGCCAACACTTTGTTTTTAATGTCCTTTGCTGAAAGCCGAAAGCTGATGGCTGATAGCGCGAATCCAAAAACGATAGTTTCTGGATTCGCACTAATTAGCAGGTCTTCTAAACTCTAAAAAAGTACCGGAAAGGACAGATAGAACGGGGATTCTGAATCCCGTGAATCCTGTGAATGAATGCGGGAAGCGTAAGCTTTTTGGCTCACAAAGTCAAACGGTATTTTGGGGCCGTTTTAAATCCTCTTAATTTCCCTTTTCAAACCCCAAAAAATGATTTATAGTCCTAATTACACAGTGTTCAAGAAAATATTTTTGTGTACAAAATTATTTTCTTGAGCTGTATACATGCTACTTCCTCATATTTTATATATGAAGACCGGAGTCTGAGGGCTCAACCCTGCAATTGTAAACATATGTGTTCAGGAGCTTAACAATGGAAGCAAAAGCAAAAAATAACCTTTCCGACGACCAAAAAAAGCTGATTTATTACAAAGCGTTGAATGATATCGGCAATCAAATCCACGCTGCAAAGAATATCGATGAAATTCTTATCAGCCTCAAGGACAACATCCTGAGCCTTTTTGAGGCCGACCGGATCACGATCTATGTGGTGGACGTGAAGAAAAGGGAGATCTATTCGCGCTTCAAGGGCGGGGGTGATACCGTGGAAATCAGGGTCCCCATCAATAACAAGAGCCTTTCCGGGTACACTGCCGCAAACGCCCAGATCACTAATGTGGTCAATGCATATGACAGTGCTGAACTGGCCATGATAAACAAGGATCTTTCCTTTGACAGCAACTGGGACAAGAAATCCGGTTATAACACAAAACACATTCTGACCGTTCCTATCCTGTACAAGAAGTATGTAATCGGCGTGCTGCAGCTTATAAACAAGAAAAACGGCGACCGCTTTACCTTGGATGACCAGAACTCGGCAGTGGAAATGGCAAAGGTCCTGGGCATAGCCTTTTTCAACCAGAACAAGATGACAAAGAAGAGGGGGAAGAAGACCCGGTTTGATTACCTGCTCAAAAACAATCTTATTACCGATAAAGAGCTGCAACAGGCCATTACATCGGCCAGGGCCCAGAGGACTTCAGTTGAATCGATCTTTTTAAACGAAATGAAGGTCAAGAAGGCCGATATCGGTCAATCCCTTGCCGAGTATTACAAATGCAAATACATTGCCTTTGATAACAACCACCCCATTCCCGGAGACCTCTTGCCCAGAGTGAAGCAGGTCTTCTTGAAGAGAAACCTGTGGGTGCCCCTTGCCAAAGAAAATTCCAAGGTAACGATTCTCATAGACGATCCCCAGCGTTTAGACAAAATTGACACCATAAAATCCCTGATCAAGGCAAAGGAGTACGAGTTTGCCGTGGGTCTCCAGGAAGATATCCTCCAGTTTTTGGACTATTTCTATGGCACGCCTCCTCCCGAGGACCAGGGCTCCATTGACGAAATCTTAGGGAAATTGGACTCGAATGAAGATGAAGATTTTGACGATGGCACGGACATGCTGACGGAAGACGACAGCGCCATTGTCCAGCTCGTAAACAAGATCATTTTAGATGGCTACAAGAAGAATTGCTCGGATATCCATATCGAACCCCAGTTGGGTAAACTTGGCGCCGAAATCCGGTTCAGGATTGACGGTGCCTGCCAGAAATACCAGACGGTTCCTTACCAGTATAAGCGGGCCGTGGTATCAAGGTTAAAAATCATGTCGGATCTGGATATCTCCGAGCGCAGAAAACCGCAGGACGGAAAGATCCAGTTCAAGAAATTTGCACCCCTTGATATCGAATTAAGGGTGGCTTCACTTCCCACGGTAGGAGGGGAAGAAGATATCGTCATGCGTATCCTTGCTGCAGGCGAACCCATTCCCTTGGAGGCCATGGGGATGAGTGAAAGAGACCACAAGCTTGTCCTCGAAAAGATTGCCACTCCTTACGGTATATTCCTGGTTGTGGGACCAACCGGAAGCGGAAAAACCACCACCCTTCACTCGGCGCTGGCCCATATCAACAAGCCGGAGACCAAGATCTGGACGGCAGAAGACCCGGTGGAAATCACCCAGAAAGGGCTGCGCCAGGTCCAGGTCCAGCCCAAAATAGGCCTTGACTTTGCCGCGGCCATGCGCTCTTTTTTGAGGGCCGACCCGGATGTGATCATGGTGGGTGAGATGAGAGACCACGAGACCGTTTCTACCGGTATAGAGGCATCCCTGACAGGCCACTTGGTCTTCAGTACCCTCCATACGAACAGCGCCCCGGAGACCATTACAAGGCTCTTAGATATGGGCATGGACCCGTTTAACTTCGCTGATGCCCTCTTAGGTGTCCTGGCCCAGCGTCTTGTGAGGACACTGTGTAAATCCTGCAAAGAAACCTATCATCCTGATCGCAAGGAATACGATATGCTCGTCCATCAGTATGCCGGGGATTTTGACGCCCTGGGCTTCCCCTATTCCGAGGACCTGGAACTTTACAGAGCCAATGGATGCGATAAGTGTGCGAACACCGGGTACAAGGGCAGGACCTGCCTCATGGAGATCCTTGACGGCACGGACGAAATGAAGACGCTCATCCAGCAGAAGGCCTTAATGGAGGATTTGAGAGAACAGGCCGTAAAGGATGGGATGACCACCCTTATGCAGGACGGGATCAGAAAGGTGTTTCTTGGCGTGACCGATATCCTGCAGGTCAGGAAGGTGTGTATAAAATAATGGCTTGATTTTCCCTGTTTTCCCTTCTTCTCACAACTACATTTATGTTCTTCCCTAATAAGCTGGCCGGGGCGCTTCAGGGACACCTCAACCTTTGCCCAAAATATCCGCATAATAAGTCCGGAAGTTCACGCGGTAATCAAGGAGTAAAAAAATATGGCAGGACTAAAATACGAGTTAGATGAGAAAGTGGCCGTTTTGACCATGAACGATGGTGAAAACTTGTTTAATCTTCCATTTCTGGAAGACTTCCTCTCGATTTTGGATAAGATCGAACAAGAGACAGACGCCAATGCCCTGGTTGTTACCTCTTCCCACGAAAAAATCTTCTGTAACGGGATTGACCTTGACTGGCTGGTCCCTCTTATTCAGAAAGGGGACAAAGAGACTGCGATGGCCTTTTTTCGCACAATGATGAAGCTTTTCAAACGCATTCTCCTTTATCCAATGCCCACGATAGCTGCCATATCAGGCCATTCCTTTGCGGGCGGCGCCATCATAAGCTGCGCCTTTGACTTTAGATTTATGCGGTCAGACAGGGGGTTCTTCTGCTTTCCTGAGGTGGACCTGAGCATTCCGTTTCTACCAGGGATGATTGCCATCATCACCAAGGCCATCCCCATGTACAAATTTGAAGAGATGCAGTACAGCGGAAAACGGCTTACTGCAGGGGAGTGTGAAGCCCACCACATTGTCATGAAGGCATGTCATATGGATGACCTCATGAATGAGGCCCTTTCATTTGCAAAAGGCCTGAACAAGCGAAGAGAGATAATCTATGAGATGAAAAAGAGGCTGTACAAGGACATCATCCATATCCTCGATGTAGAAGATCCACAGATGATCGAGTCGGGCGTTTTTTATGTATAATCTAAAATGAGCGGTTCACGGTTCAGGGTTCAAAGGTTATAAACCATTGAAATCCATCAGCCATACAAGTTAAAAGTGTCTAAAGTGATCCAAAGTTCATAAAGTTATGGAGTCGCTTTGCTCCATTGATTTTATATGATTGACAGAATTCCTTAACTTTAGCTCACTTCAAACTTTAGTTCACTTCAAACCCTTGCGGTTTAAAAATGAAACATGCGTGTCTTCTCTACTGAGCTATCATTGTTTTGATATCAGACAGTTAGGGCTCTTTAACCGTGAACCCGCCGGAGGCGGAAAAGCCGTGAACATTGAACCGCTTAACCTGGGTATAAAGTAAAGGACATGAAATATTTCAGCTATCATCCCGATGGGACAAACATTATCTTAATAGGAACTGATAAAAAGCACATAATAAGTACACTGATGAATTATGCTTTGCCGATCCCCCCTGAAGAAGATATGCACCAGCTTGCAAAGGTAAGTATTATGTGTGCCCTTGGGTATCCGGTTACGAGTTATTTTTTAGAGGCCGAAATAAAGGACGGCGTGCTTTTCAGAGTCCATGCAAATGCATTTAAATACATCAAAGAAATCGCAGAAGATTTCGAGGATCTGAAAAGGGGAGATTTGTACAAATTCGACACAGGTCGAAGGGACTATGGTCTCCTCTTCCTGCCGGAGTATATAATGCAGGGGCTGAAAGATTATGACTGGAACCGGCACAAGGAACAGGTTGATGAGTGGATGGAGGGTGAGCAGGAAGCCCGACCCGAAGAGGTTAAGACAGGACAGTTTTTAGTAAAACCGGATTAAAAGGTAAACAAGAATTCACATGTGGAAAGGAATTCATACATGAAATACCATGACCTGTTAATTGAAAGGGACGGGGCCTTAGTAAGGGTGATACTGAACCGGCCCGGCTCAATAAACACCCTGTCTGCGCGTATGCTTAAGGAACTGAAAGATGTTGCCCTGAGCCTTCAGGATGATCCGGACATCCGTGTGGTCATCCTGACGGGGGCTTCCGGGAAATTCTCTGCCGGAATGGACCTAAAGGATCCGGAAGTCCGGAAAATGTCATCCGGCACGATGTCAGAGCGCAGAGAACGTGTCATACTCGGACCTGAGGCATGCCGGGCCTGGGAGGAGGCCAGACCTTTAACCATTGCCGCCATCGAGGGCTTTTGCCTCGGAGGCGGTGTATCTTTGGTGATTTCCTGCGATTTTCGCATCATGGGACAATCCGCATTCATGCGCATTCCCGAGGTGGAACTGGGCTTGAATTACAGTTGGGGCTCCATCCCTCGATTGCTCCATCTCATGGGACCTGCCAGGACCAAGGAAATGATCATTTTGTGTGAGCCCGTACCTGCCGAAAAGTGCCTGGCATGGGGCCTTGTCGAGCAGGTAGTTCCGGATGGATCAACCGTTGAAGCTGCTCAAATTATGGCCGAAAAGATTCTCGAAAAACCACCCATTCCCGTTTCCATGACAAAACAGGCCGTATTAAACATCAGCGGAGCGCTTGACCGGGCAGGCATCTATATGGACGCGGACCAGTTTCTACTTACCACATATACGGAAGATCACAGGGAGGGAGTGGGAGCATTTTTTGAAAAAAGAAAACCGCGGTTTAAGGGCAAGTAAAAATCTTGGCCCAGAGGACCAGGCTTTGGTCGTCCCCATAGGGGATTTGCTTTTTTGGAGTTTCATTGACTTATTGAAATTCCAAATATCAAATTCCAAATATCAAACAAATTCCAATGACCAAAATTCAAAAATCCAAACGATGTCTTGTCCTGGAAGGTTTTGGTCATTGAATATTAGAATTTGAGATTTGTTTGTAATTTGGTGATTGGAATTTGTATTTTTAGACACAAAACTCCAAGGCAAAGCCATATAGCTCTGACCTGGCCGAGAGGATCAGGATTTCAATGGAAAAATAAGGGGGACATATGGATCTTGACATTTTTAAGGACATGGAGGCGCCTGAGCTTCGCCGATACATTGAATTTCTTCTCTGGCATTACAGGGTAGTAGATGCCTTCTGGTTTATCAATGTGTCCGAGCGCTTTGACCGGGAAACGGCAGAAAGGATCAATGAAAAGGTATGGGACCGTGTCGCAGGTATGGCCGCAGGAGACCTGGCCTCGAGATTCGGGATAAAGGAAAAGGGGCTCAAAGGTTTTGTAAAGGCCCTCAGGTTCTTTCCATGGTGCATCCTTGTTGGATATGAGATCCGGGAATCGGAAGATGAGGTGATTATTACCGTGCCGTCATGCCCGACCCAGGAGGCCAGGCTTAAGAGGGGCTTAGGCGAGTTTGTATGCAAGGAGATGCACCGAGGGGAATTTTCAAGCTTTGCACGGGAAATAGATGATCGCATTCGGGTTGAATGCCTTTTCGCCCCGCCGGACCCGCACCCCGACGATGTGTTCTGTAAATGGCGATTTTTCCTCGAAGATAGATAACCTTTAAGCACAGGGGAACAAATGGAAAATCCCGAAAAAGGGAAGCGCTTCTTTGACGAGGCGCGCGAAACCATGGACTGGGAAGAACGAGAGTCAGACCTCAGCATCAGGTTCCTGAAAACCTTTGAGCATGCCTTTCGTCATTCAAAGGCATACAGGGAGATCTTCGATTCTGCCGGTATAGAACTGCCTGACATCAAGGATCTGGAAGACCTCGAAAAACTCCCCGTCCTCAGTATGGACGACTTGGTAGAGCGGCAGAAAAGGGATGTGCCTTTCGGGGGGTTTGAGACTGTAGATCACGACAGAATCAGACGAATCTATGTTAATCCCGGTCTTATATGGCAGCCCGGAGAATGGGAATTTCTGGATACTTCATGGGCCGAGGCACTCTGTGGTCTTGGCTTTAATTCCGGGGACCGCATACTCAACACCTTCAATTACCACATGTGGCCGATTGCCTTTATGCTGGATGCCTCCGTGAAGATGATTGGCGCGACGGTAATTCCGACAGGTGTGGGCAATACCCTCATGCAGGTCAAGATAATGCAGACACTGAAGGTCAATGGGTTCATGGGCACACCCAGCTTCATCATGACCCTGATCCAGCGTGCCGAGGGCATGGGCCTGGATCTTAAGAAGGATCTATCGTTTGAAACTGCACTGGTGGGCGCAGAAATGCTCTCCGAGTCCTTGCGCTCCCGAATTGAGGATAAATTGAAAATGACCGTCCGGCAAGTATACGGCACGGCGTTTCTGGGCTGCATAGGATACGAGTGCATGCACATGACCGGCCTGCATGTGCCTGACAACGTCATAGTGGAAGTGGTGGACCCCAATACCGGGAAACAAGTGCAGCCCGGAACTACCGGTGAAATCGTGGTAACCACTTTCAACACCACATATCCCATGATCCGCATGGCTACGGGGGATCTTTCCATGCTGACCCGGGAATCCTGCGAATGTGGCAGGACAGGACCGATGCTGAAAAAAATATTCGGAAGAATCGATCAGGCCACAAAGGTGAGGGGGACATTTGTCCATCCGTGGCAGGCGGACGAAGTCCTTTCCAGATATCCGGAGGTCTTTAAGTATCAGGTGGTTATTACACGGGAAGACGATAAGGATGTCATGACCTTTGTGGTGGAGTTGGTTGAAGAGACGGATCGGTCCGAGCTGATTCGCGGTCGAATTGAAAGGGATATAAAGGATATATTAACAGTAAAAGGTGCAGTGCAGATCGTTCCCCGGGGGACTATTCCCGACCTCCATAAAAAGATTGAAGATAAAAGGACCTGGGAATAACCCGAAACGCCAGGAGAGTGGTCCATGGAGAAGATTAAAATCGGCGGAATCATGCAGAGCGACGGCAGGGCACTGATTAAAATCATGTCAGTGCCGGATCATGTGAGCGTTGCAGGCACCGTATTGGAAGCATTGGGAGAAAACGGCATTAACATCGAGCTCTTAGTGGAGAGTTTCGACCTTGACGACTGCGGTAATTTTTCCCTGATCATCGACCACAAGGACCTGGATCATGCCCTGAACGTGTTAGACGAGATAAAATCCACTATTGACGCCAAGGTTGTTTCTTACACCCCTGACGTGGCCGTGATCACTGTCTTCGGGCCTCACCTGCGTGAAAAACCCCGCACACATGGGATGATGTTCTCCTGTATTGCCTCGGTGGGAATCAGTTCCTTAGCCATCAGCACATCCATTTCCAGCGTCTCCTGTGTCGTGGAAGGCCAGCATCTGGATGCGGCCATACAGGCCCTGACCGAGGCATTTGATGCGCCGTTTCAGGTAAAGGAAAGGCCTAAAGATTATTGACTCCTTAACACGAAAATTTCGCAAAGGAAAATAAGAATGGCATTCGATACAGTCAGAAATCTGCTTGGACAATACCCCTTCATGGCCCAGATGCTCATGGCCGTGGGCGTATTGATCCTCAGCTTTGTTTCCTATTTCATGACCAAACACTACCTCCTGAAGGCCGTGTCAAAACTGATACAGAGGACCAAAACCAAATTTGATGACATTCTAATGCAAAGGGACGTGCTGCGACGATTGTCGTATGTCGCGCCCATCATTGTAATCTATATCTTTGCCCACCTGTTTCCCTTTGCCGAAGATGTCATCCGCAAGGTCTCGGTCGCCCTTATATCCTGGTTCATGTTATTGGCATTAGGTGCTATTTTGACCGCATTCAGCGACATTTATCTCACCCTTGATGTGTCCAAAGGGAGGCCTATCAAGGGGTACATTCAGATCTCAAAACTCATCGTCTATGCGATCGGGGCCATCATTATCATCAGCAGTCTCCTTGGCCGCTCCCCAATGGTGCTGTTGAGCGGCTTCGGGGCAATGACCGCGGTCATACTCCTGATCTTCCGAGATACCATCCTCTCGTTCGTGGCAAGCATTCAGATCACTTCCAACGATCTGGTGCGCGTCGGAGACTGGATAGAAGTGCCAAACTTCGGGGCGGATGGAGACGTGGTTGACATTGCCCTTCACACGGTAAAAATCCAGAACTGGGACAAGACCTTTACCGTAATCCCCACATACAAACTCATTGACGTGACCTTCAAAAACTGGCGGGGGATGCAGCAGAGCGGGGGGAGGCGCATCAAAAGGGCGGTCCATGTTGACATAGGGAGCATCAAATTCTGCGATGATCGGATGATCGAGCAATTCAGGAAGATCCATCTGATTACGGACTATATAATGCGCAAGCTGGAACAATTGGATCAGTACAACAGGGAAGAGAACATCGATACCAGTGTGCTGGTCAATGGACGGCGCATGACCAATATCGGAACGTTCAGGGCCTATGTTAAGGCATATTTACGAAATCATAAGCAGATCCATCAGGACATGACATTCCTGGTGCGGCAACTGCCCCCGGGTCCGGCAGGGCTTCCCATTGAGATATATGTATTCACCAATGACACGGCGTGGGCCAACTACGAGGCGATACAGGCGGACATCTTCGACCATATCTTAGCCGTTGTGCCCCAGTTTGACTTGAGGGTGTTTCAAAATCCTACGGGAGAGGATTTCGGTAAATTAGCGGCAGGGAAGGATGGAATGGATGAGCAATTTTGTGCAGGATAATGGTCCGCTCATAGGTTAAAATTAAAACTGCCGCAATAATGGTTTAAAAGACAGCTCGTGGAGGAAAAGACCTGATTTTCGTAGCTACTGTTTCCCACGTGCAGGGTATTGATTTGACAAAAAAATATTTTGATAATATGATTAAATGTAATAGCTCAGTAAGCGGTGTTAGTCCATAATGGCGAGGCATGCTTGCCCGCTTTCCTTGTGGCGGGACGCCGGTCGTTATTCAAGAGATGTCCGCACAAATTCGATTTCCCCGAAATACCAAGCAGACACGAACTGAAGTACTGCATAGGTTTAGAACGAAGGACTTAAAGATTCGGACTTCATGGAATACGTAGAGGAAATAGTAAGCGGAAAGATGGATGTCACTGCCGTCAAAAAGGTCCTTGATGAAAGTCTGAATGAGGACGATTTCTATTGTCATAAAAGCCGTAACCTGCTGAACGGCATGGGCCTTAAGGCAGAAGAGGCCCTCAAGTTGTTAGCCCACCATAAATCGAGTGTCAAATATGGCTACGATCTTTCCGCAGACGCCCTCTCCCATCTACTGGAACTTGCCGGAACAAGAGAAAAAGAAGCCCCGCTCAAAATGCTGATCAAATCCCCATTTTTCCTTGTGAAGACCTGCTGGTTATACGAACATGCCCCTTATTTCTATTTTTTCGGCGAGTATAATTCAGATGACCTTGACTCTCTGATAGTAGATTTTGCCGGCAAATACGAAAGCCGTTTTTTGAAGAACAAGGTTGCTATTGACACGTGGAAAAAAACAGAAAAACCAAGGCGCGTTATAGCTACCACGTTTTGGGAAAGCGAAATCATTGATCCCGTCTTGTTGGTCAAGAAAGCAATGGATGATAATATTCAAGGGATTGAAGTCTGTTTTGATTTTCATCCATTCAATTACAGCAAGCTGCTCCCGGAAGAGCTGACGAGCGAAAAACGGGAACAGATAAAAAAGGCATGTATGAGAAGTGGAACAAAAATTAATATCCACTCACCCATTGTGGGCCCTTATACTCCCTCGCCCGACCCATCCAAGGGAACACAACGATTTTTTGATCCTACACAATGCATTGAAGTCCAGCATGACGTCATTGAATTGGCGAAGGATATTGGAGCGGGATCCGTGGTTTTCCACTTGATTGACAGCGCTAACCTTAAAAAATTAGCGGGCTTGATTGAGAAGGCGGGCGGAAGCGACGTAAGGATAACCATTGAGAACTACTGCCAGACAAAAGAGTGCCAGAATTCGGATATGTTCATCGCCTGTATGGATGAAATCTTCCATTTGCTTCCCAAAGAAGTAAGAGAAAGAAATTTCGGGTTAACCTTGGATGTGGGCCATTTGAATATTGAGGGGGAGGATCCCTTAGTGGGGGCCGAGAGAATCGGGTACTGGTGCCTGGAAAATGGCATATATCTTCGTATGCACGCCACCGATAATTATGGGAACCTCCTTTTCAGCCCACCCGCTTTCAGTGCCGACGTACACAGCAATGTCTCGGGCCGGGGAGTAAACAATGCGCTGATTATCAAGCTTTTACGCAGCATGGGGATCCAATTCGATACCGTTGCGGAACAGATTCAACCCCTTACGCCGGAAGACATTGCCACCATACATGACGCACAGACCTATCCCCTTGATAAGACCTATGCGTCTTTTGTGAAAGAGGGTGGGGAGAAGCTGTCTGCAGCGGAATCAGGTGCGATTATAGGGCCTGAGATCGTTAAAGAAAATGCCTACCTGTTTTTGGCGGGAATGGAAGATATCTCTTCGCTTCGAGAATACCTTGTCTACAGAAAAATTCAGGAGAAAAAGAACTTATCCGTTGATGAGGCAAAAAGGATATCCCAGGAATTTATAAAGATGCCTCAGAAACTGAAGGCGGACTTGACCACATACATTGACGATCTATTGCTGCCGATTCAGAGTGAAACCGGCGCCATACAGAAGAGTGTGCTGGATTTGGTCTGCCAGAATATAGCCGGGGCCGTATTCGGGTCCATCAGCAATGAACACCTGAACAAAATTTTTGATAAAGAGAAGGTCTACGAGAACAAGGATACTATCTGTGAGCAGAACAGCCTCGGACACGAGATGTATTACTTGAAGGATGGCGAAGTGGCTGTCTACATTGACGGGTCTCGTGTGGCTTTATTAGGTCCCGGAGAAATATTCGGCGAGATGAGCCTGTTTTACAATATTAATAAATCGGCTACCATCAAGGTCGCCGATAAAGAAGCAAAAGTTGGGGTATTAACACGCAAAGGGCTGGAAAACCTGTTCAAAAGCGGCCAGCCATATGCCCACGATCTGATCTACAGGCTTTATAATCTCCTCCCTGAGAGGCTAAGAAATCTTAATGACAAGTATAAGACCGCAATTCGCACGCTTCATCTCATTTTTGACGGGGATGAGAAGAGTATCCCAAGCCTCGACCACATAACCATGGATATCAAACGTGAAGAAGCGGACCTCTTTCCCACGCTGTCTCAAGACGAGATAACTAATGTTTTTAAGGAATTCAGGCTCTTTGATGCGGACCATTCTGTTTTTTCAGAGGGAGATCAGGGGGACGGGGCCTATTTTATTATTGAAGGAAACGTTAAAGTAATTACCCAATCCTATGATTGCAAGGAGATAGTCTTGGGCGAACTGGGCGAAGGTGAGATCTTTGGTGAAATGGCCCTCATAGATGCCAGGGAGCGATCTGCGTCCGTTGTGACCCTTACCCCGTGCAAGATGGCGTTTATTGCCAAAAAACCGTTTAATGAATTCATTGAAGCCAGGTCTGACCTGGCTTTCCGTTTCATGGGTTTTACCTGCTTATCGCTTTTCAGGCACATCCTTCGGTTAGACATGCTCTATTCGGATATCAAAAAAGAAATTAACGCTTTCTGAAGAAAAGAGATCTGGGTTTTTCGGGCATATGAGGGAAGCTGGGGGTTAGGCGTTTTCCCTAATACTCCTGGAAAGGCGTTGGATCAACGTCATTGCAAAGGTTTTCAGGAAGAGCAGCTGCATGGATTTTGAAGCCCTGTCTAACAACGTGGCACTGATCTTCATCAAGTTACAATCAGTCTCAGCCAATACCGTTGCTGCACGTGCCTGACCGCTAAGATATGACATCTCTCCAAAACATTCGCCCCTGCCGATTCGGGCGATAAGCTTATCGTTTTTCCGGACCACGGCCTTCCCGCTGAGGATAATAAAAAAAGCATCGTCAATCTCCCCTTCGGCCACCACTATCTTGCCTTTGCGAATCTTGATAACATTGCTTGCCTTCAGGATCTCTCTGACCTGATTTTTGTTGAAATGCTCAAAAAAGGGCGCACTGTGTACGTAATCAATCACATCCTCAACTTTTGAGCTTTTGATGGTCCCTTTCAGGCCCCTTAAGGCAACTCTCAGATCGTAGGCAAAATCCCCGCAAGTCTGATACCGCTCATTGGGATCCTTGGCAAGTGCCTTCTTCGTAATCTTTTCCAATATTGAGGGGATCTGCGGACGAATTTCCCGCATGGGAATCGGGTCCTCTCTGGCGATTTTATACATTATGGAAAAATGATTTTCGCCTGGAAAGGCCAGTTCACCGGTCAGGAGTGCATACAATAGACACCCTAAGGAAAAAATATCGCTTTTGTCATCAACCGGCTGGTCTCTCACCTGTTCAGGGGACATGTAACTTGGGGATCCCACAATACCATGTGATGCGGTCTGATCCGATTTGATCTTCGCGATGCCGAAATCGGTTATTTTAACGTATCCGGCCTTGTTGATCATAATATTTGAAGGCTTGATGTCTCTATGGATCACTCCTTTTTTATGGGCATAATCAAGTGCCTTACAGGTCACAAAGATGATCTGGACAACATTACTGATGGGTAGCAGGTACTCCTTATTGCAGAATTTATTGAGCGTGGGACCGTCAATATATTCCATTGTCATGTAACAAAAATCCTTGATTATGCCTACATCGTAAATCGACACAATATTGGGATGCATGAGCCTTCCCACTGACTGGGATTCGTTAAAAAACTGCTTCCGATATCTGTCGGCCTTCTCTCCCACAACATCGGCGGAAGGTCTGGAAATCTTGACGCCCACATGTCTATTAATATAGGGATCTTTGGCCAGATAGACCACGCCCATACTGCCCTGACCTACTTTTTTAATGATTTGATATCTGTCAATAGTATTAACGTCCGAGATGTCATCAAGAAACTTGTTGTCGACCGGGCCTGCCTTTTTGCCACCACCCAAAAACTTGACCTTCAACCAACCGGTTAGTCCATGCTTCTTGGGTTCGGCCTTTTCTGCTTTTTGTTGCTCTGTCAAGTTTGATAACCTCCATTTGAAGTGAATTCAAATGGTTCCACCCCCACCCCAAGCCGGGGCTTACCCGCCCTCGGCCCGTTGATGGTCTTTTACAAGTCCATCAAGTTTGATAACCTCACAAAAAGTCGCTTCGCACGTTTTTAAGTTTACTCATCAGTCCTCACCAAAGAATACATTGGTGATTAGAGCACAAAAGGCTTTAAAAGTACATAAA
>JAFDDR010000012.1 GCA_019310785.1 Deltaproteobacteria bacterium
CATTCAATGAATTTGTCACGTTATGCGGGCAAAGGAGATTCAAGACCCACTTGGTTTATGGATGTGGAGTGATCGCGATAACAGTGATTTGATTTTTATCAGAACCATAATACCAGAAGATTCTGTATGCTGCCGGAGTAGATTGTTCAGCATAAGCCTCAAAGACTTTCTCTCCATTAGGTCCTTTTAAGCTGGTGAATTCATGTGTTCGAAGGCTCTTGTGCCTCGGATTTGAGGAAAGAAAGCTTATAGCCTTTTTGACCGCTTTATATCTTTTTTCAAGCCCCTTGTCGGTCTTAAGCCTGTCTAATTGTTTTCTTGCTTCATCCGTATAGAATATTTCAAACAATTGGTTTAAAAAGTCCAAATCTCTATTTCTGAGGCCCATAAGTGATTGATATTACGATGTTCAGTTTTATCCTTTGTGAATTTTGTGCCTTTTTGCGGCTATATCAAAGTTCATCAAGATTAAGTTTTGTTATCTTACCTTCAGATGCTTCCTTTAAGCCCCTTTGAACGCTTTTAAGGGCGTCCTTATTTTGAAAAAGCCAAAGCTCCGAAGCCGGGACTTCAACGACCGGCTGTAAGAGCACTTCGCCCCTTTCATTTTTATATAATCGAATCCTTTTGTATCCCTTGAAGATTTCGCCAAGAGTGAGCCGGTTTCGTTCATCCATTGTTCTTGTCCCAACCTCTTGGAAATCGTCACTAATTTTAATATTATTTTGCATGGTGACTACCCCCATCTATTACATAATTATAGTATAGTCCAATTCCCATATTGGGTCAATGGGAAATTTATGGTGGGCGGTTTTAGGGCTGAAGATCAAGGAACTTTTTTGGGGTGGTTTTAGGGCTGAAGATCAAGGAACTTTTTTGGGGTGATGATTTTGATTCCCATGTAGTTGTTCACTGCAACGATGGCCTTGTCCCCGGATATGACGAATTTAGCTTTCAGCTTATGGTTTTAGCTTATTCCTGTTGAATTAAATTGAAATATCAATAAAAATAAAACGCCTGGGACCCTATTCATTATCTTTTCTACATGGGAGAAGAATACCGCACCACAGACAATGTCCATCTACTTCCTGTTGCAGCATTGTTCAGAGGGAAATAGAAAAGCGGTTCCGGGCTCTATCAATGCATGTAGCGGAGTTCATCATTTTGCCCTTCCTCTTTTGCTTTTCTCAAGGTTTCCTCGCCTCACCGCCCCGCGTAGCAGGATCGTCGACAAAGCAGTATCTTCGCACTCTTCCCATATGCCATTATCGATATCTCAACGATTGACGTACCAGGGCAATATAAGATGTCCCCCTTACGTCCCTGATTAAGCATCCCCGGTGAATCCAGTCTTGCCTGCCTTGACATCGATGCAATATTCGAGGCGATCCAGCAACTTCTCAAGCCGCCAGAAAAACCCAGGAAACGGATAGGCTTTGAAGTCAAAGAACCTAAAGGACGCTACGGCAAAAGAGCCAGGAAAAAACAGGTTGAGGGCCTGAACAATGGAATACGACAAAGACAGGGTTGATGAAATGGTTCTTGCACTACTGTACCTGACGACTCATGATCAGGGAACAAGGGCGTGGAAAGGTATGGATTGGGATGCAATGGACCGCCTGCATGACAAAGGTTATATTGGAAATCCCAAAACCAAGGCAAAGTCGGTGACTCTGACAGAACAAGGGGAGCGATTATCCGAGGATCTCTTCAAGAAACATTTTGGTTTAACTTCCAAGAGTCAAGAGCAGATCTGACCCCTTTATGCACAAAACGTTGATTGTGGTTCCTTGTGGCGCCTTTATATGTAATTTTTAATGTGTATTCGAGAAAACATAGTTTCGAGATAAACTAACAAAAACTGTAATTTTTTGGGTTTTTCGACAGTCTCGTTCGACACAGACGGAGCAAAACAAAAGAAAACTCGAAAATTGAAATAGAGCTCAAGTACTTCCAGCGCAACAAAAGGAGAATGAATTACTTTGAATTGAAGCAAAACAGTTGGATTCCAGGCTAAAAGCCAACCTCGTCTAAACCTTTCAGTCCCAAAAAACTTCTTGCTTCTTCAGGGCTTGCGGCTTCAATCCCCAATTCCTTAGCAATCCTGACTATCTTACTCACCTGTTCTGCGTTGCTCTTAGCCAGGGCGCCCTTTTCTAAATACAGGTTGTCTTCTAAACCGACCCGCACATGACCTCCCAGAATCAACGCCATTGTACACATCAAGAACTGAGCACGTCCGGCTACACAGACGGAAAACTCAAAATCCCCAATCATTCTCTTTGCGTAGTCAACCAAGAACATCAGGTTTTCGGGACTTGGAGTGATCCCACCCAATACGCCCATGACAAATTGAAGATAAACAGGTTTGCACAGATACCCTTTTTGTACCAAAAAAGCAATATTATTAATCATCCCGGCGTCATAGACTTCAAGTTCCGGCTTGGTGTTATTATTTCTAAAGAATTCGCAAAATTCTTGTAAGGTCTTGAACGTATTGCTAAAAATAAAATCTTCCGTCATTTTTATGTACTCAGGTTCCCAATCGAACCTCCATTCCTTATATTTCTCCAAAAGGGGGAAAAGACCAAAGTTGATAGAACCTGCATTAAAAGACGCGAGCTCAGGACTGAAAGCTGTAACGGTTTTTGCCCGTTCATCAGTTGACGCGCCAACAGGCCCGCCAGTAGTAAAACATAGTATTATATCGCATTTGCTTTTCACGGTTGTCGCAATACGGCGGAATATATCCAGATCCGTAATCGGCCTGCCTGTTTCCGGATCCCTAACATGTATGTGGCATACCGCTCCCCCAGCGGCATGCACAGCGAGAATCTCATCTATGATCTGATTAGGTGTAATTGGCAAGTATGGTGACATAGTTGGTGTGTGCAGTGCACCTGTAATGGCAGCTGTGATGATTCTTTTTTCCATAATTCCTTCTCCTCCCTAAAACCTAATCTTTATTTATGGATGCTCTCAGCTTACATCTCAGGTTTCTTGCCGGTTTCCCCTTATTGGCGGCTCTGCTATGGAGAGTGCTCAAGCGGTGAGGTCCGTTCAACTTAGCCTGAATTCTTATAATAAAATAGTTAAGCCGAAAACCACCGTTTTTGCCTTTTGTAATGTTTTATTTCCTTGAAGCTCCTTCTCTTTCCGCTTTCCGTCTCTCCCACATAGAACTCCTGAATGTTACGGTCAGCTCTTAACTCATCAACCGTCCCCTCTGTCACAATTCTTCCATTTTCCATAACATAGACATAGTCTGAGACAGAAAAGGCAAGATTAGCGTTTTGCTCCACAAGAAGGATAGTAATCCTCTGTTCTTCATTAATGCGTTTGATGATTGAGAATACTTGCTTGGACAGGATCGGTGAAAGCCCAAGAGATGGCTCATCCAGCAAAATCAGTTTGGGATTCGCAGCAAGTGCTCGACCCAAGGCTAACATTTGCTGTTCTCCACCGCTTAGATATCCAGCGATCTGCTTGGATCTCGGGGCTAGTGCAGGGAAATACTCAAAAGCCCTACTGATGTTATGGGCAATCTCCTTTTTATTCGATCTGGTATAGGAACCGACTACCAAATTTTCTTCAACAGTGAGTTCATCAAAGATCCTTCGTCCTTCGAAAACCGGGACAATCCCTAACCTTACCCGTCTGGGACCTTTTGTGTGTGGATGGAGAAGACTTTTACCTTCAAACAGGATGTCTCCCTTTGTTACTTCACCGTCTTCATACTCTATGAGACCCGATATGGATTTCATTGTGGTGGTTTTTCCGGCGCCATTGGAACCCAATAGGCCGACAATAGTTTCATTGGGTACTTTTAGAGACAGCCCCTTAAGCACAAGTATGATCTTGCTGAACTTGACTTCAATATTGGTTGCTTCCAGTAAATCCAAGGTAACCCTCAATCAGATTGGCAACTAATCGGAATAAAGCTGATCAATCTCTTGCTTGTGTTTTTGCATTACAAAGGAGCGGCGTATTTTGTTTGTTTGCGTAAGCTCCCCTCCTTCGGGGTCCAGTTCTTTTTCCAGCAACTGAAAACGTTTAATCGTGGCAATCTCCGGGAGGCTCTTATTGGCCCAAGCTACTTCCCCTTTGATCAATTCGAAAACTTCCGGCTTTTTCACAAGATCCTTAAATGTTGTATATGAAAGGTCTTCATCTTCTGCCCATTTGCCAACAGTATCCATGTTTATCTGAATTAGGGTAACCACGTAGTCCTGCTCATGGCCTATTACAATAGCCTCATTGATGTAGAGGCTGAATCTAAGCTTATTTTCGATATATTGTGGAGAAAATTCATTCCCGTCAGCCAATTTCATGACTTCTCCAAACCGGTCTATCATCACCAGATGGTTATCTTGGTCAAGATAACCCTTATCGCCCGTCCATAGCCAACCGTCGCGTAACGCCTTCTCTGTCTCTTCCGGTTGTTTGAAATAGCCCTTAAAGACATTTGGGCCTTGTATGAGGATTTCGCCTTCCTCCGAGATTCTAATGTCTACTCCCGGTGCGGCAGGCCCCACTGTTTCGAGGCGAATATCATCATCCCGCTGCAGGGCAGCAAGGGCGCCACTCTCAGTCAAGCCATATGCCTGCTTGATTCTCACTCCAATGCTGTAGAAAAATAGAAACAGATCGGCGCCCATAGGCGCTCCACCCGTATAAAGGTAACGAATACGAGACAAGCCCAAGTGATCCTTTATCTTTCTTAAAACCAGCACATTACAAAGCCAGTAGCGGATCTTGTCCCATGGAGAGAGTGCAATTCGATCATTTTTCTTGGCACCTATTAGAAGGGCCGTCTTTATAGAGCGCCCATATATAAAACGTTTCAGCCAAGAGCTCTCGGCAATTTTTATCTCGATATCTGCGTGCATCTGCTGCCACAGTCTGGGGGGTGAAAATATCAGATTCGGCCCGATCTCACGCATGTCCCGCATGGCAGTTTCCTGGCCTTCCGGGAAGTTCAGCTTAAAGCCGGCCTCCAAGGCTCTGACAACTGAGGTCATTCGTTCTCCAATCCAAGCCGTGGGCAAAAAGGATATAAAATCAAAATCGCTGTCCGTTGGATCGATTTCCCTGTAGATTTCAGATAGAGTCACCAGGTTTTGATGTGACAACATTGCCAATTTAGGTGTTGCTGTGGTTCCCGACGTTAGCGAAAAAAACGCAACATCATCCTCTTTCACTTTCTTAATATTACGCTCAAATTGATGCGGATCTTTCTTCGAGCGCCCCCGACCTAACTCCAAAAAATCACGATACCCCAGTAACAGCGGGTTAGCATACTCCAATACCTCCCTCTCTTCGATAACGATCACTCGTTTGATTAGAGGAACCTTTTCTGTTATGGCCAGAATCTTGTCTACCTGTTCTTGATCTTCGCATAGCACTAATTTAGCTTCAGAAAAGCTCAGGAGATATGAAATTTCATCTAAATTTACATTGTCTGGATAGATGCCGAAGGGAACTACCCTGGCACTCATAGCACCCAGTTCCCAGTAAACCCATTCCGGTCGATTATCTGAAATAAAAGCGACTTTATCGCCGGGCTCAAGACCGAGTTCCATTAGCGCAAGATGGACAGCCTGCACGTGTTCGCCATACTCCCGCCATGTTATCTCGCGCCATATGCCGAATTTCTTATGTCTCAGGGCAACCTCATTGGGTCGCCCCGAGACATGTTCCATAAAAAAATCAATAAGTGTTAATCCGTGACTCACCACAAAAAAACCTCACAATCCGCTTAGAATTCTGTTTTCACAGGGACAAACTTCTTGGTTTCCCAATTTACACTATAAAGCTTGAATTGTTTCGTTCCAATGTGGTTGGTTTTCGTAAAGGTCATTGGCAGCGTAAGCCCATCAAATTGTTGGTTCTTAAATGATTCAAGGCCTGCGACAATCGCTTTCCTCGCTTCAGAAATAGTCATGTCGGGATTGATATTTGACTTTTCTATCCCCTCAGCCAGAACCATTGCCCCAACCCAACCAGCCACAAACTGATTCAGGAGTTTGGGGTTCCCCGTGAATTCAATGATTTTCTTTATGCCAGGATTATCCGTTTCATCCATGAGTGCGACTGGAGATGTCACAAAGGTTTTCTGGGGAGCCCCTGCACAAAGCTCAAACAGAAGCTGGCTGGCGCAGAAAAAATCCCCGAAAAATATAGGGTGATAGTCAATCCTTTGTGCATCTTTCATCAAAACCGTAAGAGGTCCGAGCGTGGTGAGTGACATAACATATTGGCAACCGGCTTCTTTTGCCCTCGACACAATGGCCGATGCGCTCATTGACTTAGAACTCAGAAACTCAAAAACGGGAACTTCGTAGCCAAGCATTTTGCTACGTTGCAGGACCGGTTTCGACCCAGGTCTACCTGGCTCATTATAAACAATGGCTATCTTAGGATCAAAAATTTTTCGCTTTAAAACGTCCCTGTTCACCAGAAAAAGTTCCTCTACCCATTCGTCGGTGTAAGTTGGTGCGATGGCAAAGACAACAGGACTGAACTTCCCGATGACATTTCTTCCCCGGGCGGCCGCTGAAACCACGGCCAGACTGATTTCCTCAGCCTTAGGAATGATCAAAGGCGCATCTACCGACCCCCAAGCCAGGAGGCCTAAAATGTTTTCCTTTGTGGTCAATCGAGAAAGAGCAGCCATCGATTTCTGTGGATTGTACTGATAGTCAATGGTAAGTAAATTGACGGCTATGCCTTTTATATTTCCTTGCGTTTTTTTGAGATATTCGAAATAGGCCACCGCGCCATCGGCAAATGGAGCTCCTATTTGATTCGTCGGCCCAGAAATATCAAAAATGCCCCCCACATTAATACTTTCCCCGATTTTCTCCTCTCCTAATACGGTATTAGGGCTTAGCAATAACAGTGCTACAAAACAAATAACCACGATGCCAAAAGCATCTTTCTTTCCTAAAATCGATCTCATAACACACCTCCCGAACTTAATTTGAATTTAAAACAGTTACCGCTTCTCCTGACAGACCCTCCTGTAGGGTCAACGCAATTTTCTCAAAGAAACCAATTTACAATAATAGACTCTGACGAGTTCAAACGATCCCACTTCTTCTATCCGGTTGTCTAAACCGCCGCCATCCGATACTGGATTCCCTTTTTCACCTCCCTTCACTCGAGTTATACCGTAATCCTTTCAGGGGAAATGACTTTAGACGCCCGTATATGAAAATGGCCATAACTTCCAGTAGCTCCTAATTTTCCACCAGATTTTTGCTAATCCGAGAGGTTCATAGATCAAAAACACAATGATGAGAAGTCCAAATATTCCATTATTTATTATCTGAAAACTATGTGACATTCCAGTGCCCAGCATCCCTTTTGTCGCTATCGCGAGGACAGACAGTATCTCAGGAATCATGAGCATAAATACGGTCCCTAAAATAGACCCCATCACACTCCCCATACCCCCGATAAGAATAATCGCCAGGAACATAATAGAGAGGTCTATCCCGAATTGCTCCACACTGACAACGCCCACGTAGCCTGCCCACAGGCCACCTGCCAAACCTGCATAAAAGGAACTCAACCAGAAGGCAACCAGCCTATATTTTCCGACTGAGATCCCCAATACTTCGGCGGCCAGGTCGTTGTCGCGGATTGCAATAAAGATCCTACCGATTTTAGTTCGCAAGAGGTTCCTGGCAAAAAGTGTCAAAACGACAACAAGTGAAAAGATCAAAAAGAAATAGTATTTGTGAAAGCCCTCCACCGACGTAACAAAGGATTTCGGAAGTGACAGGCCCATATCCCCACCGGTAAGACTGGCCGTTTCGATGATAACAAAATTGAATGCTACATGGGCTGCAAGCGTTGGCATCAAAAGGTATATTCCTTTGATTCTCAAACACGAAACCCCTGGAATAAGTGAAAGAAAGGCAGTAACGACAGCACCCAGTGGAAAGGCTAACAAGAAGTGCATCTTAAATTTTATCATCAGGATTGCCGTAGCATACGCCCCAAGTCCTACAAAAACACCTTGACCGATAGATATCACTCCCGTAAACCCTGTCAGGATATTCATTCCTAATGCACCGAGCACGAAGATTCCGAGCATATTTATGAAATGAAGCTGATACGGTCGTAGCAGAAAGGGAAGCAGAATCAACATCAAGAAAAAAAGTGCCATGCAGACTTTGGTAAATCTGGTCTGAAAAATAGCCGCGTCCTCAGGGTAACTCTTTTTGTAATTTCCACAGGGTCTCAGCATAACCTATAACCTTTCAATCCTCACAGTACCGAACAAACCATACGGTTTTACTATCAATATGGCCATCAAGATAACAAACGAAATAATCTCAAGGTCTGTGGAGAAGTATTGGCCGAGGTAAGCTTGGCTTAACGACTCGACGAGGCCAATGATGTACCCACCAACCACCGCACCTGCAACGCTGTCGAGTCCACCAAGGATAACAACCGGAAAAACCCTTATCCCGACTGATGCGAGATTGCTGTTTAGCCCATAGACTCCGGCCATGATTACTCCGCCTACAGAGGACACAACGAACGAAATGGCCCAGGCTGCAGCAAAGATGGTTTTCACTTCAACACCGCAACCTATTGCAGCGACCTGGTCGTTGGCCGTCGCCCGCATGGCCGTACCGAATTTTGTATAGTTGAAAAAACATACAAAAATAGCCAAGAATAATATCGCAAATATGACTGTAGCGGCCGAATCTCTTGAAATTGCCGTGTCCATAATATCAATGTGCGGACCGGTAAATAGAGGAGGGAAAACTCTGCTGCGCATTCCCCAAATGAGCTGGACGCAGCACTTCAGCAAGTAGGAAAGCCCAACGGTGACCATCACCAAAGAAAAAACGGATTCTCCAATCATTTTGTAAAAGAGGGAGAAATTGATAAGAATTCCCAGTAAGGCCGTTATCACAAATGTGATCAGAAACGAAACTCCCAGGCCAAGGCCAAGCTCGTTAATAAATAGGTACGCAATATAGGCACCAACCACTAATAGCTCGCCCTGAGCGAAATTCAGAACGCCAGATGATTTAAATATCAATACAAAGCCGAGAGCCACAATCGCATAAATACTGCCAATGACAACCCCATCAACCACCGCTCTCATCAAGAATTCCATGTCTTCATTATCCTAATTGCTTTTAGAGTGTCCTATTCACCAATATATGCCTTAATTACATTCTCATCGTTTTGAATATCGTCTGGTGACCCAAATGCAATCACCCTTCCGTAATTCAGAACACAGCAGGAATCTGAAATATCTATCACCACGTCCATGTTATGCTCTACCAGTACAATGCTTAGAGACCAGAGAAGCTTCATGTCCAGGACATACCGAATAATGTCCTCTGTTTCCTCCTGATTCATGCCAGCACTCGGCTCATCGAGCAACAACAATTTGGGTCGTAAAGCCAACGCCCGAGCAAATTCAACCAGCTTCTGTTTCCCATACGGCAATGATCCAACAATGCTATCCCTTATAGACTCTAACTTCAGTACTTCTATGATTTCTCTCTCAATAAACTCCCTCTCTCGCATTTCTTCTCTTCGAGCTTTTCCAAAGTAAATGCCACCTGAGAACACGCCGCTCTTCATGAAAAAATGTCTCCCCACCTTAATATTGTCCAGTACGGACATGCCTTTGAACAAGGCAATGTTTTGAAATGTTCGAGCGACACCGGCCTTTGCAACGGTTTGCGGCGAGGCTTTCGATATGTCTTTATTGTTAAAAAAAATTTCTCCACTATCAACACGATAGAAACGATTTATGGAGTTGAGAACACTGGTTTTCCCAGACCCATTTGGCCCAATTAATGCGCAGATTGTCCCTTTTTGAGCAACAAAGGAAACATCTTTCAAGACATGTAATCCACCGAAGGAAAGATTGATATCATTTATTTTCAAAATCGGGTCTTTTTTTTGATCAGACATTCCGAGTCCTAGTGTTTTCTTTCGAATAGCAGATCAAATGCTATCCTTTTATGATAAGTTTACGCTGTCCTAAACTACAGACTAACCATTCGTGCCAATTAGGCCCTAAGCGCCGTTTAACTTGCAACGTGATGCAAAATAAATATCCAGAAATGTTGCCGGGCATCCTCGCTGGACAAAACATGTAGTTTGGTGTAATAAAGAGAGTCGTGATATAATAGCGACCCAGATCCCGACCCCCAAGCAATTAAAGCCTTGATGGCATGTATGAGCAAAGAGAGCCGCCATCAAGCACTATGACTTGACCGGTCATAAAATCTGATGCGGATGATGCCAAAAGGACAGATAGGGCTTTAATGTCGTCCGATCGGCCCATCCTATCCAGGGGCACGCATTTCATAAAAAGGTTCCTAATCTCCTTGTTTTCATCTCGGTCGAAATGTTTGGTCATATCTGTTTCAAACAGGCCAGGAGCAATTGCATTCACATTTATCTTATAAGGAGCGAGTTTCACTGCAAGATCCCTAACAAGTGCATTTATTGCCCCCTTGGAGACGTGATACGCGATATTAGCATGTATCTCCTCCCCAATTCCCCGCATGCCCCAGATTGACGAAATGAATACTATTTTGCCTCCTCCCAGATTCTTCATGATGCTTGCTGTTTTCTGGGTTAGGATCCACGGAGCGCGCAAGTTGACGTTTATAACTCTGTCCCACATGTCTATAGGATAATCTAAGGTAGGGGCAATCCAGCCTATTCCCGAATTATTGATCAAAATATCAATTTTCCCGAACGCCCTCATGGTCCTATCTATCAGGCCATTTATGTCGGTTTCGCTCTGTAAATCGCAACGCAGGGGAAGAGAGCGCACGCCGCTTTTTTTCAAGTCTTCTGCAACCATTTCGCAGTTCTCGACTTTTCTGGATGCTATAACAATATCAGCACCAGCTTCTGCCAATCCTTGCGCAATGAATTTCCCAATTCCGCGACCACCACCAGTAACCACGGCCACTTTGCCCTTCAAGCTCATTAGTTCGTACAAGTTCATTACAGATAGAACCTTTCATTGGCAGACTAAGTTGCAGCCTCTTCAAATAATCGAGGCTTCAAAAAAGTCCATATTTCCTCAAGGGGTGTTCCAGGAGTAAATGCCTTTATGCCCATTCTCGCCAATTCGCATTTGTCTTCCTCAGGAATTATTCCCCCCCCCAACAGGAGAATTTTTTCATTTTGATCTTCAAAAAGTCTCTGGACCCTTACAAAATAAGTCATGTGGGCTCCCGATAGAATGCTTAAGCCAACAGCGTCCACATCCTCCTGCATGGCAGTATTAACAATGGCTTCAGGTGTTTGATTGAGCCCAGAATATACCACCTCCATGCCTTTGCTCGATAGGAATTTGCATAAAACATGCGCCCCACGATCGTGGCCGTCCAACCCTGGCTTTGCTATCAGTATTCTCGGTATTCTTTTCAGCTTTTTTTCCATGTCTTTATCCAATCGAATTGCAAATTAATAATATAAGATATCACAACATCTTAAACTCACCGAATTCCTCTTTGAATAAACCCATTATTTCTCCTATTGTAGCACATGCTTTTACAGCTTCTATCGTCGGTCGAACCAGATTCTCATCCGCCTCAATTGATCTGACCAGATTGGCCAAACACCTTTTGACCTTCTCGTTATCACGCTTGCTCCTTACACGCCGGAGCCTCTCCTTCTGTTTCTCTTCGAGCGAAGGGTCCACCTTATGGAGGCGGATAGGCAACTCCTTTTCCTCCACGAAGAACTCGTTTACACCCACTATCACTATTTTTTTAGATTCGACTTTCGACTGAAAATCATAAGAAGCCTGCCTGATCTGGTCCTGAATGTATCTCTTTTCTACCGCTGCCAGCATCCCCCCCATTTCGTCGATACGGGCAATTTCTTCAGCTGCCTTTTTCTCTATTGTATTCGTTAGAGACTCAACAAAATAGGATCCTGCGAGAGGGTCAATTGTGTCTGGAACACCACTTTCATGAGCTATGATTTGTTGTGTACGTAAGGCTACCATAGCTGCTTCCTCTTTGGGCAGGGATAAAGCTTCATCGTATGAATTCGTGTGCAAAGACTGCGTACCACCCATCACTGCAGCCATAGCCTGAATCGTAGTCCGTATGATGTTATTAAGAGGCTGCTGTGCCATTAATGATGAACCGGCTGTTTGCGTATGGAACCTCATCCTGCCGGCCCTCAAGTCTTTCGGTGAAAACCTCTCTTTTATGATTCTCGCCCAAAGCCGGCGGGCTGCACGGAATTTACAAACCTCCTCAAAGAAGTTGTTATGTGAGTTGTAAAAGAATGATAACCGAGGCGCAAAATCATCAATACGCAACCCACGCTCTAAGGCAGCTTCGCAGTAAGCTATTCCTGCAGCGTGAGTGAACGCGATTTCCTGGACAGCGGTGCATCCTGCTTCCCGATAATGGTACCCACAAATACTCACCGCATTCCAATGGGGCACATGGTTCGCGCAGAATTCGATCGTATCCACTATGAGCTTCATTTGTGGTCGAGGCGGTATGACCATGAGCGGACTTCCTGCCATGGTTGTAAAAACATCGTTCTGGTTTGTTCCGGCCAATTTTGAAAGAGGAATGCCCCTTTGTTCAGCCACTGCCAGGTACATGGCCATGAGTATTAAAGAGGAAGGTAGTGTTATGAGTGAGCAAGAAATCTTGTCCAGCGGTATACCTTCAAGAAGGGTTTCCATGTCTTCTACCGTATCAATGGCAACACCCCCTTTACCGACCTCCCCTTCAGCCAAAGGATCGTCTGAGTCACGACCATGATGAGTAACCATGTCGAAAACGATATTTAAGGCTGTCTGTCCTTGCTCTGTCAGAAATTTGATACGCTCATTTGTTTCCTCCGAGGTCCCAAAACCACAAACCAGGCGCCTGTTCCATTGTCTGCCTCGGTACATGTTTTTATAAACGCCACGTGTGAATGGAAAGTCCCCCGGATCCCCAAGATCGTCATCGTACTTGAGTTCGGCTATATCCTGTGTTGCGTAGAGCGATTTTATGTCAATCCCCGAAAGAGTAGTCACTTTTTTCACCAATGTTTCATTTGATTTTTCATCCATATATCTTAATAACCTCTCTGAAAAGATTGAAATTTGACAGAATCAATTCATATGAAGCTTAACCCCCCAAAATATCTCTCATTTAAATAGTGGCCTTGTAATTTTTGCTAAAGTCCAAGTTTCTTGCCAATAAGAATTCTCATTATTTGAGACGTGCCCTCCCCGATCTGGCCAATCCTGGAGTCACAGAAGAAGCGTGAAACTGGATATTCCCTGCAAAGGCCATACCCGCCGTGAATCTGAACAGCCTTTGTTGTCACTCGATCTGCCATTTCCGAGGCGAACAGCTTCAGCATAGAGGCCTCGTAATCGCAATTCATGCCGGCCTCGTACATCCTCACCACGTGATATCCATATGCGCGAGCAACAGCCACATCTTTGGCCATGTCAGCAAGCATGAACGATATCCCCTGATATTTGTGTATGGGATTCCCAAAGGCCTCTCTTTGCTTACCATAGCGAACTGCTTCCTCGAATGCACCTTGCGCAATGCCTATACAATAAAAGGCCCAGATGATCCTTCCTAAATGAAGTGTACCCATCAGTGCTTTGAAGCCCGTGCCTTCTTTCCCAATCAGGTTTTCAATCGGTACCCTGCAGTTATCGAAAAACAGTTCAACCGTGTCGGAAGTATGCCAGCAAATCTTTTTGATATTTCTTCCTACGGCAAAACCAGGCGTTTTTTTGTCAACGATAATGACACTTATCCCTTTTGCGCCAAGCTCGGGGTTTGTCTTGCAGGCAACGCATACATAATCAGAGATCCCCCCATTTGTTGAAAATATCTTGGATCCATTCAAGACATAATATTCGCCATCCCTCTTTGCTGTCGTCCTCATCGCCAGGTTATCACAACCCCCCGAAGGCTCGGTTAGCGCAAAGCATATCTTGATCTCGCCCTTTAGTGCGGGAATGAGATAACGCCTCTTCTGCTCCTCAGTCCCCATTAGATGAATGGGTGGCATTCCTAATGAAACCTGATGCAATGTGCTTGCTGCTATTCCGCCATCAACCCGGCTAATCTCCTCCATGAAAATACACGCACCAACTGGATCTGGTCCGGTTCCTCCGTATTCCTCTGGTATAAGAACACCCAGTAGACCCATTTCACAACAACGCTGCAAAACGATTTCCGGGAACTGTTCCTTCTCGCTATATTCTTCCACTAAGGGGCGAACTTCATTCTCTGCAAATCTCCTTATGGTCGTTTGTAGAATTTTGTGCTCTTCAGAAAGAAATTCCATTTCCACTACCTCACACTGAATCCATATTAACGTGCCATATAGCCTCTGAGGACAATTGAGGCAGGCAACCCAAAAATAGATCTATACTCTTACCAGAAGCAAAACGGTGCAGTAATGACGGCTTGTCCATGGGTTTTAAAAAGGCCCTACCCCATATTCAAAAGCAACAACCGGCTTAATCTCGAATAACTGCAAAATATTTTATGTCTGTAAAATGATCGCCTGTTCTGTTTTCACTAAAAACGGCTCTCACGCGTAGGCCGGTCTTGAGCACTTTACCATCCGTTTCATTTATACAATGCATAATATTTGTATCCGCGCCGTCAAGCTTTATATAGGCCGCCGTGAATGGCAGCTTTTTCGGTTCCCCGGTGTTCGGATCTGTGTAGGGAACCGTTGTCACAGTAAAAGCCGTGATTGAGCCAGCATCGCTCACTTGAACGAACTCCTCGTTTTCCTGAAAGCACTGCGAACACGATACCCTGGGGGGTACAAAAACTTTTTTACACGAACTGCATTTGGACCCTATTATTCGCTTGTGTTCTTTTAGTTCATTCAGGTATCTGCTTACATATTTACCCGCGTTATAACTATATGGAACGTCCACAACACGTTTGACATACAATGTCTCAGTGTGGCCTGCGTCAACTGATTTCAAAGGCATGTTCATCTCCTTTCTAATCTCCTTACCCAAAATGGCCATTTGTTAGAGAGCAAAACAGCAGTCTCAATCCAGATAAGGTTCGGTGCCAAGGATTGTCACGTCCGACCAGAAGCACCCTCCAAATCCCGTGGCAACGGCTACCTTTACATCCGGGATCTGTCGTTTTTCAGCCTCTCCCATGACTTGTAATGCGGCCTCACCGATTCTTATTAGACCCGTTGCTCCGATGCAATTCGTCGACAATACGCCTCCTGATGGATTGATTGGGAGATCCCCGTCCATATTACTTACACCGCTTCGAACGAAGTCAGGGCCCCCGCCTGAAGGGCAAAACCGCATTGCTTCCATCCATGACACACCTGCGGTCGCAGCTGGCAAATACATCTCGGCCACGTCAATTTGTTTTAATGGATCATCAACTCCTGCCATCTTGTATGCCCCGGTCGATGCAATTTCGAGCGATTTGAGCCCGGGCACGCCCATAGGATCGCCAAGATATGTAAAATTATGAGAGCTACCTACACCCAACACCCAGGCCGGTTTTCTGCAGATCTTCTTCGCTTTCTTGCTTTCTGCAAATATGACGGCGCACGCCCCATCACTTCTAGGGCACATATGCATGAATCTTATTGGGTAGGATATATAGGGGGAGTGCATCACCTCCTCAAAGGTGATTTCCTGGCGAAGGTGGGCGTAAGGGTTGTACATAGCGGCATTATTTCGATCTCTGACAGAAACGAGGGCTGCATCCTCTTCAGTAGCACCGTACGTATCCATGTAGCTTGAGTACTGGGCAGCAAGTCCACCAATGGCTCCGCCGTAGAAGTCCCTTTCAATGAACGGTTCACAATGAGTGACGATCGCAGCTGTTGTGTCGGATTCCGAGTTTTGTTCCCAGCCGATCGCCAAAACGACTTCGAACAACCCGGAAGCTACATGGTAAAATGCAGCATGGCCGGTCGAACTCCCTGTCGTGCCTCCCGTAGTGACCTTTAGAACGGGTTTCATGTAACCCCCGAATCCTAACACCCCCCACATGTCAACATAGTTTATGGATTCGAAGTGATCCATGTTGCCGATAACCACAGCGTCAATGTCTTTCATTGTCAGATCTGCATTTCGGAGGGCTCTTCTGACCGCTACTGCGATCAACTCTTGGCCATTGCACTCCGGGATTCTTGACCGATGATGGGTTTGGCCCATTCCAACTATTGCTACTCGTTCTCCCATAATTCTTAAACTCCACTCTGGCAAAAGTTGAATAATATTGTTAGGTGTAGAAAATCTCCTAATTTTTTGTCAATGAAGTATCTTTTTACGCCCTTTCCAGGACAAACACGCAGTGGCCCTGTGCACAGGCCCCTTCTATGCCATGAGCCAATGCAACGTTTGCACCCTCTATCTGCCGATCCCCTGCTTCATTCCGGAGTTGAATGACTACCTCGGCAACCCTTGCCAGTCCGGCTGCCAGCACCGGATGGGCTGATAATACACCTCCAGACGGATTAATGGGTAAACCCCCTTTTAGTTCCGTTGCACCAGAGTCTATTAAATCGCCAGCCTGACCTCGACCACAGAATCCTAATCCCTCCATCCACATGAGCTCCATGTATGAAAAGGCGTCGTATATTTCTGCCAAATCGATTTCCTCTGTGGGATCGCTTATCCCGGCCATCTGATACGCCTTCCTGGCTGCCGACTCCAAAGCCCTTACATCGGATAAATCCCTGTCCCCCAGATGGTAGGTGTCCGTACAGTGGCCAACCCCTTTTACCCATACAGGCTTTTTGGATGCTCTTTTTGCGAAACTCTCGCTGGCCAAAATGACAGCGCAGGCCCCATCTGAAACAGGTGAACAATCCAGAAGTTTCAGAGGATCGGCCAACATCCTTGAGCTAAGAACATCATCAACCGTGATGTCTAAAGGAATCTGTGCAAACGGATTATTTTTAGCATTCTTGTGATTTTTAACGGAGACCTTGGCGCAATGTTCCTCAGTAATGCCATATCGGGTCATATATGCCCTGGCCTGTAATGCTGAGGAACTAATGGCCTCAAGGCCGAGAACTCTCTCATAAATGGGATCAAAGGCAGCATTCGTGATAAGTCCCGGAATCCCCACCGAGCCTTTGCTCTGAGTAATGACTAACGTCATATTATGGTAGCCCGACAATATACGCATAAGGCCCATTAAAAGGCCGTAAGTTCCATCTCCTTCCACATTGGTGGTTGGAACCCGCGAGGAACCTGTCGCATCCGTGATGGTCATACATGAAATAGTGCGTCCATCCCAAAAATCATTGGTACATGTGATTGTGTTGTCAATCATATCCATCGTCAGACCGGCATCTTTCAGAGCCCCATTGGTGACCTCGAAAGCCATTTCATCATGTGAGAGAGGACTTCTCCTCATGTATTTCGTTTGAGCAACTCCTATGATGGCTACCTTTTCCACAGACTATCCTCCTAATTAAAAAGGGGCGGGATCTGATGAGACTAGATCGGTTTGAAGTACTTGATATCCAGCAGGTCTCCTTGAGGCTTTTCATTGAAAACAGCCTGCACACGCATCCCAACCCTAATTTTGGTTAGATCTATCTCCCCCAGGAGATGCACCAAACCCGTGTTAGCTCTATCGAGAATAATTATGCCCAAAGCAAATGGTGGATTTTCCGGTTGAATTCCAGGTATCGCATAGTTAACCACCGTGTAGGTTGTCAACGTCCCCGTATTACCGAGTTCTACCCACTCATGCATTTTAGAAAAACATTTCGGACAATTCTCTTTTGGAGGGACATATACCACCCTACAAAATGGACATTTTATACCCCAAATCTTCCTGTTCTTTCTTATCTCTTCATAGAAATTGGAGCCGGTTCGGCCTATCCACCATGTGTATTGAAGCCTAATTCTGCTCTCATGTATTCTTGTCCCGTCGTCTAACTCCACAGTCATTTTTCATCCTCCGCTATCCATATACCCACCATAATCCTGAGCAAGATAGATGCCAACTTATTAAAAGGTCAAAAACTTTATCAAAACAATGAGATAAGGCACTCAACGCTTCTAATGCGAATCAAAAGACCCAAGATATTGAACTTAAAACCCAACATGTTGGGTTTCGAATCAAAAAATTCAGACTTACCCTCCGTAGAGGGCCTTTATTCTGCCCCGGTCAGTCTCACCATTTTCTAAGATTGGAAAATCTTCACCAAACTCAACACATTGAGGCTTTTTAAACCTTGCTAAGCGCTCCCCTACAAAATCTATAATTGCTTCTGGGCTCACGTATCTTCCGGCTTTCAACTGACACACTGCCTTAATTGCTTCTTTCCACTTGGGATCTGGTACACCAAAAACGACCACTCTATCTATTGCAGGATGCTGAAGAATAATGTTTTCTACCTCAGCGGGATAGACATTCTCCCCTCCGGGCTTGATGAGTTCCTTTTCTGCCAGTCGACCCTCATACCAGAGAAAACCTTGTTCATCAAACCGCCCCAAGTCCCCGGTATGATGTCGATCATTTCGGAACATATGAAGATTATCTGCTGGCCGGTTCCAGTATCCTTTGAAAACCAGTGGACCTTTTACTGTTATCTCTCCGACAAGCCCCGTGGGCACTGGCTGGTCATAACCGTCCACGAGTATAACTTCCGCAAGCGGCACCGGTTTACCGACAGAGCCGGGACTGTCACTATAATGCCCAATGCTTGCGAAGCCTGATACTTCCGTCTGCCCGTAAAGACTGCAGAACGTGCCCCCCGTTATTTCTTGGTACTTTTCTATACAAGCCGCTGTCTCCAGTCCAATTGCTGTCCGGAGCGAGCTGACATCTATATTCTCCTTTTTATGTTCCCCGAGGATTGTGTCAAGTATCGGGGTAAATTCATGAATGACCGAGACACTCCTTTTTTCGATAAGTCTTGTAGCCTCCCCCGCATCGAACTTCCTCATATTGATATTCAAAGCACCGGCATGGAAGCTAGATGTGACGGCAAAAAGCCCCCCTGCATGAAAGAGCGGAAGAATGTTCAAATGAACGTCTTCCTGCGTAAGCTTTAAAGCCATCATTAAATGAAAATTAGCACACAAGACATTCTGATGGCTGAGCAACGCCCCTTTCGGCTTTCCACCTACAGCGGCCGTATGAATTATTACAAAGCCATCGTTAGATGAATTATCCTCCCTGACAAAACCACCATCATTGTCTAAGAGAGAATAAAAATCATAAAAGATGCTATTCTCCGCTCCGAAGCTATAATACTTCTCAATGGATTTCAATTTACCCGACAGTTCTCGGATTTTCTCATGATACTCCTTGCCCACAAAACAAACCTTAGGCGTGCAGTCATTGATATTAAAGCACACTTCATGGTCAGAAAGCCTCCAATTGACTGGCAACATGATGGTACCTAACGCAGCCGAAGCACCGTAAAGCAGAAAGACCTCAAGACTATTCTTGCCCAGTGCAGCAATCCGGTCTCCTTTCCGTAGGCCCAGGTTCTGAAGACCGCTTGCTAAACAATTTACCATATCCCTATATTGACTGAACGTCACACTACGACCATCTGAGACATCTATCCAAGCATCCTTCTTGCCGAAACAGGTCGCGCTTCGATTTATTATATCGTAAAAGGTAATATCATGAAGTCCCATTTGAATTGTCCTTGACTAATTCTGCCAAACTGAGCCCTATAACATCCATGCTAATATCGCTTCGAATGCACATTTACATTATCTTCCCTTGAATATCGGCTTTCGTTTTTCGATAAAGGCATTGACTCCCTCTTTCTGGTCCTCAGTAGCAAAGAGGAATTCCACGCATTTTAGTTCATATGCAAGGGCTTGATACAAATTCATTTGAAGGCCTTCTGTAAGACACATCTTGGTCATCTTGATAGCCACTGCCGGTTTCTCTGATATCTGACGCGCCATTTTTTTCGCTTCTTCTAACACGTGCCCGACTTGAACTACTTTATTCACAAGGCCAATCCTAAGTGCTTCATCCGCCTTAATGATGCCACCGGTGAAAAGCATCTCTTTAGCCTTGGTCAACCCGATAGTGCGAGGAAGCCTCTGCGTGCCCCCCGCACCTGGAATAATTCCGATATTTATTTCCGGTTGTCCAAAAATTGCATCCTCCGATGCGATGCGCAGGTCACAAGCCAGGGCAATTTCACAACCGCCTCCAAGCGCTGCGCCGGAAATAGCTGCGATAAATGGTTTAGGGATTACTTCGAAAAGATTGATCACTCTCTGAACTTTAGTAGAGAAGGGATCGACTTGTAAGGCGTCGGAAACCTCTTTCAGCTTTTTGATATCGGCCCCCACACAAAAGAATTTCTCATGACCAGTAATGATGCCGACTTTAATTTTATCGTCATGCTCGATTCTTCTTAATAGACTTTCCAATTCGTCCAGCAAACTATCGTTTAGTGCATTCAGTGCCTCGGGCCGATTTAAGGTAATTTGTATGAACCCGTCCTGTTTTACGCATTCGATTACACTCTCACCCATAATAAACAACCTCTCCCTCAGTCTTGTCTGTTTCTGAATACAGCTTCAGCTTCCTACTAACTCAAATCGCAAGGCATTGATTTTAACTGCTTGGATTGATCCAATTCTTCATTAATGCCAGCCAGATATTTTGCAACATTTTTCTTCGATTCATAATCAGTCTCTATATTTAAGGCAATGGTTTCCATAATGGGCGATCCTCCACCATGGACGCCGGCAATCTGATACCAAGAGGCCATGGAGGAGGCCGCTACATTCTCCACAAATCGCCAGACGCGGCAAGCGTCTTCATAGGACATTTGAGGATTTCTCTTCATCAATTTTTCAAGATCCTTTTTGGTAACTTCTTGAAGGAAGTCATCCTCAAAAGGCAAGGTGACAGATAGACCGCCCGCTATCTCCGTCAAAATGTTGAACTCATGATAGATGAATTCTCCCATTAGCCTTCTACCAACGTTCGCATATGTCTCATTTGGGGTGAACGTACCCGAGGACGTTTTCTCTCCGTATAGAGCGGCTGCTATTCCTGCCGCAAAGGCTAATTCTCCTGTCCCAACAATCTCCGATAATTTTTGCGTAACATGAGAAACTCGCTCAATATTGTTTGCTTCCGCTGCCAGGGCAGCAGTCCCACATAAAACATCTGATACCGCAGGTTTACAACCGGTATAACTGAACCTATGGGAATTGGCAAACAGCAGGGCAATCCTTCTACCGAATTTCCATTCGCCGCACATAAAAACCCTTTCCTTCGGGATAAAGGCATTATCGAATACAACAACCGACTCAGAAACCCCCATTTCCGTGTAAGGACACTTAAATTTTTTCCTCTCTCTCAGCCCTGCAGGACGAGTGATCAGACGGACATTCTCCCAGTCCGCCGGAATAGCGAATGCCACCGCATAATATCTATCTTTTTCTGTAAGAGCACGAGTTGGAATGACCAAAAGCTCATCAGCTACGGCCGCCATTGTTATCGAAATTTTTAGCCCACTCACAACAATCCCATCGCTTTTCTCCTCAACGATATGGACATAAGCGTCCGGATCTTCTTGTTCATGAGGCCTCTTAATTCGATCTCCCTTGCTGTCAGTTTGGCAACAGGCACCAGCCCAATCTCTTTCTTGATACTCACGCAAATAACTCATGAATCTCTGATGATACTCTGTATCTAATTTCTCATCCATTTCTTTAGTCGCGACTGAAAGAGCAGCAATAGCATCTTGACCCATGCATCTCTGAATACAACCACCTACCCTGGTGGCGGTTAAACGGATCATCTTTTGCTTTTTAATGAGGTCGAGCGGATTCTGCGCAAGGTGTGTAAATCTATTTATTATTTTACCTGTTATAGAAGACTCAGCGGTTATAACCCCTTCCCAATCAGTGTTTTGCGCCAATTGAAAGGTCGTCTGCATGACCTTAAGGTTTCCCAAGAGTCTGGGATCATCTCTGCCAACCTTATCTCCCCCAATGTATACATTCCTCTTCATCTTGTTTAGGCTTGAGCAATATTCCTCGGGCGTTCTCATGTTTATACCCCTTTAAATATATTTTTTCCTAAAAAAAACAATTTTATAATGCCTCCTGGATTGAGAATTGAACCTTCTTGATTGCGCCGGAAAGAATTAGATTATAATTTGGTATTTAGGGCCTCTTAACTAACCAACATGTTGTAAGACAAACGAACTGAATTTTTGACTTCCCTAAGAGGCCACTTTTTCCGGGCGAAGTCTCTAAAAAAGCATAGATTACTTGTAAACGAAACCATATAAGTCCCGAACTAAAAAACACGCCGAAACTGCTACAGCATATTGACACTCAATAAGCCTGATCTTCAGAAATAATGCAGCGCCAGGGATGATCAATTTTTTTCATAGTATGTTTAAGGATGACATGTTGCTAAATTTGTGCCACTCTTTAAATAGCCTCCAAATAGCGCAATATGACAATTAGTTACGCACTTCCAGAGTTTTATTTGGTGTGAATATTCGCACAACATACTGTGTTTTAGACCCAGATAATTGTGCGACAGAATTCATCACCCCGGATATTGCATTAGCCTTTACCCGAATGGGTAAAATATTCTGCCATACAAATACCAGACTCCATCATTGATACCGTCACATGACATAAAAAATGTGAACTTCAGCGGCGCGCAGCAGCAGCCGGGTGGCTTGATCCCCCTAACAGCCGGACAACAGCAGGTTTTTTTTCAGGAAACGCATCTACTTTTTGTAACAACGGGGTCTATGGCGCCTATCTTATTGATTATATTTTATGAAAGCGCATGAAGTCTGAGGTTAACGATTTCAACTAATCACGTTAAAATTGTCCCCCATCTGCGCTTTCATGCTTTGTTGTGACCCCTGGAGGGCTGGCCCTTAATCGAATGAAAGTATCATGCTATCCTGCTGCGGAAAGGAGACCACCGAACAATGGCAGACGCACTTGACTGAAAAATGGCATTTAAATTGCGTGTCAGTGCAGTGTCGGTCACCGTGATATTCATACCATGCTTGTCCGGATGGGGCACAAACCTCGTCATCCACCAGATTTTTAGTCAAGTCGGACCTGCGCTATGGGGAACTCACCACAAATCGGTTTCCTCTTGAGCATTGCGGAACATCTGGATTGGCACGGTGTACACTTTCCGACGATTTTGATGGGGTGATGTCAACAATCGTTGTCTTTAGTTGGTGGAGAGGCATTATTCATAGGTAGGGTTACGTAAGGGGACACTGTATGTTAAGACTTGAAGGAAAAGTGGCCGTCATTACAGGGGGGGCCGCTGGCATTGGACTGGCTGCCGCCAGGCTTTTTGTCGGTGAAGGTGCGAATGTGTTGATAGTGGACGTTAATGAAGAAGCCTGTGAAAAGGCATTGCGCGTCATCGGAAATGCTTCAGTAAGCTATATACTTTCAGATGTCAGCAATGCAGACGACACACGGAGATATGTCCGCACGGCTATAGATCGTTACGCTGGTATCGATATCTTTGTAAGTAACGCCGGCATCGAAGGTACAACCAGGAGAATACCTAAATACCCCATTCACTTATTTGATAAGGTCATGGCCATCAATGTCCGCGGCGTTTGGTTAGGCCTGAAGTTCGTAATCCCCGAAATAGAGCGGCGAGGGGGCGGCAGCATCATTATCACTTCCTCTTTAGGAGGCATCAAGGGTGCCGGTGGGCTGTCACCATACATTACAAGTAAACACGCTGTAATCGGAATGATGCGCACTGCAGCCCTTGAGTGCGCCCAGATCGGAATCCGAGTAAATACCGTTAACCCCGGTCAGATCGACACCAGAATGATACGGGCGCTCGAAGAACAGATGATTCATGCTTCGGCCCAAGAGAGCAAAGAAACCATTCTGAAAACAATTCCCATGAGACGCTATGGCACGCCGAACGAGGTGGCTCTGCTAATGCTATTTCTCGCCAGTGATGAAAGTCGGTTCTGCACCGGGGGCGTTTATATGGTTGACGGAGGAGGTTCAGCAGGTTAACCTCTAATTTCTTTTTATTAAACCTGCGCTCTATGCCCGAGCGACCCCAAGAGATTCGATCTGTTCAGCATAAATATGTTGTTTGATATTACGCGCAATAAGGGCCTCGGCAAAAAAATAATTGCGCGAGATTGCGTCGTATTTTGGTTCGTATACAAAGCACATCCAACCGTGCATATTGGTGGATATGTGCCGGTGTATGTAACGCAGTAGACGGCCCTAAAGCCAAGGGGTTGATAATGAGAACTGGAGAGACAAACCATCCTCTCTTTCAGTATGTTTTCGCACTCCTTTTTACGGGAATATGGGGAGGACGTTTGATATTGAGCTTCTTCATTTTGTATTCCAAGGTTGAGGGATGTATCTCTAATAGTCCGGCACTGCCTCCCAGGCCTCGGACCTTCCATCCGGTTTCTTCTAAGGCACGTAAAATATGTTGTCGTTCGTTTTCGCTTAGGCTGGTCAACGTCTTTTTGCCTGGAATCATCTGGTTCTCAGTATGTAATTCCGGCAGACTGAAACGTGAACAGCCATTCGATATAACCGCCCTCTGAACAACATTTTCAAGCTCTCGAACATTTCCAGGCCAATGATATTTTTGTAGCTTCTGCATCTCCCGGGGCGGGATCTTACCAAAGGACATGCCAGGATTCTTCGTTCTATAGACCCTAAGAAAATGATGCACCAATAATGGAATATCTCCGGTTCTCTCTCGTAGCGGCGGAATATGAATAGGAAAAACCTTCATTCGATAATATAGGTCTTCCCTGAATGTCTTCTTTGCCACCGACTCTTCAAGATTTCGATTTGTAGCCGCAACAAGACGGCAATCCGTTGTAAGGACTTGATTTCCGCCCAACCGTTCAAATTCCCTTGTTTGAAGGACCCTCAGTAAACGCGCTTGGACATTTAATGGTAGTTCACCAATCTCGTCCAGAAAAAGTGTTCCTTGGTTAGCCAATTCAAAGCGTCCTATACGTCTCTGAACGGCACCTGTAAACGCCCCCTTTTCGTGTCCAAATAATTCACTGGAAATCAAATTAAAATCCAGAGCACTGCAATCAACCGTGACGAAAGGTTTATCATTACGACGGCTTCTTTTATGAATCGCCCTGGCCACCAGTTCCTTACCCGTGCCAGTCTCGCCGGTTATCAGAACAGTTGTGTCTCCACCGGCTACCAGCTCAATTCTCGAAAGTACAGCTATAATGGCACCACTTTTACCAATTATTTCGTCATAACTGGGGATCTGAACACTTTCTTGTCCAAGATATTCCGGCCTCACCAACTTCAATTTAGTCAGCTGTTCGATCTCGCGATGGGCGGCCAAATTATTAAGAGCAACCGCAGCAAGGGCGGCAAAAAAGCTCAGGATATTTAGGTCTGATTCGCTAAAAGCATGACTTAGGAGACGATTGTCATGGTATAATACTCCAATGACTTTGTCCCTCATCATAATCGGCGCACAGATGCGTGAAAGGATGCTTCTGCCAGATCCATGACTCGAAGCTTCCGAATAATTCACGCCAATAATACGGCCACTGCGTCTATCTGCCACCTCTCCAATCACTTTCCATGAAGAATGGAAGCTGGGATGGCCAATCTCGGAATCAGTCAAGTTCTTGGAGGATTTGAGCTGAAATCGCTCGGAATCCTTATCTCTATTCAAGACAAATACGGCACCCCTCTCCGCCCCAAGAGCTCGATTTCCTTCTGAAACAATATGCTTGAGAAATTCACTATCATTTCGTACTGTCACTAGGTCCTGTACCAACTCAAATATGCCATTGTCCAGATTTTCCGTTTTCCGATCCTTGACAAGAGATTTGAGGTCATCAGGCAGGTATGCCTTCTTGGCAGAGAGCATAATTTCTTTGGCTTTTTCCTCCATGACTTTTGCCTTCTTCTTTTGAAGAGCCATATGTTGTTGGGCAAGATGAAGATATGTCCTTGCCAGTTCAAATTGGTTCCCTGATTGCTCTAGAAACTTTACAGACGACATCAAGGACCTAATAATGCGTTTTTTATCCGCCCCTTGCCTTTCTTCAAGAAGTGCCTTATATCTGCAAGCAACGCCCTTCATGAAGATATTCTTTGCCTTCATTGTCTTATCAATTTCATGTTCGAGTGAAAGATCTGATATTTTGGGTAAAATGCCCTCTTTTATGGCCCAGCAAAGCTTGATCAAATATGGATAAGGCCGAACCATTATCCGCGCTTCTTTACTGTGTTTAACAAACTCCTGAACTTTATCTGTACATCGGCCAACAGATCCATCTTTATAATATGAAAACGCCAGCAGCAGATTTCCAATCGTATATACCCATTCATTTTGGGTCTTGATCGCTTCTGAAACACAGGATTCTAAATGCTGTGTGGCATCCGAGATTCGCTGGATGTCCAACAAAACCGCACCCATTGTAATCCCAGCATACCCTGCCAAATGCCTATCTTTCTTCTCACTACAGTATGTGTGGATTGAATTTATCATTCCGAGGCCTTGAGTTATTTGGCCTGTAAGCGCGTAACAATGCCCTATCATTAGCTCAGCCAATAGAGGGAACCGCCCTTCAGGGTATTTGTCCACATCGGCCACAGACGCCTCATATGTGCCGATTGCCTCCCGAAATCTCCCTTGCCAGTAAAGAAAGAAAGTGCTGAAGGTTGTGGCCGAACGCATCAGGTTTGGATCATTCAGCTTATTCGCCCTCGCCCACCCTTTTTCAAACCACTTCAGGGCACTCAGATATTTAGATTGAAGCCATTTGTACTTAGCAAGCTGCATTTCCAAGATGGAGAGAGAACTATACATCTGTCGTCTTTTTGCCCTTTCTATACCTTCTTTTAGGACCGAAACAGGGATGGCAGAAGAAACCTTGGAATATTTTACCACGGCTTCCGAAAAGAGAAAATCCGCTTCACTCGAAGTTTTGCTGCCCAGGTCATCAGTGACTTTCTTGTAGCATTTTAGAGACTCTGTTTTGCAGGCACTTTTAGTGTATTCATCTCCTGCAGTCATAAGCCAACAACAGTTCTGTATGTCACTGCCAGACTGAAGTAAGTATGGCGCCAACAGTTTGGCTTTTCCTTCTCTGTCCTCTAAGTTCAAAACAAGGTAATTGGCTACCTTTTCGAGAAAATGGCTTCTTTCTTCCTGTGACAGGTAATCCTGCCACTTTCTCCGTAGCACTGGGCTCGAAAACGAAAAGAAGCTGGATTTCTTCCTGATCAGTATGCCTTCCCGCACACCTTCCTCTAAGACCGACAGGACCTCTGACGGCTTCCTTTCTGCTACCTCTATTAGCCAGTCTATGGAAAAGCTCTCTTCAAAAACCGAAGCCAAAGACAGCAATTGCTGGCAACTCTCCTCTGTCAAATCGGAGATATATCGTTTTCCTTTCATTATGAGGCTCTCCAAGGATGGTTAGGTTTTGGAACACACTATGCACGTAAGTTTTCAATAATCAAAAGGAAGCTATTCAATTCTATTGTTAAAAGAATAAGTAGAGCACCAAGTATGTACAATTTTCAGAGTATCGGCATGGTCAGAGCCCCACAATCATAGGGATTCAGAAACATAATACTCTGATTACGACGCTACCGGGTACTGGTATATTACAAGGGCCTCGATAGAAGAGGTTGCTTTGTATGCGAAACAATCCCAGCCTCATTCTAATCCACTTTATCTTACCAGAAGTCAAAGATTTTAGCAACCTAAAACCCTGTGATATTATCAATTCGGGTAGATTGAGTGAACCTGAGATATGATTCCGTCTGTCAGATTGAGGACATTTTTTGCTTTGTTCAGTATATCCGAAAGAATCAGGCACAACCAAACCTTGAGATATGCCTTATGTCCCTCAAGTGTGGTCAAGACTGTAAAGTCACGGTGAAAGTTTTTGCAGCCACAACATATAGTAACTCACGCCTTGCGCCTAATTAGGATAATGGTACCAGGCGAATTATCCCTTGATATGCTTCAATGAATCAATGGAAGACGATATTGAAGGGAATTAGTACGATCTGACTTTATTTTTTTTGGGCAGGAAGCTGATTCTTAACGGAAAGAGAAATTTTTTGAATAGAAAATGGGTTGCAGAGAATCAAGACATGGGCGTCTGCAAATATTAACTGGTCCAGCTATGTTGAAAGGAATTCGATTCCTATGTTTTGGTCATATGTTCTCAGAAAGTCGTTTTAGGGAAAAGATCCCCTCCAATCTCTGAACGGCCTTTGGCTTTTCTTGTGTTTCGATGAAAAATAGTCTTTGAAGTGGTTGCACAGATCCGATACAAACTCCTTACTCCCTATAATATTGCTGTCAGTAAAATATTTTGTTCGATACCGAAACCTGTCTATATCTTTTAAGTCATTTGCCTGTGACTATTTCCCCAATTTCTCAGCCGTGGCGGGATTTTTACCGGTGTGGGTTTGCAATCTCAAGGTTTATGCATCAGGCGAAAACAGGCTCCCTTGTTTCACGTCTTTTATGTTTTCCTCATCTGATTTTTCTTCAACCGGCAGGATCTCCCCTTTCAGGAAGTAACGCTCAAACAAACGATTAAAATCCGTCCAGACCCCCTCCTGCCTGTCCTTTTCCATAAAGCGGCCCAGGCCGTTTATTTTTGGGTCTAAATCATCGATCAAATTGAGGGCAAAAGCCTCTAAGAATTTCAGTCTCTTGGGGGACCCGAATTCGTACTGGCCGTGATGGCTGAGTATCAAGTGTTTCAAGCGCACGGCCAACGGCCGGGGAAATTTTTTTAGTTCCCACAATTTTTCATCTAACATGAAGGGGACTGGTAAAATGGTAAGAAAATCAATCGATCAAATAGTACCAGTTCTCACGCGCAATAGCCTCTCTCTTTTCCGTTGAAAATCCCACTGCAGAGATACAAAAGAGGACAGACGAATTATATTACAAAGGCACAATTTAGGTTTTGAGATGATTCGGGAACTCAGCAAATCATTTGGAATGCTATCGAAAGGATGTAAACGTTCAGTTTCTGTTCGTTTTGACTGAAAACTGATCCTTAAGGGGAAAGACATTCAATGAATTTGTCACGTTATGCGGGCAAAGGAGATTCAAGACCCACTTGGTTTATGGATGTGGAGTGATCGCGATAACAGTGATTTGATTTTTATCAGAACCATAATACC
>JAFDDR010000130.1 GCA_019310785.1 Deltaproteobacteria bacterium
TGGGGGATCGCAATTGCCGCCAATATTCCGATTATCGCTATCATGAAGAAGAAGCCCGCGCATACCGCGATTATGATTACGGCTATTGGTCCCTTTGCCGTGTATTTTTCCTGAAGCCTTTCGTCACTTGTACACGCATAGATTATGAATTCAATAAATGCAACGATACTCGGTATCAACGTCCAGGAGAAAAGGAAATAGATAACGCCCTGCACGTACTTTCCAAGATAGAATTTATGGGCGCCGATCCCGCCTAAGAAAAATGTGAGCAAAACTAAAGCTACCTTGTTTACGCCTTGCTCCTGCCTAACAACCGCTCTCCCTCCCGGGGGTAATGGAGGGGGCTTGATATCGGGGTTTTCCGGAATTTTGTTTTCAGGTATTTCGAGCTCAGGCTCCTGTTCCGGTTCTATGAAACATATGGCCCCGGCCCTCTCAAACGCCTTCCTGGCCTTTTCACAGGTTTCGAGGTCCGTGCCTTTTTTAACTACCTTCCGCTCTCCTGTAAACAATCTATCTATTTTTGCGATATCAGTCTTAAAGATTGCGGCAAGTTTTTGCTTTACTTCGTCAACTTGCACACCGGCAGCCACATCCCCTTTAAAGATCACACGATATTTTTTATCGCTCATACCATGCTCCCTGACATCTTCGGATTTCTATAACAGGTCAAATTTAATATAGTATTATTATACAGATTCTGTCAAAATTAATTAATTCTCGTTGGATCAACCTCAAGCATATACAGTCAATGTTTTTTTAGCGTAATCCCATATCCCTGGCCGCATATTGAAAAGAAGCCTCAAGTTCTTCGAGTTCTTTTCCGATAATAACTCTAATGCCGGCCATAAATGGCCCTTAAATCCCTTTTCACACCCTCCCCGGATACCCTGCTATCCTTGGGGAGGGTTAGCCTAAACCACAGGGTAAAGAATCTAGGCCCAGAGGACGAGGCTTTGGTTATCCCCATAAGGGATTTGTTTCCTTGGAATTTCATGGACTTATTGAAATTTCAAATATCAAATTCCAAATATCAAAAAAATGCCAATGACCAAAATTCGAAAATCCAAACGATGTCTTGTCCTGGAAGGTTTTGGTCATTGAATATTGGAGCTTGAGATTTATTTGGAATTTGGTGCTTGGAATTTGTATTTTTAGACACAAAACTCCAAGGTAGAGCCATTATCTCTGACAATGCCCAGAGGACGTGGTTTTCTAACACGAAATAGAAAACAGGAGGCAGCTATGGTAACGAAAAATTTCAAAAAGCGTTTTGGAACCAAGGCCGTAGAAAAAGGATTTGTCACGGTAGAACAACTCCTTAACGCGATAAAGATCCAGGTATTGGAAGATCTGGGGACATATACGCACAGGCCCATAGGTGCTATTCTGTTTGAACAGGGATCCATCAGCAGCCCTCAGATTATCTCCCTGATGAATTAGCAGGATAAGAACGGTCAAAAATAATTTTCTATTTTAGTTAACATCTCTTTGGCATCTCTCTGGTAATAGACATTCCAGGGATACGTGCCTTTGGCAGTTTTCGGGTCCTTGGCAATAATCCATTCCAGATCTTCCTGGAAACCTTTCCGGTTATCCTTTCTCGTGTAAAAATATTTTGCCCTGCCCCACCTTCTTGAAAGCCGATCAGGTCCTTCTTTGATACACCTTCTAAAAAAATATGCCGCCTTTTTCAAATCACCTCCATAAAAATCCGACAACATGGCATAATACACGGCCTTAGCATAATAGGCCCGTCCTTCCGCCCATGAGGGATCAACCTCTCCTATCCTTTTCATCATTTTATAAATTCGAGAAGGCAATCTGCGGGTAAGTAATCTTCCCGTGCGGCCTAAGCATTCCGTCCAATAGGCGCTGTGCGCTGCGTACCAGTAATACATGGCCGCTATTTCCTTTTTTGATAAAGCGCCGCAAGCCTCCCATGGTTCTTCGCCCTGGGCGATTAATCCCCTGAAATCAGGGTTCGTATACATAGCGCGTTCGCAAAACCTCATGGCCTTTTTATAGTACGATTCTTTTCCATCCGCATTATCGGGGTAGCCCATTCCCACAAGCAAATAGTAGCTTCCAAGACTCCAAAGGGCTTCATAATTAGACGGATCGATTCTAAGGACGGCCTCATAGGTATTAATCAACTCCAGGACCTTTTCCCTGCTGTCGGCTTCGCCTATCTGTCTGTCTGCTTTGTCGATTAATGCAAGAGGATTCCCCGTCTCCATGGGTTTATCGACCCGGTTCCATTCGCTTTTCGAGGACATGCAGCCGAAAACGAGAATAAAAGTTAGGAGCGCAACTACTTTCATTACCCGGCAATCAACCAGTAATTTGGCCATATTCGTCCACCTTCAAGTGTAAAATTTCCCCTGCCTGTGCGTCCGCGCACGCAGACAGGCCGCTCCTACAAAAGGGAATTCCTATGAGGTATCAATTTCATGTTCACCCTACTCGAGTAGTCTCGCCTGCCGGAGTCTGGTAGGCGATAAGAAACACGAACCTATAATCAGCAAAGATGATTTCATCACCGCTTTTCAGTCTCCTCGGTGAATATGGCTTCATCTCCTCGCCATTCAAATATGTCATATTTGTGCTCCTCTGGTCTTCGATATAAAAGGTGTCATCCTTACATTCAATAGTAGCATGAAAACCGGATACGGTCTCCTGCGGAATAGCAACATCATTGTTTGAACCCCGGCCAATACTTATCATTCTTTTATCCAGGATCAGGGTTTTCTTAGATGTGATATTCTTGACATCAACCAGCAATGCCTGGGGAATGGAGGAATCTTCCCGGGGATGTGAAACCGCAACTACATCGTCCTTTATCAAGGGTTTGGTTCTCCCCCTGAAAAGCATAATAATAATGATAAGACCTAACAAAACTATGATGCCGGCGAGCAAAACAGCCAAATAGAGACCTTGGTTTTGTACGCGCGGCAATTCTTTCTTAGGAGTAACTTTCGGTACAATAGTAGCGGATATGGGCATCACCGGTTTTATTTTGGCTGGGCCGGCTACAACCTCCGTTGTGATAGCTTTGACCGGCGTCGCCGGTCTGCTTGGAGGTTTGGTTATCACCTCGTATATCTTTTTGACGGCGCGGTGAATCTCCTCGACATTACTGGCCCTGAAATATTCGCCATCTGTCTTGAAGGCCAATGCCTGGATGATACTGAAATCGGCATTACTGCCGAATGCAATGCCGGCGATACGAATTCCTGCCTTCCTGCTGTCCTGGGCCAGGTCCTGCTTCAGCCATTTTTCCTTTTCGTGATCCCTGCTCTTGTCCCCCGTATCCACAATGCCGTCGGTCAGAAAAACAATTGATTTATGAGCATCCTTTCTGCCCCGGTTCTTCAGTTCATAAATGGCCCTTTCTATTGCCGCAGGGCTATCGGAAAATTGTCCAGTATAGTTCACCCTGTTAAGGCTTTTCAGAAACCCGGCCCTGGCTTCGGAATCCGTCATATCAATGAGTGGCTCTAAAAGCTCGACCTTCTGATCAAAAATAATCATGCCGAGACGAACCCCTTCACCCAGCTCTATCAGAAAATTCGTTACCACGTCCCTTGCTAAAAATTGAGGGTCATTTTTCTTCATACTCCCGGAGTTATCCAGCACCAGGACAATATCCAGTTTCTGATTTCGGTTCTGGGAATCCCCCGGTAAGCTCCCATTTTTGTCCTGACCTTGCACAGATTGAGCCTGCACGGGCAAAAACAAAACCATAATAATAAAAACCAAAATTAGCCTTTTCATACCACTCCCATTGAAACAAAAAACACAACTATCAGTCATCCTGGCGGGCACCCTCCGGGCCGGAGGCTGCGCCGACTTTTTTTGCTGTCAAAATACCACATAAATTGCAGGGGGGTCAACTTCTCCCCCTTCTTATTTCTTCTCTAAACGCTTTTAGTTCTCTAAAAGTCCTTCTTATATCTGAAACCGTCTGCCGAGCCACATTTCTCAAACTCTGACGCTTGCGGGCGATAACGGCGAGATTTGATTCAATCGCGGCAAGTTCACCGGCACTGAAGCGTTCTTTATTCCGGGCAACAAACTTCTCGATTCGATGAGAAAGCCTGCCCATCACACGAACCCGGTTTAACCCATGTCGGAATTTAGCTGCCATTGTTTTAAAATTTTTTGCCTGCATTTTCAGCCATTGCACCGATGCGCGGAATTTTTTCCGGTTTCTCTCCAGTTTAGCCTGTCTAACTTTTTCCATTGCCGTTCTGAGCCTTGCCGAAGAAGCCTGAATCCTTTCTGTAAATCCAGTAAACCGGTCAGTTCCTCTCTCAAAGCGCGCCCGGAACTTCGGGGCCATTCGGGGAAGATTTTTGAAAAGCCTCTTAACCCTTTCCCTGCGCCAGGCCTGCCAGTCTCTCTTTCCTTTAGGGGTTGCCTGAACCGGGACAGACAGTTTCACGCCGACCTCCACCCGGGTCATTTTGCCCTGGTCCAGGATTGTCTTCCCCTCTTCCACCTCCACCTCCACACTCCCCTCATCAACTGCCACCACGGACGTACCATCTAATGAAACCACGGAATCGAACTCCGTGCCTCTGACACCAATCACGGCAGTGGGTGTGTGTATTACCGTTCTTTGAGTTTTTCCGGTGAATTTCTGTATCCTGGACCACAAATATCCCAGCGCCAACCGCAAAACAGGTTGAGAATCTTCAGAATCACGGCCGGATAGCTCATCAACAGAGATCTGGGCCTCCTCACCCAATCTGAATTGCCGCCCCTTTTCAAAGGAAAACGATACCATGCCCCCTTTCCCGGTAACAATCCGGTCCCCGGCAAAAATTGCGATTCCTTCTGATGCCGTTATCTCCCTTCCGTCGCTCCTGGTGACGGTTACCGGCCCTTTGATCGTATCAACCTTGCCTATGGGGATTTCTTCTCCTGCGGCCTGTCCTCCGGTCATAAAAAAGGTAATCAGGGCCAGTGTTAATATGGCAATGGCTGGATTTCGTTTCATTTTCCTGCTCCTTCGCTAACAACCCTCAAATAAACCAATACTGCCTTGCCGTAGGGCACGGTCAATAAACTGTTACCTCTTAAATCCAATGATATCTTAAGGATATTAAATGTGTCCAGAAAAAATAAATCATTCACTTAAGGGCATGATCTGAGAAGGGTAAAGAATTTTATTAGGCGGGTATTACGGGGTTTTTCATGATGGTTGGGATAAGGCGCCCATCCATAGGAGGCTGTCCGAGAATGGCTTAGTCGCGAGACCGAGCGAAAATTTCGAGGGCAAGGCGGAAAGCCCAAAACTACCGGAGATGTAGCAGAAACCTATTCTCGGACAGCCTCCTATACCCCCCCCGCACAACAGCAACATCGAGGAATCGCTTTTAACCAGCTACCTCAGCAAGAAAGGATACCATCCTACAGTAGTCTCCGATTAGTCATCCGTCCGGTTATTTGAAATTCAGGTCAATCCTTTATTTAAAAGACCTTTGAATTCAGATATGTCAAGGACCTTTACGGGTGGAAAAGGAATGTTTTCAAGAATATTGAAGTATTTATCGTGGGTAATTATTGCATCTGCATTTGATGCTATGGCACAATCTACAAATTTATCATCATCCTTGTCATTCTGTATTAGATTCCATTTGTAGTATACATTGGTTTGAATCACGTTGGGAAACAGAAGCAGGGTTCGCATGACGTTCTGGGCTACAGTGGTGGAATACTTATCCGAAAGAATCTCCTCATATTCTGAAAGGATATCGGTTGTAGTGGCAAGCTCGAATTGATGATGAATCAATCATTGAAATATCTAATGATACTTGGATTTACTGGAGATTGAAACCAATAGAACATTCGTGTCAATAACAAACCTTGGATTAGTTTTCATTCAGCCAATCTTCCATAGTATCTGCTGACATTTCTTTTTGATTCCAGATATTATCAGCTTCACTAATTGCTTTATGAGCAAAATGATTAGCCAAAAGTTCTTTTACTTCCATTAAATCACCGTACTCCAATTCCGTAGAATACAGTTTTATAAGTTCCATTTGAACATTGCTTAGAGTTCGTGATTTAACACCTGTACTCTTTTTCCCCTTAGATTCAGCTAAAGGCATATTAACCCCTCCCTTCATTCTTCACCGACGTTAACATTTCCATTAATTATGGGCGAAAAACCAAATAAAGTCAATTGGTTTATGGATTATTTCGCAATATTACCCGCTTCCCCACGTCCAAAAAATTTAGCCCTGCATTTTTGACCTGCTCACCCAAAATCTCCGCCCGGGATTATCGGTACATGCCAATCTGTGGTCGATATTAGATGATTAGGTCATCCGGATTTCTATCCACCTTGTCAGTTTTGTAGTCCGATATTGCAGCCACTTACGCCGATAGCACTAAATAAATCATGCAGGTAGGTTCATCTTGTCCATGCCCCATCACAAAATCCAGTCCTTCGGGTATTAATTCTTTACCATAGTAAACACGTGACCATCCACCTTAACGTGAAAAGCGGTATAATTCAGCCCCTCCATGAGGATACTACTCGTGTTCATGCCGATATCCTTTACCGCTACTTTTTCCCAGGCATGGACAAGGCTGATACCGAATGCCTTTGACACGGCCTCCTTAATACTCCAGACCATAAGGGACGCCTCTACTTCCCCAAGAGATGAATCCCGTACCAGCATTTTTTCCGCCTCGCTCATGAAGAATCGCCGGGACTTGAGGACCCTTTCCGAGATTTCTTCAACGTCAACACCCACCCTGGACCCGGAGGCGACTGCAATTGCAAACCTGCTGTCATGGGAGACCGAGCATGAGAATTTGATCCTGCCGTCGGTCAAAGGGCAGCAGGGAAGGGCAGGATCGGCAGAAATGGTAGTGATTGACGATGCCGGCGTATCCATGTCTCTCCCTGACAGCCTTCTTGAAAGGGCCTTGCAGCAGAGCCGGGCGCCTAAATAGTCCTTCTTCCGTTTGTCCCCCATTTTGTCGAAACGTTCCAGCTCGGGACCGGAGAGCGCCTTTTCAGCAGCCCTTTTTAGCGTTTTCAGCTCAATTACGGAAATGGCCTCGCACCGGTTTCTCAACGGCTGCAGCCTGTCATGCCGGGCACCATCCATAATCCACGAAGGAGGCCTTATCCGGCCTGAACTCACATCTTTCATTTGAACGCCTAACGCGGCCTCATAAAAGGTACCGTCCTGATCAAAGATCCATATATCAAAGACAAGGAGGCCGGGCTCGACCTTCCGGGGTATAACCCTGCCGACATAGCTCTCTCCCGGGCTCGTCCGGTTGAATATGTACCGTTTTTCAAGGCCCACGGGAAACCCGACTATACCTGCATAGCGCTGTCCCCAGGCGCAGGCAACGTGAAAGGCCGCATCAAGGGGGAACGGGGATCCAAGGGGTTCGTCGGCCGCGCCTTTTTCCGGGGCACAGACATATGCCACGGCCCCTTCCCCGGACAGGGTCACGGACCCCTTCACGTTGCAATAGGCCGGGCCGAAAGGGACAAGCCCGGAATAGAGCCTTTCAGCCGTAATATCAAGGCATATTCCCTCAAGGGCAAAGACCTTATCAAGGGGCGGGAGGTGGGTTTTCTGAAGGTGTTTTGAAAGATGTATGCTTACATGTTCTATGGTGCGTGTTATTGATGCCTTCTTTGACCTGCTTTTTGTTATGAGTTTGGAGGTTATGGTTCCGTCTTCATTAATCTCGATTTCGTTGAACGCCTTTACCGGTCCAACGCCCGGCTCAAGATACAGGAATTTGGCGAATCCCGCATCCATAACGGCATCCATGCGTACATCAGGCAGGCGTGTCCGGGTGGACACCGCTAACAGCTGCATTGCTTCCACCGCGGGAAGGACAGCTTTTCCCTGAAACCGGTGATCCATCATGTAAGGATGGACCTTGATCTCAAGGGGGAGCCTGACCCTGTCCGTTATTTCGGGAAGGTCTTCCATAGATGACGCGTCTTTTCATCAACGGCCACGGGCGTTCCGGATGGATTGATGGCGCAGTGCCTGGTAAACCCGGCACAAATAATCCCGCCGGTCTCTTCATGGGTGATGACATAGTCGAACCTGAGGCGGACCCTTTCGAGTTTTGCAGGGTGCGTGTGTATCCAGATGGGGTCATCATAACCCAGGGGCGTGTAGTATTTGACTCCGACCTCGATAATCGGGTATATGTAGCCGCCCTCCTCTATCTCGCGATACGAGTAGGCGGTGTCACGCATAAGGGAGGCCCTGCCGAATTCAAAAAAGCGGAGATAATTAGCGTGATACACGATCTGGGAACGATCGGTATCCGCATAAAGGATACGGCTTCTGCACCTGTGCCAGACCAGCCCCCCGGTCTTGTCTCTCACATACCGGTCATCTTTGCCGAACGGTTCGGGAATGAAAGGTTTTGGCCTCATATCATGCCCCTCTGAATACTACACAGCAGTTTGTCCCGCCGAATCCGAATGCATTGGAAATAAAGATGTCATAGGCCTGGTTCCTGGCACTGTCGGGGACCACGTCGATGTCCTCGAATTCCGGATCAGGTATATGGTTGATTGTAGGAAGTATTACGCCGTTTTGCATGGCTTCTATGCTCAAGGCC
>JAFDDR010000013.1 GCA_019310785.1 Deltaproteobacteria bacterium
CAAATATCCGTAGGCTCTCCCAGGACATATGTCCTGCTTTGATCAGCATGATAACCGTGATAATGCGTTGGGATATCCACAACGATCATCTCACCCTTCTTGATGGCCTTTGTTGAAGCGCCCATGGGAATGGAAGGGCTCAGGCCAACACCGGTGATGGACCCGACCTTACCCGCAATCTTTGACAAATTTTCACCGGATGCAACAGGTCCGCGACCCATAAAAAAGTCGAACTGCCGTATAAAATACAGGCCTTCGTGTCCTGCTTTGCGATGGGCATCTTCTATTTCCGAGGACAATTCCAATTCAGTCATTCCTTCCCGAAGCACATCAAGGATTCTTTGGTGCCCGTAATGGACGATACGGCAGGCCTCTCTTGTATGCTCAATCTCCTCAGCATCCTTGATTTTTCTTTGTTCTAAGATCAATTCTGATATGTCAACGATGCCTAATGGAGAAAAGAGTTCCAAAAGTTGAAGATATTGACCGGCAGGGAGGATATCCAGCTCCAAACCCAGGCTGCCCTGCTCGATCTTCCAACTCTTCAATCTCTCCTTGATATCTCCGTACCCACCACCCGAACTGATATTATCAGTGTCAAGCCATGTCTCTTTAAGCACCCAGTCGAGACCCCGGAAGACTGCCAAATGGTAGTCTTCCGGGGTGATGATCAAGACCGACGGTTGAGTGGTTCCCGCATAGTAGAGGGTAGACCTGGAATAGCTGAACAGGACGGCATCAATATCAGCATCCTTCATGGTATATTGAAGATTCGCTATCCTTGTTCGGGGACCATCATGTGGAGTTTTCATATTTGTCGCATCTGTGAAATAATAGTTGTCGTGGCACACTGCTAATGATTGCCTGGGTATTCTTGACTTAGATTGACCCTGATACAAAGTCTATGATCTTTTTCAAAGGTGTCCCTGGCCCAAAGACCTCTGCGATGCCTGCCTCTTTGAGTCTTGGGATATCATCCGGAGGTATGGTTCCCCCAAGAATCACTTTGGCTTCATCCACTCCTTTTTCTCTGAGAACACGAACTACCTCAGGCGCCAGCACCATATGATTTCCGGAAAGGGTGCTCAGACCGATCACATCCACATCTTCATCTATAGCTGTTTCTACAATGGTTTCAGGCATCTGGTTGCCTAAATAAATTACTTCCATCCCTGCATCGCGCAAGGCGCGCGCCACTACGATGCTGCCTCTCCAATGGGCATCCATACCGAGACGCGCTATCACTACCCTGATATTTTTCTTCATAAGTTCCTTCTTTCTCGATAAATATCAATAACCATCAGTTAGTGCCTGACCGAAAACTCCCCTCCCCTGGTGGGAGGGGTTGGGGGAGGGGGATATGAAAATTAATTCTTTTTATATATCAATGCCTTAACACCCCCACCCTAACCCTCCCCCGTCGAGGGGGAGGAAATAGCGGGGTTTTCGTTCAGACACTAATTAATGAATCTGTCATTTCGATTCCGCCAGCGGCGGGAGAGAAATCTTATATTTTCAATTCGTTACACGTCAAAGATTTCTCGCTTCGCTCGAAATGACAAGTGGGAGAGACTTTTTACGAGTTCACCCCTTTTAATAATCACAAAAACAAACTAGAAAAGCGGAGGATTCCAGGTGCCATAAACCCCTTTAAGAGTATTTGAAATCTCCCCTTCTGTAATGCGGGCCTTTACACCCTCCACAAGGACCTCCATAAGATTTCCGTCTTCATCACAGCAGCGGGCAACGGCATCCAGTGCTTCCTGAACTTTGCCCCCATTCCGTTCATTTTTGATTTTTTTGAGCTTCTGTTCCTGAATTTGAAGGGTCTCCGGTACTTCAAAAAGCTGTATGGGAAGCTCTTCATCCTCCATTCGATAACAATTAACCCCAACAATGGGCATCTTGACCGACTCAATTGCCAATTGGTATTCATAGGCAGAATTTGATATCTCTTTGTGTATCCATCCGGTTTCTGTGGCCTTAACAATCCCTCCTATCCGGTCAATTTTCTCCAAAAGGGCGGACGTTTGTTCCTCTAATTTGTTGGTCAAAGCTTCCACAAAGTAGGAACCCCCTAATGGATCTATGGTGTTAGTTACCCTTGTTTCTAATTGCAGAACCTGGTTGGTTCTGAGGGCGGTAAGGGAAGAAAGCTCTGTTGGAGTACACAATGCCTCATCATATCCGTCTACGTGGACAGACTGTGCCCCACCCAAAACCGCAGCTAACGCGTGATAGGCCGCCCTCGAGATATTATTCAAAGGCTGTTGGGCGGTTAATGCAACTCCCGCGGTCTGGACATGAAATCTGAAAGTCAACGAACGCGGGTTCTTTGCCTTAAAACGTTCCTTCATTATGCGAAACCAGACTCTTCTGGCGGCCCGGTATTTGGCAATCTCCTCAAAAAAATCATTGTGAGAGGATAAGAAAAAACTGAGTCGCGGGGCAAAATCGTCTATGTCGAGGCCTCGACGGATTAGCTCCTCGGAACAAGCGATTGCATTGGCAATGACAAAAGCGATCTCCTGGTCCGCCGTACACCCGGCCTCCCGGTAGTTATAGCCTGCAAAACTTATCGGGTTCCAGCGAGGGACATGTTTTGTGCAGAATTCAATTGCATCACAACTCAGTTTAAAAGAAAACTTCGGGGGCAGGAGTTCGGGTGCAACGGTGATGGCGGTTTCCATTAAAAAATCATTTTGACTGGTGCCGGTCAGCATATTTAGCGGAATACCCCTTATCCCGGCATTGGCAAAATACATGGACTGGACAGAGATATTGCAGATAGGCTGGCAGGTTACTAAGGAACTGCTCACTTTGTCGATGGGTATGCCGTCAAAAAGGATACTCATGTCCTCAAGCGTATCAATTGCTACCCCGCCACGTCCCGCATCAGCCCGCGCATAAGGATCCGTGGAATCAAATCCTCGAAGTGTAGGATAATCAAAGACCCCGTTTATACCTGTGGCCCCTTCTTTGAGGAGAAATTTATACCTCTTGTTCGTCTCTTCAGGAGGGCCAAAACCGGCCAACTGCCTTATTGTCCAGGTGCGCCCCCGGTACATGGTTGGATGAACCCCACGAACATAAGGTTCCCGGCCGGGAAAACCCAGGTCATTAAGATAATCCATATGGGCAGTATGTGCTGGGGTGTAAAGCGGCTCAACAGGAACACCGGAAAGGGTCTCAAAAACTTTTTCCGGTTCATTCCCGGGGCCGTAAACCTCTTCTTCCCACGCCTCGTTTTTCCGGTTTATCTCCTCAATGGCCTCTTTTTTAAATAGTTCCGACATTTTTCTACCTCTCTAAAGACTTTTTCAAATAATCGATAATGTCCCGGGTATCAGTTCCAGTTGAAAAGATTTCCCCAACCCCCAATGACTTCAATTCTCCCCGGTCTTTTTTAGGGATTGTTCCTCCTCCAAAAACCATTATATCCGAAATTCCCTTTTCTTCTAACATGGTCATGATCTTCGGGAATATGGTCTTGTGGGCTCCGGAGAGGATGCTTAACCCTATGGCATCAACGTCTTCATCAATTGCCGCATTAACGATCTGAACAGGGGTCTGGTGCAACCCGGCATAGATAACCTCCATGCCGGCATTAGTTAAGGCCCTTGCCACCACCTTTGCCCCCCTGTCATGGCCATCGAGACCAGGTTTGGCTATCAATATTCTCATCGTCCTTTTCTTGCTCATTTCATACTGTCCCCTCAAACTCCGGCTAATATACTGACTCCTCCCGAAATTCACCGAAAACTTCCCTCATCACACCGATTATCTCGCCCAATGTGACTTGGGCCTTTACTGCCTTGATTAGAGACGGCATTATATTGTCCGAACCCTGGCTGACTTCTCTAACTTCATTGAGGCAGGCATTGACTAAATTGTGATCTCTTTTTCTTTTAAAATCCGTAAGGCCGATTACCTTATCTCTCTCAAATTCGGGATCGGGTTCGTACAATTCAACATCCATTTCTTCCTGCTCCACAAACTCATTCAGGCCAACGACAATCCTTTTTCCATTTTCTATCTCCCTTTGAAAACTGAAAGACGAGTCAGCAATTGCCTTGGCATAATAGCCCTTTTCTATGGCCGAAATCACCCCGCCAAGACCTTCTATCTCCTTGAAATATTTTTCGCATTCCTCTTCCATCCGGTTCGTCAATGTCTCAACATAATAGGACCCTGCTAAGGGGTCTACGGTGTTTGTGACACCGCTTTCATGAGCAATAATCTGCTGGGTCCTCAGGGCCAGTTTTTCGGATCTCGGTGTGGGGATGGATAATGCCTCATCAAAGGAATTTGTGTGCAGCGACTGGCTCCCACCCAGCACAGCGGAAAGGGCCTGAATAGCTACTCTGATAATGTTGTTCTCCGGTTGCTGGCCCGTAAGTGAAGACCCCGAGGTCTGGGTGTGAACTCTGAATAGCCATGAACGAGGATCTTTGGCCTCATACTTTTCATGCATGGTTTTTGCCCAGATCCTTCGCGCAGCGCGATATTTGGCAATATTTTCAAAAAAATCATTATGAACCTTAAAGAAAAAAGAAAGACGGGGAGCAAAGCTGTCTACGGGCAGGCCTACCTTTATTCCTTCCTCCACATACGTAAATCCATTTGCTAATGTAAAGGCCAATTCCTGGACAGGGGTAGCCCCGGCAGAGGCCAGATGATACCCGCTGATGCTGATGGGATTGAAACGTGGCATATGTTCATTGCAAAAAGTTAGAGTATCCATTGTAAGGCGCATGGAAGGCCGTGGAGGGAAATAATATGACTTCTGTGCCTGGTATTCTTTGAGTATGTCATTTTGCATGGTCCCGGTCAGTTTTTCAAGGGGGACTCCGCGCTCTTGGGCGACCGCCGCAAACATGGCTAAAATAACTGAAGACTGGGAATTGGAAACAAAATTGATACTGATTTCATCGAGTGGGACCCCTTCCATAAGATTGCGCATATCTTCCAAAGAATCTATGGATACCCCGCCACAGCTTCCCACTTCTCCTTCGGCTAAGGGATCATCCGAGTCTCTTCCCATGATCGTAGGCATATCAAGACAAAGGCTGATACCTGTTGCCCCCATCTGAAGAAGCTTCTTGATCCTTTGGCTGGCCTTTGAAGGCGAATCCAGAGAGCCTAATTGCCGAATGGTCCAGAGTCTTTCACGATACATTGTTTTGTGGATCCCCCTGGTAAAGGGATATTCACCGGGTAAACCTAAATCAGTCTCGGGATCGAACTGCGAAATATCTTCAGGACCATACACGGCTTTAATCTTGAAGCCGGAAAGATTTTTAAAAGGACCCCGTCCCGGAATAGGAGTCTCCTTACCCCCATCTTTATTTTTGTTTTTCCGTGTATTCATTTTACGTCATTCCCCTTGGACCAGATAGGTATTAAGTACCTCTTCGACCACTGAATAGGGATCGTTCTTCCTGTTAATAATGCTTTCAATGTATTCTTTTTTCTTGCCTGTTCCCTTAAGACCCTTGAAGATAAGTTTTTCCAGTTCATCCTTGAAGATAAGCCCTAATTCGAGTTCTACCCTATCGTATTTGACCTTATCGATAGCCCTGCTCTTTCGCAGGAATGCCTGGTGTTCTGTTATGGCGTCCGCTAATTCATCGATGCCCCGAAGGTCTTCCGGCTTGCCGGCAACCGATACTGTAGGAATAACCTTCGGGATCCATTCTCCTTCCATAAAACTCGCAACCGACAATACGCCCTGCAAATGCCGTATGCAGCTATTTGCCCCGTCCAGATCCGCCTTGTTGAGCGCAATTATGTCCGCGATTTCCATGATCCCCGCCTTCATAGCCTGAATATCATCTCCCATCCCGGGCGTAAGCACCAAGAGACATGTGTGGGCAATATGGATTATGTCAATCTCGTCCTGGCCCGCGCCCAAGGTTTCCACAATTACTATCTGCATTCCCATGGCCTCTATGATGCGAATCACATCATGCGTGGCACGTGACAACCCGCCGAGATAGCCCCTGGATGCCAGGCTGCGGATATAAACACCATCATCCTGTGAATGGCTCTGAAGGCGGATACGGTCCCCTAAAAAGGCACCTCCCGAAAAAGGACTGCTCGGGTCCACGACAACTACACCAACCTTCTTGCCCTGTTCACGGAATTTGTGAATTATATGGTCAGTCAGGGTGCTCTTCCCTGCCCCTCCTGCACCTGTAATACCCAGAATCATGGCCTTACCTGTGTGCGGATAGATCTGTCTCATCACTTCATGTTGTTCATCCATTTCATCTTCCACAAGCGTGATTAGTCGAGCAGCCGCCCGGCGATCACCGGCCAATAGCTTCTTTACCATTTCATCCGGACTTAGTTTCTTTTTCATGTTTTAAAATCACCTTATTGTAACCTGGGTTAAGCGGTTCAACGTTCACGGTTAAGGGGTTAAAACCTTTGAACCATTGAACCTTGAACCGTTGAACCTGTATAGTAATGGATCTCAATTGATTATAACCTTTTAACCTCGAACCGATCACTTTATGTGTAAACTTACGGCTACGGTTCAGCCTTGCCCGACGGACGAAAGGCGGGACGTTAAATGTTTTTATTGATATATTCAACGATCGAATCCGTAAGTGAACCAGCCCTGAATACTTTACTAATCCCCATTTCTTCCATGGCAGGGATGTCCTCTGCAGGGAAAGTTCCACCTGCAATGAGCAGGACATCATCAAGTTCGTTTTTCTTCATTTCCTCGACGATCTTGGGGGTAAAAATCAGATGCTCGCCGGACAGGTAGCTTAAACCAACGACATCCACATCTTCATCAATGGCAGCTTTAACAATAGCTTCCGGAGTCTGATACATGCCGAGATATATGACCTCCATCCCTGCCTCCTTGAGAAGGGAGGCCACCACCTTGGCCCCCCTGTCGTGGCCATCGAGGCCAACCTTGGTTACCAGTACTTTGATTTTTTTATTTGTAGCCATCTCTGTATGCTCCCTATAAATTGGTAATACGTCAGGTCGTTTAAAAAAACTTTTTGACAGGATTTACAGGATATTCAGGATTAAAACATCAGACGCCATCCTGTAAATCCTCATATAAATCCCCCACTCACTTTGCGCTTGATTTGAACTTAACATTTCCAATAATGAACTACCTTGTAGCAAGCTACGAAATATTATTATTTAATTCCTGAATCCGTGAATAGAAGGATGTTCGGAATGTATATTTCCGTTGTAGTTTATCCCGCACTTGATGCGGGGCGGTAATGACAAACTTTAGCAAACTGCAAGAAAATAAACCTACGATCATTTCAGTAAACTCTCTGTATTTCATCTATAGCCCCTTCGCAGGATATGTTTTTATGATTTACAGGATGGGTGAAGTGAAACTCAACCTTATTTTTTTCACTTGGAACAGGATCTTGTTTATCCTGTTATCCTGTCAGAAGCTTTTTAAATTGGCTAACGTGTTATAATCGTTAATTGAAGGGAGATTCAATTGTTCCCATCGGATCATACGGATAACCAAAGGCTTCACGAACAGTACCTAAAAGTTCACCGGTCGTACCGAATGCCCGCGTGGCGTTTGTCATTGCCGGAATGACATTTTTGCCCTCGCCCGTATCTTCCCTGAGTCGTCTGATGGCATCTTTTAGCTGATCCATGTTCCGACTGCGTTTTAACTCTTTCACTTCCTCCACCTGCTGCTTCGCGGATTGCTCGGATACCCTCTGCACACCTAAGGGTGTAGTCTTTTCCTGTTCAGTGGTAAATACATTCACGCCAACAATTAGCTTTTCCCCACTGTCGATCTCCTTCTGGCGTTCGACTGCCTCGGATTCGAATTGGCGGTCTAACCACTCGGTACGGATAGCCTCTTCCATGCCCCCCACATCTTCCACCTGTTTCATGACCTTAAGGCTTTCCTCTTCAATTTTATCGGTCAGGCTTTCTACATAATACGAGCCCCCCAAAGGGTCGGCCACATTTGTGACACCTGTCTCATAGGCTAAGATCTGTTGGGTCCTCAATGCCTGCAGGTGGGCCTTTTCAGTCGGAAGACACATGGGCTCATCGTATGAGCAGCAATGAAGGGACTGTACCCCGGCCAAGACAGCGGCTAATGCCTCATATGAAATGCGAACAATGTTGTTCAAGGGCTGCTGGGGAATAAGGGAGCACCCTGCCGTGTGGACGGCAAAGCGGAACTGCATGGACCTGGGGTCCTTTGCCCCGTATTTCTCTTTCAACAGCCTCGCCCACATCCTGCGTGCAGCCCGGATCTTGGCCACCTCCTCAAAGAGATCTACATGGCAGGAGACATAAAACGTAAACCTCGGGGCAAACTCGTCAATGTCTAATCCCCTACGTATAAGCTCATCAATATAGCACATGGCAATCCCGAACCCGAATGCAACTTCCTGGGGAGCGGTGATGCCCTGCTCCCTCAAATCATACATGTTTACGGTCGTGTAATACCATTTGGGCAACTCCCTTGTGCAATACTCCATAACATCGGAGCCTAATTTAATTGACAGGTCTAATGGACAGGCAGGCCGGAAACCACAATATCGGAAATGAATCGGATCGTTCTGGATGGAACCGCGCAAGACCGCAAGGTCATAACCCTTGTCTTCCGCTACCGCTATATACTGGGCCATGGTGACAGAGGCCGCGGTGGAGGCCGTGATCAAAGACCAGCTAACCTTGTCTAAGGGAATATCCTTTGTAAGTGTCTCCATATCCTTGATTGAAGTAATATTGACCCCGGTCAGGCCTACCTCATTTACGGCCCATGGGTGATCCGCATCAAGCCCCATCTCATATGTCACATCCGCAATCGTATTTAGACCCGAACCTCCCTGTTGGGCCAGGTACTTCAGCCGCGCATGTGTATCCGCGGGAGAACCTATGCCCACAACCTCTCTTTTGGTCCATAAACGGCCCCTGAACATATTGGCGTGGATCCCCCTGGTGAAGGGGTATGTTCCGGCGTCGGCTACATCCTTTTCATAATTTTCCTCGGGCCTGTCATGCGGTGTATAGATTTCCTTGAGATCGTACCCTGACCAGCTCTTGAAACTCGTGGGTTTTTCGTAATATGACTTAATGTAGTCATCCCAGTTTCCTTCTCGGCCCTCTTCCCGGATTTTCTGTTGTGTTTGGCTCATTTTTACCCCCATCTTTAGTGTTTCTTTGACGCCGCAATTGTTGCGAGCAAAAAGTCCTTTACATTTACACAATTTAGTGTTACTAAATGGTTAGTTAAATTAACTAACTCGTTAGTCACATAATACAATTATTTGTATCATTGTCAAGCTTTTTTTGGCGTATGTCAAAAAAATATGCCTATTAAGGAGAAAAGCATAAGATGAAAAAAGCGGCCAGTCAAAATGAATTCAGGACCTTAGACAAAAGTCTAAGGATACAGAAGATTATAGATACCGCCGCGGCCCTCTTCCATAAACAGGGTTACAGGTCGACCAGCCTCGACGATGTTTCAAGAGAACTGGGAATCACCAAAGCTGCGATATACCATTACGTATCCAGCAAAGAAAAACTTCTTTCCATAATCTATATTCAGGCATTGGAAAATATTTTCAGGAATACCTACAAGATTGCCGGAAAAGATCTCCCACCCGACATCACGTTGAAGCTCATTATCCAGAATCATATAAAAGGCATAATTATCCAATCCATCTCCATGTTCTCCGTATTTTTTACCGAGGAAAACCAGCTCCCTCAAAAGGAATTTAACAAAATTCGGGATGAAAAGAAGAAATACACCCAGATTGTGGAAAGAATTATTGAGGAGGGGATATCACAGGGTCTTTTCAGGAAGGCCGACCCGAGACTCCAGGCCAACGCCATCATCGGTATGTGCAACTGGGTTTATAAGTGGTATAAACCCGGCAAAAGCCATTACACGCCCGATCAGATCGCCGACCATTTCGTCGGCCTGCTTCAAACAGGCTATCTCAAATCCACCAAGGATGACGTCCCAAACCAGCCAAAAATAACAGGGGTCAAAAAAAGAAAAACAGGATCAAAAAAGGAAAGCTACCAGAGATTAAGGAATCAATGTACGGACCTCATAGAGCTTATCGATAAAATGGAAAAATCCGATTGAAAATGCCTTATATGCGTGAGGTATTACCGGTTGTTTACATATGTGTTAGGCCAGTGCCTGAGTTCCTGTTATAAAATTGATTCAATTTTATGGAACACGGTAGTATTGCATAACAGTCCTGTTTTCCTTTGCCCTGCTCGACCCGGATCATCATCCGTTCACCTTCGATATGGTGCTGTTTTAGACGGACCACTGCACTAACCCGAAGGCCCCCACCGTAAACAGTCATGAACAAGGCACGGTGTTTAATGTTGGAAGCCGCTTTCAGTAGATCATTGACTTGTTCTACACTCAACAGTTTAGGCAGCTTTTTTTGGGGAGGACGGGACGGGATATGAAACCGCGTTTCATCCCATTTGAGAACCTGGGTATAAAAAACAACGAAGCCCTGAAAAAACCACGTTTACGGAACTTAAGGCCAGTTTACGAACTTTGATAAGATGAAGAAGATAAGCCTGAATTTGATCGTTATTAAGTTTGTCTGGAGAAAAACGGTAGTATTTTGCCGGACAGCCAACAGCGCCTATATAGCCATCTTTGGTTTTTAGGAAAAATCCCCGCAGAATCATGTGGTCATTAAACTGTTTTCTAAGTAAAGTGCTCATAATGCCTCATTTTTTATGATTTGTGGTGGATCATTTTCGCCCGGACATTCCCTATGAATGCCTGGGCGGGAGACATTATAAAAAAATTTACTGAATTGTGGTTTAAGAAAAGCCTAAAGAGAAAGAAGCAGAGGCGGCGCGTGTGGGAAACAGTTCCGCGAAGCGGTTCTGATCAACATCTTTAAATGACTTAATGAATTCTATTATGTTTTGAGGTCTGGATTTTCATTGAAACACAAAGATAAAACCATTTTAACTACAGCCAAACCTTATTTTGATGTGTGTGATTTATAGACATCGTTTCAATTAGCTGGACCAGTTTGGTCTTCTTCTTTCTCTGAAAGCCGCTGTGCCCTCCTGCGAATCAGGCGTATTGCTCACTATAGCAGCCATATCCTTGAGATAACCTATTGCCTTAAGGTACTCCATATCAACCGAGTTTTGATATGCTTCCAGCCCGAGCCTTAATATAGACCCGCTTTTACCTTTCAACTCATCTGCCAATTCACGGACGTAATTTTCCAATTCATCATGTGGAACGGCCCTGGTGATCATCCCAATACGCTCCGCCTCGCGGGCACTGATAATTTCGCCAGTACAGATTAATTCAAGCCCCTTTTTCTTGCCCACGGTGCGGAACAAAGTTGCCATTACCATCATCGGCCACATACCTACATTTATCTCTGGCAAACCAAGCTTGGCATCCTCTGACGCAATGCTGAAAGTGGGCAGTATGGCCAAACCACATCCCCCTGCAAGGGCAAACCCCCTAATCATACTGATTGAAGGCTTACCCAATCTAATAAAGGAAAGACACATTTCAGCATAATAGTTTAGATTTTCACGGCTCCTTAGAATTGAATCGTGCATTAAACTCTTTAGATCAGCTCCGGCACAAAATGCCTTTTCCCCAGAGCCACTTATAACCAGGACTTTGACATCATTATCTTGATCAGCGCTTTTCACCACCTCAGTTATCTCTTGCAACACGACATTGCTGAGCCTATTCATCTTTTTGGCCTGATTGATTGTAACCCATGCAACCCTGTCTTTTACCATATAGTTAATAGTTTCGTATTTCATAGTTGAACTCCAATATAGGTGACAGTTTCATATTTCATAGGTGAACTCAGCAGGTTTCAATAATTGATTAGTCAACCCCCTTTGCCTCATGATCAAGAAAGTCCTCTTCCTCCACATCCATCCTCTGAAGGTCGGTCTCAATAGGGTATAATTTTTTTTTGACATGATTCCTTTAGAAGATGAAACGGTTACCTTTGATTGTCAAGAATTTCAAGGTTTATATCTTTATGGTATTCATCAGGAACCATCTTAAGAATTGTGGCAATGTCATTTGGATTTTCGGCGATTATCAATGCATCAAAGCCACACAATCCGATCCCTCGCAAATAACCAAGGATTCGTTTAATACCACTACGCGGGCCTTTGAAAAGAAAGTGAATATGGGCGTCATAAAACTCCAAATAAAGCCTCCACCGCCAAAGACGTTTAAAAAAAGGGGCAGAAGCCGCCTGCCCAATACACAACTATAGGATTAAAGAAAACAGATACAAACCCACAATGAGTCTGGTAGTCTTATCACACCTTATGTAGATCCCTTAGATAATATGATTCATGGGAATAGAATCCTATGATGGAAAGATTAATCATCGCGAATTAGCATATGCTGCACTTGAACCAGTCCAGCTTTCCCTAAATCTTAAAAAAAAAGATATCGTCGACCGATCCTCTTACTTTCACGATTGATCAACTTCAGTTTCCTTTAACTGATTTTCTAATTGCTTAAAGAAATGATCCCTTTCTTTCCAGCCCGCACCAAACTTTTTATTAAAATAATCCCCGAACCGATCAAAAAATATTTTCCACATAGGCTTTCCTCCTTCCAAGACAACATCTTCGAGAAAAACCTCGAGTTCCGATATTTTATCTTTAGGCAGAAAAAATACGGCACCAAGTCTTATTGACTTTTTCAATGCCTCTGGCGTCACTGCGTGTGCGGTAAGCATGACGGTCGGAAATCCTCTTGAAACACTGGATTTCAAGAGTTCAAACCCGTTTACACCCATAATATCGAGGATAACAATATCGTAAGTGTAACCTAAAATTAGTTGAAGAGCCGTATCATAATCCATCGCCTTGTTAACAATACACATGTTCAGCAATTCTTCTATTGTTTCAAGAACATCAGGCTCATCATCAACTGCCAACACATTTTTATCCTTTAAAAGACCATTCAAAACCAGCGAATTTTTCACCTCCTTATCCTCCTAAACCACCGTTCCTTAAAATAAGGCCATGCGCAGTATTATACAATAGATCACGACTTATAGTATCATTCACTTTAAATGAATAAAAATCCGAGAAAATTTTATCCGCGCTGCTCATCCCCGCAGGATGATCTGTTCCAAACACCATCCTTTTGCTCCACTTATTAAGACTATCCATCAATACTTCCCTTTCCCTGTCTCTATTCATTCCATTTTCCTCATCCTGTATTATAGCAGAAAATATATTTGTTGTATCGACATAGACGTTTTCATAATTCTCCAGCAGAAACAGGGCCTCACTCAGCCTTGGATAAAACATGTGAGGCAGGATAAAAGTAAGACCGGAAAATCTCTTAATCAGGCCCTCAATCATAGAAAATGTGATTGTATTTTCCCTCTGGGGATAATAATCTTCAAAGCCGGTATGTATGTTGATGAGAGTGCCTAATTCCTCCATCCTTTCATATGCATCGAGCAATTTTTCATCATCAGGAGAAAATCCCTGTACATAAGGATGAAGCTTGAAGCCAGAGAACCCAAAGTTTTTGATACAATTGTCCACAATAGACTCTTTGCCTTCGTTTTCAACATGCAAAGAACCGAATGGCCTGATGGCCTTAAACTTCTTGCCCAGATTATAATTAAAGAGGTTCAATCCCTCTGTTTCACTTGCCTCCATAGGAAAAACGTAATTAAAAATATACTCAACCCCATTTCGAGATAGCTCTTTTACTATTAGATCCTCTGTAAAACTCTTACCTGCCAAAGGATGGTTTGGGAAAACTCTGCCAAGCCAAATTGAGAGCCCATCCAGTCTTCGTTGGGGCAATATATGTGCATGGGCGTCAATAATCATAAGACTCTTCCTTTTTTATCAGCCCTTTCAATTCGGCAAGGAATACTTCTTAAGGGAGTCGTTCCCAATATGGGGTCATAAGGAGGGTTGCCACTGGTAAGGATGTTAATGTTAGATTCTTTCCAGGCAAAAAGTTCATTTTCCCCTTTTTCAGGGAACCACCAGCCATAATCCGCCTTCACCACATTCCTGTTAAGTGCTTCCGAAAGTTCAGCCTTCAAATGAATTCTGCCATAAGCGCTGATCAGGGCGACCTTATCGCCTGCGGCTATTTCATGTTCTGAAGCTGTTTGAGGGTGAATCCTGACCATGGGCTCTCCGTGCTTCCTGCGCAGGGATTCAATATGACGATACCCGGAGTGGAAGAAATTTTTGGGTTTTGAATTAATCATGATAAGGGGGTAATCTGCATCGGTCTTTTCAGGTGAATTTGCTGTGGGAAGAGGATTGTATCCCCCTTTTTTAAAAATAGATGAGTAGATCTCCACCCTTCCTGATGGTGTACGAAACCCCTCTTCCCTGTATTTATAAAACTTTTTTTCCCCTTCTAATATTCCCTGCCGGCGGAACTGTTCATAATCAAGGCCCGAAGGTGCCACGATTTCTTCCAGACATTGCTGGATATCACCCCAAAAATATTTACCAAGCCCGAGTCGTTTTGCCAGTTCATTGATGATCTCCATGTCAGATCTGCATTCCCCCTGTGGCGCCAGGATCTTGGGCCGGGCCAAAACATATCCGTGGGCAAGACCGTAATGTCCGATATCATTATATTCCATATTTGTTGCTGCGGGAAAAACAAGATCGGCCATAGCGGCTGTTGGAGTCATGAAATTTTCGCTTATCATGAAAAATTCGAGTTTGCGGATGGCTTCCAGCACCATTTGGGACCCTGCATATGTTATAAGGGGATTGCTCCCTTGAATGAACAGGGCCTTAACCTGATATGGACTGTCCTCCAAAATTGTCTTAATCAGCAGAGAACTTGGGACGAAGGGCAATCGGGGGGAAACGCCATAATGCTTACGGAGGCTCCTTTTTATTTTTTCAGGAGAATGATCAATACCGATGAATTTCCGGAGACTCATCACCGGAGGAATTGCGGCGTCGATGTTTCCCCCCGGGACATCCAGATTACCGGTAACAGCCATGAGGATCACTAATGAACGGCAAGCCTGTGAGGTGTTTATACCATTATTTTCCACGGCATTACCCCAATGAATAATGGCAGGCCCGGCCTCGGCATAAAGTCTGGCTGCCTGAAAAACTTTCTCTTCTGAAACCCATGTCCCCTGAGACACCATTTGGGGGGTATATGCCTGAATGTGTTCTTTCAGCAGTTCAAAACCCATTGTCCACTCTTTAACAAAATTCTCATCATACAGTTGCTCATTGATAATGATATGTAAAAATCCAAGCGCCAGGAGGTCATCTGTGCCCGGTCGAATTTGAAGCCACAGATCAGCCTCCTTTGCTATTTCAGTCCGGTAGGGATCGATGACAATAAGTTTAGGCCGACTCCGCATCAAAGAAGTTTTTAGATGAACGCCAAGAATTCCTTCCTCATTTGTATGGAATGGGTTGCTGCCCCACAGCATGACACACTCGGTGGGGTTTTTATAATCAGGAACCGGTAAAAAGCCACATGTCATTCTTCCCATGAACTCTCGCGGCCAGTGGCAGACATGGCCGGTCGTTACCAGATTGGGTGTCCCAAAGAAATTGGCCAGCCTCATCAACATTAAATACTCAGGCCCCTTTGGGGCACCCTGTCCGAACGCAACGGCTTGTGAACCGGATTCCTTTTTAATACGATTTAACTTTCCTGCTGCATATTCCAGTGCCTGATCCCAAGAGATCCTCTCCCATCGGCCCTCTCCCCGCTCACCATTTCGCTTGAGAGGATAGAGGAGCCTCTCGGGATGGTAGATCCTTTCCAGGGAGGCAATGCCTTTGGCACAGGCGTATCCTTTACTCCTTTTATTGGTTTCATCGGGTAAAACACGTATGCCTTTCCCCTTATCCACCAGGACCTTCAGCCCACATCCTCCGTGATCAAAACGGGCACAATGTGTTTTTAGCCATTGTCGGTCCATGGTCGTTAACCTCTATTTTTCTTAAAAAAAGATTCAAAAAACTTAAGGGTCTCCTCGGCATCAGGTCCTATGCCTTTAAGATCAAGGCTGTCTTCACAGATTTTATCGATGATTCCCTCGGTGACCTCTGATTCTCTCACCGTTCTTATTTTTGTAACTTCCCACGGCTCCAATCCAAGCAATTCGGCAATCTCGTTGTCTGAGAGACCGGTACATATTTTTGTTTCCATTTCGGAATCATAGGAAGGTTTCATAACCTGAACACCCAGACCGAGCATAATAATCATATCTTTGTATTTATGGTATTTGCTTTCATCAACCAAACGGGGGCTAAATGGCATCCATGTCTTATCTACCTTCTTGGCTCTTCCCCCCTTATGCTTTTTCACTTTTTATCCCCCTTTTGACCACAGGGCATGCCTTTATGCATTCCCAGCAGTTCGCAAAATATCTCAATGTTCCGTAAGCAAGCCTGTTTTCAGCGCTGGCAAATTCCTCTCCGTAAAGCATCTGCTTCATGTCAAAATCTTTGCCCTCCAGCGCCTTTTTTATAGCTCGCCTGATCAAAATTCCGTGCTCCTTGTCCCTCTGACAGATAGAAGCGCACCTGTATCTCAAATACGTCATCTTCTTGATCCGACCATTCTCTATCTCCCCTGACAAACATTGAAGGGGACATGCTTGCATGCAAAACGTCTGCCCTGTTTTTTCATACAATTTAATACAGGTCGAATGGGGACAAATCGTCGCTTCGAGCGGTCCATCCGGCTCCAATTCCAAGGTTGTGATGCAAGAGCCCAGGGAGAAAAAGCCATATGTCTGGTTCAGTATAACACCACCCATCAGAGACCTCTGCCCAAGCCCGGCCATCTCTGCGTGGAGTTTAATACTTTGCCAAGGCATGGTACCCCCCTGAAGCGATCCCCCCAAAGAAGTATTCGCGATAGTCGGTACAGATTCACCCCCATACTTCGCTTCCAAGAAGTAGCTCAAGCCGGCGGCATGTCTCACAGGGCCATCTGCCGTAGGACCGATTTCAACCATAACCTTGGGATGAGCCTTCCATGACCCCTTTGTCGGATGCTGTCCACCAAGAACAATCACGCTCTTTGCCCCTGGGAGTTGATCATCAGGTCGGTAACCAACCGGTGCATACCTGTTTATGTCTTCCACAGAGGCAATACCAACGGCCAAGATTCCCGTCCTCTTCAGGGCATAGTCCTTAATTTCCTCTTCTATTCGCCCCATAGTCAATAACCTTGCTCTCTCACGTTTAATCCGATTTGGCATTTAAATATTACACCGTTTTTTGCTTACTCGCAGAACATTTTAGTAAAAACCATACTCCATCAGGGCTTCCCGTATGGCCTCAAAATTTTTAGCCGGGGCCATGGGAGGGTATTCGCATGCAGGCATCAAAATGAACCCGCCCGGTCTCTCCTTTGCCTGCCTTAGGCATCTACTTACTTCCTGTTTCACATCCTCCTTTGTTCCGATCTGAAGAGTGGTTGTTGATATGTTCCCTGCTATGATATATTTTTCGCCCAGGATATTGCCTGTTTGCTCCAGATCCATGGCATCTCCTATGCTGAAAATGGCCCTTTCCGGGAGGGGGACCCCTTCCCAGTATTTCAGGTTACCCTCATGATCGCCGCACAGGTGCAACATGACCGCCCTTACCCCGCTATCCAGATAAAAGTCATGAAATTTCACTATGTATGGCAGACAAAATTTTTTAAACGCCTCAGGGGAGATGACACTATTGCCCTCAAGGGTGAGGTCCGTCATCACGCTGCAATGCATCGCGCCATATTTTTCCAGAGTAACCTGGGCAATTTTCAGATTCATATTCAATACTTTATCTGCCAGGACGTAAAAGGCATCCTGATATTTAACCATCCATTTCAAAAGGTTTTCAATGCCGAGAATCGAGGCCAGGGGGGCCATAATGCTCCCTGAAGGAAGCAGGGCTGAATATCCCTTTCGTATACAAATTTCATTGAAACTGGACCGAAGACGATACCACTCCGTCTTCGGTGGATCGGATTCCCTAAGTTGATCCAACTCTTCCGGTTTGGAGATAAGGGGTTCAGGCGTATAGGGGGTCATTGTCAGATCACCTTTCGGCCAGGAGATTTTTCCGCCGAACTCCCAAGCACCGTGGTCGGCCCAGCCATATACCGGTCGTATGTTAGCCCACGGATATTTCCTCATGGTTGCTTCCCCTGCTTGAAAGGCGATATTAGGCCTGGTAAAAAAATCATACAGGCTTATTCCGTTATCAACAGCGTACCAACTTACACCAAAGGGCATAAATGGGACGCGGTCGATCGGCTCATTCAGGATCAGGGCCTTAAGCCGCTCTTTAGCTGTCATTCTGTCGGCGTTCACATCTCTTCATCAATAAGTATCAGACGATTAATACCAGGCCCATCATAAGACCGTGCGGTATGCTCTCAGGAACACAATTTCCACCAATGGGATAGATCTCCCAGCCCACTCTGGCCGCCATGCGATAGGCGTCAAAACCAACGGCCTCCATGGAGGGCCTTGCCATATTGGGGTGCCGGCAGCCTTTGCCTTCCAGGGCCTGGCAATCAGGGAAAGTGTTTTCCTACTTTTTCCGGCTGCCCTTTTCGGGGATCCGGAAAAAATGCGGCGTTGACTACCTCCGCCACTTTTTGAATACCGTCTTTTAAAATCTGCATCAGGTCCCGAGATAGGCCTTTATAACATCCGGGTTGGAGATTACTTCCTTTGGGGTGCCTTCGGCGAGTTTGACACCATAATTCAGGCAAACCAGCCGATCTGCTATTTGGGTGATTATTTCCATGTCATGTTCGACCCAGATCATTGGAATTTTCTTCTCATGACGAATCCTGAGCAGAAAACGAACCAAGTCTTCTTTTTCTTCCCGGTTCAGCCCGGAGGCAATTTCGTCAAGAAGCAGAATCTTTGGCTCCATAGCCATGGCCCTGGCCAGACCCACAAGTTTCTGAATACCAAAGGACAGGTTTCCAACACGTTGCTTTCGATAGGGGTAGAGCTCCAGGAAATCCAGGACCTCTTCGGCTTCCTGACGTGCCCTTATCTCCTCCCTTTTTCCCGGCCCCCAAAACATACCGCCTGAAAAAATGCCGGTCTTTGCCCTGAAATCAAGACCTACCAGAGTATTTTCAATAACGCTCATTTGCTCGAAAAGCTCGATCTGCTGGAAAGTTCGGGCCATCCCCAGACGCGCAGCCTTATGACGCGGCAGGCCGTTTGTCTCCATGCCGTTAAAAACGATGCGCCCCCGGTCAGGTATATAAACTCCATTGATGCAGTTCAGCAAAACGGTCTTGCCGGCCCCATTCGGGCCTATAAGTCCCAATATTTTCGAACTCATAGCGTTAAAGCTTACATCGATAAGAGCCTGTAAACCCCCAAAGGAAATGGCAATATCCTTGACTTCCAGTATAACCTGATCATCCATATCAACCCCACCAGCGTCTTGATCTTTTGTATTGTTTGATATCCGTGTAGCTCTGTTCGCCTGTCTTCCGAAGTCCCAGGTAAAATTCACGCACGTCATCGTGTGCAAGAAGCTTTTGCGAAGTACCATCAAAAACGATCCGACCGTTTTCCATGACGGCTGCATAATTGGCTATATCCAGTGCGGCCGCAGCGTTTTGTTCCACGAGCAGGATAGTCAGGTCAAGATCATCCTTCATCTGGACAAGGGTCTTGAGCAAGTCGGATACAATAAGAGGGGCAAGACCCATGGAGACCTCATCCAGCAGGAGCAGTCGCGGTGCGCAAAGAAGGGCCTGGCCTATGGCCAGCATCTGTCTTTCCCCCCCGCTCAGAAACCCCGCCAGATGGTTTTTGTGCGTTTTGAGACGCGGAAAGTATTCATAGATCGTTCGCTCTATCTGTTTTCGCTCTCTGCTTTGAGAAACAGATACTGCCAGATTTTCGTCGGTTGTCAGGGTTTCAAAGACCTTGTTACGTTCCGGAACAAGGGCAATTCCCATGCTAGTAATCTTATGCGGGGCCAATCGGTTCAGTTTTTGTCCCAAAAAAATAATCTCCCCATCCGTGATATCCGCATTGTCAGCCCTCAGAAAACCGGATATCGCCCTGAGGGTGGTCGTCTTGCCGGCTCCATTGGCTCCAATAAGGGCGAACAGTTCTCCATCAGACACATTGAAAGACACCCCTTGAATTGCAGTGCTGACATGGTGATAAACAACTTCCAGTTTGCTTACCTTCAGAACAGTCCTATCGTCATTTTCCATCACTTATCCTGATTACCTCTTGGTTACTGTTAAAGGCTTATGTTTGAACGGCCAGAGCATGAAGAAGTCCCTTATTCTTCTCCAGATTTCTGCCAAACCCAATGGCTCTACGAGCAAAAAGAAAATTATTATCAAGCCGAAAATTCCTGATTGAACCGCAAATAAGTAGTCCTTTACAACACCGGCGATCTCGAAAAAGTCCACAATATACATAAGCAGGAAGGGCACCACCGTTATCAGAAAGGCCCCCATAAGAGAACCTAAAACCGAGCCCAGCCCTCCGACAATAATCATGGCCAGATAAGTTATGGTCAGCCCGAATGAATATTCGGCAGTGGAAGCAACATTAGTATAGTAAGCATATATACAGCCGGTCACAGTTGTAATGCTTGTACTTACGATAAAGGCCAATACCTTATGAAATCCGATATTGATCCCTATAATCTCTGCGGCTATGTCCCTGTTATGGATAGCGGTCCAGGCCCGTCCCGGCCGGGAGCGTAATAGATTCTTGATAAACATGGCGACGATAAACACCAGGACGCATAGAACAACGTACCATTCCCTTTCGCTTGACAGGGTAAAACCGAAGATTACAGGATCATCGATTGTAATACCAAAACCGAACCCACCGTAAAACTGGTATTCACTTAGGAAATACACAATGATGTAATGAACAGCCAGGGTGCTGATGCCAAGGTATATGCCCTTGAGCCTCAGAGACGGCAATCCGGCTATTGCGCCCAGCACTGCGCCGACAAATGCTGCTGTGAGGATAATGACCACGATTGGCAAGCCGAAGTTGGTGGACATTATGGCAGAGGTAAAAGCTCCTGCTGCCAGAAAGCCTGCATGACCAAGAGAAAGCAGTCCTGCATTGCCGCATAGCAGATTTAATGCCAGGGCACCCATGGAAGCTATGGCGATCAGATTGGCTATATGGATGATATATTTGCTTGCCGTAAACGGGAATAAAATCAAAACCAGGATACCTACCACCACCCACGTTTTTCTAAATGGGCTGTCAAAAGCGGTAAGCACCATATCCTTGGAGTAGGATGATTTTAGATAGGGGCTTTTCGGCGCTTTCTTAGTGCTCTTTTCCACGATTCCATTCTCCTCTACACACGATCAATTTCTTCTTTAGTGCCAAAAAGGCCCCATGGACGGACCAGAAGGACGATAATCATGATCATGAAGGGTATAGCATCGGCCAGCCTGGGGTTTACGTAGTTGGATGCTGCCAGTTCTGTAAGGGCAACAACAAGGGCAGCGGGGATGGTCCCCCCAATACTGTCCAATCCACCAACAAGGGCTACGGCAAAGGCCTTGATGGCTACATGACCCATTTCCAAACTCACGGAATAATTTCCCCCAAGAAGGGTCCCGGCTACACTGGTGGCAAAAATGCCAACCCCCCAGGCAAAACCAGTGACAAAATAGATGTTAATACCTCGCTGGGATGCCAAAAGGGCATTTTCTGCGGTAGCACGCATCTGTTGGCCGAGCTTTGAAAAGCGATAGAAATTTAATAGGGCTACAAAGAATACAACCGTGACTATGAGCATTACAATTTCCGTGCTCGCGACCCGGACTTCTCCCGGAAGTGAATAATAGGCACGCCAGCCAAAGGGAATTATTTCAGTTTCGCCTCCCCAGACCAGGATGGTCACGGCATTCAGCACAATGCCCAGGGCTACGGTTAGAATAATGGTGGAAAATATGGGCTGACCGGCCATTGGTTTTATTAATAAGCCGTAAATGACCAGCCCGAGAATAAAGCTCAGGATAAAGCCTACAGAAAGAGCAACAACAGGCGGACCAGCAATTAATTGAGTTAGAGTGACCGCAAGATACCCCGTCAGCATAACTATATCAGAGTACCCGAAATTAAGAATCCTGCTCGATTTATAAATGACGACAAACCCGCAGGCCAGCATGGCATACAAACAGCTCAGAACAACAACAGAGGTCAAGAATTGCATAATGTTATCCATTCGTTATCCTATGCGGGGAAAAAGTTCTTCCCCGCATAGAATAATCGATTGTTCAATGATTTATTTGTTTGACACCGTCTTCGCTTCGATCTTAAACCAATCCATGGCCGGTACAAGTGCCTTCTTGGAGGCATTCCAGCGATAGGCCCTCCACCATGTTGGTCCGTAGTGGTCAGTAGGAGTAAACTGAATCGGTCCTCCCGTAAGGCCCTTGGTGTCCAAATCGGCTTTTTCCAACGCGGCAATCAGACCCGCACGGCTGCAGGGCCACCCCGCTTTCATTAAGGCCTGCTCCAGCAACCGCCCCATGGTCCATCCATGACAGGTCCTGGCAGATAACGGGTATTGGTGACCGAATTTCTTCATGGCTTCACTGATTCTTTTCATCTCCGGGAGTTTGTCATATACCGTGGCATAACGTCCCCCCCAGATTATCCACTCACCATTACCGATAAGTCTCTTTATTCCCTTGAGTAAATCGCCTTCCGGAGTAAAATCAGGGAATATCATGTCCTTGGTATATCCCATTTTCTCAAGACCGGTTAATTGAGGAAGGACTAAGGCTGTTCCGACGATGCTTATATAGGAGTCGGAATTCAATTTAGCAACCTTGTTTATCCAGGGTGAGAGATCCACCGATCTCGGGGGGATATCATCGCGATATACGACCTTATATCCCATCTCTTTTACCCATTTCTCGGTCAGATTTGTCCAGACCCTGGCGCCCGGGGTAGCATAACCTGTAATAGCCAGAGTAGATCCTTTGGGCTTGATCGCCTGCAGGAACCGTGCGGATGCATATGCACCGGGATGAAAATTGGGGTGCATGATGTATCCGGTTGCAAAACCAATTGAGCCGGGCTTTGTATCCTGCACCGCCTCGATGCCGGTGTAACCGGACACTACCGCCACTCCTTCCTTCTTTGCCAGTGCATTAACAGGGGGTTGCGACCTGGAAAAACCAAGGCCACAAATAGCCAGGACCTTATCCTCAATAATCAATTTTTTGGCTACGGCGGCCGATTTGGAAGGATCGGATTTTCCATCTTCAATGACTACCTTAACAGGGTGGCCATTAATACCGCCCTTCGCATTTACCAGGTCCATATACACCCTGAAGCCCTCTGATTCAGGAGCATAGTTTGCCCGGGCATGCCCGGTAATGTCAGTTAAATAACCAATTACATACGGGTCTGCTGCCAACAGATTGTTGTTGCTCAAAAAGAAAAGTGAGAGGAATACCGAGACAATAAACACCATTGATCTTTTTTTCTTCATAATACCCTCCTTTCGTTTTTTAAGTTTTCATCTGAGATTCAAATACTTTTGACTCATCGGACTTGTACATCTCCTCAACCAAATCTCCAAACATCTCATACATCAGGCCCCTTTTGATTTTCCTGGTGGGTGTGGTTTCCCCTGCCTCTGGATCCAATTCCTGTGGGATAATTCGAAATTTTTTTATCTGCTCCACTCTGGCAAGGGACTGATTCCCATTTCTCACCTCCTCTCCAATTAATTTTTTTGCCGCCGGATGGTTCGCAAGACTGGTGAATCCTGTATAAAGGACCTTGTTTCTCCTTGCCCATTCTGCAACCGTATTAAAGTCTATTTCAATCAAAGCAGAGGGAAACTTCCGCCCATCAGCAAAAACAACCACCTCACTTATATACGGACTTGCCTTAATTGCATTTTCTATCATTGTTGGAGAGATATTTTTTCCCCCTGACGTAATCATGATATCCTTCTTGCGGTCTATCATTTTCAGGTTTCCGTCCTGTGTATATTCGAACACTTCACCCATATAGAGCCATCCATCCTTAATCGTCTCCCTGGTCTTTTCCTCATCTTGCCAGTACCCACTAAAAATCCCTGGCCCCGAAACCAGCAATTCTCCATCATCTGCAAGCATTACCTTGTTGACTGACGTCGGTTTCCCCAGATCACCAGGAGGAGGGTATCCCGGCCGCTGACTGCTCAAGATGCCTGATGATTCCGTTGACCCATAAAGATTTGCCATGTCCAGTCCCCATATCTGCCAGAGTCGCTGTATTGCAGGAGGCATCGGCGCTCCGGTACTGATGACGTGTCGTGCCTTCTTAAGACCAACCTGGTGCAAAATGTGACGGAACGATATCTGGTATGCGAACCAGTACAAAATACGCCATTTCGCAGAAACTCTATCATGCTTCCATCTCATTTCTATATATCGGCGACCGATTCGCATGGCCATTTTATAACTCATCCTTTTGATCCAGGAACTGCTCTCAATACCCACAAAAATCTGTCCTGCAAATTTCTCCCAAATCCTGGGTACTCCATGAAAGAAAGTTGGTTGCACTTCGAAAATGGTCTCCTGCATGTACTCAATACCTTCACCGATATGTGGTATCCAGTCATAAGCCAGTGGGAAGTAGATAGAAAAGGATCTTTCAACGATGTGGGCCAGGCTTAAATGAGAAACAGCTTTTTGCTGGTGAGTCAAGACATCCGGGAATACCTCACAGAAGGCATATACCAGTGATGAAAGGATGCCCTTGTGCGTAATAATTGCCGGTTTGGGTAAGCCGGTTGTACCTGAGGTAAAGACCAGAAAAGCAGGCTTATCGCCGCGTGTTTCTTTGATAATTTCACGCAATTTATCGGGTTCCTTTGCCTTTCGCCTTTTTCCCAATTTTTGGACATCCAAAAAACTCATCAATTTAGGATGCCGATACATAAATGTCGCCCTGGTATCAGCCACAATGATCTTCAGTAAAAACGGAAACCGATCAATGGAGGGGAGGATCTTATCTACATATTCCTGGTCTTCAGCAATAAAAAATTTCGCCTTTGTCCTCTCCACAGTATAACGCGTCTCCTCAGGCGAAGAGGTCGAATAGATGCCGAAGCTTATGGCTCCGGCACTGAGTACTGCCAGATCGGCATAAAGCCACTCTGCACAAGGATCACCCATAATGCCGACCCGATCACCATGTTCAAGTCCCAATTCGATAAGACCGAGACAGAATTCCTCTACCTGTCTCCAGTAGTTCCGCCATGTAACCTCTTTATAAATCCCGAGATCTTTATAACGAAAAGCAGTTGAATTTGGTCGTTGTTCAAATCGATCAAGAAAAAACATGGGGATACTCTTGCCCTGTAAAATTGATTCATACAAATTAGCTGTTTCTTGCCGGGCATCATCAGGGATCTTCGAGCCATTTTTGGACAAATTATTCATGATTTATCCTCTATCAAAAGAACTTCCGCCGTCAAGGAAAAGGGGCTGTTGCCACGAATTCCAGGCTTGCGCCCTAATCAAGCTCCTCCCTTCAGACAGGCCAAGATGCTCTCAGGTGTCACAGGAATCTCCTTTATGCGCACCCCGATCGCGTTGTATATGGCGTTGGCAATAGCTGCCTGAACCCCGGGTCCCCCTGATATGCCTGCTTCCTTTGCTCCAAAGGGACCCTCCGGGTCTATTGATTCCACAATAGCGGTCCTGATCTCCGGCATATCCAGGGCGGTAGGGATCAGATAATCCAACAAAGAATTATTAATTACTCGACCATTTTTATCCCAGGTGAGTTTTCCATAAAGTGTCTCTCCCATCATTTCAACTGCAACACCTTCCCACTGTCCTTCTACCGCCATTGGATTCAGGGCAAAACCGCAGTCATAGGCCTGAACAATAGAAAGCACTTTAACCATGCCGGTCTCTTTATCCACCCTCACCTCGGCCACGGTCGTTCCGTCCGTATATGTGGCGCCGTGTTGCCCCTGAATTTTTCCACCGGGCCAATTAGCCCATCCATATTCGCTCTGGGCCTTAGGTGTATAGGATCCCCTCCCCAAGATAGCGGCCCCTTTTGAGAAGGCCCGCTTGATTACACCTGAAAGGGGGAAACTTTTCTCCGGACTTTCTCCGGCAAATACCACCCCGTCCCGTATATCCAGATCACTGGAGGGCAGTCCAATTTTTTCGGCTGCTATCCCAAGAATCTGTCGTTTGGCATCGGCCGCAGCCAGACGCACTGCATTTCCCGAGCAAAAGGCCGCCAGCATGGGATAATTTCCAGGATCCTGAGGCGTCAGTTCCGAATCGGCGCAAACCAATGCTATGGAATCCATTGGAATATCTAAGACATCAGAGGCTATTTGGACCATCATGCTCTCATTGCCCTGGCCATTATCCACATTTCCGGTAAAAAGGGTGCAGCTTCCATCTTCGTTAAACTTTATCAAGGCCGACGAATTCAGACGGAAGCCAAGATTAAAGCCTGCAAAGGAGCCGGCACAGGCTATTCCGATGCCGTGCCCCTCGGGCAGCTTGCCCTTCTTTTCTCTCCATCCTGAAATCTCAACAGCCTTTTCTATGGTCTCATGAAGTGCATAGCTGGTAATTTTAGAGCCGCTGGGAAGCACGTCGCCTGCCCGGCATGCATGCCTCATCCTCATTTCAACGGAATCGAGCCCCAGGTCTTCAGCTATCCTTTCAATCATGGTTTCTTCGGCAAGCACATATTGCGATCCATGTGTCCGATGCATGGAGCAAGTAGTCTTGTTGGTATACACACGAATTGCTTCATATCTCTGATTTGGCACCCGGTAGATGGACTCGGCATAAACATAAGGCGTATTAGCAGCAACGATTCCGCTACTCATGTAGGCGCCACCGTCCATGACTATCTTCACATCCTTGCCCGTGATGGTTCCATCAAGATTTACTGCCAATTTTATTTCTACTGTGGCAGGGTGCTTGTGTCTTGTGGCAATCATGGTCTCTTCCCGTGTATATGTTATCTTTACCGGCCTTTTGGCTTTAATGGAAAGCAAAGAGACAATAAACTCGGCAGGGTTGGTGTCGGATCTGCCTCCGAAGCCCCCTCCAATATTGATATGGTGCACTCTAATTTTCGGCAAGGGGATACCTAATGCATTGCTCAATGCTCTGCGTTTGGTAAAAGGTGACTGGTTAGGAACCCAGACATCAAGTTTTCCAGTCTGATTATAGTTAGCCAAGACGGCATAAGGTTCCATCTGCAAATGGCTTATTTTCGATGTGACAATTTTATCCTCATAAACACGATCGCTGTTACGAAACGCAGCATCTACATCGCCAAATTCAACGCTGGCAGTAAATCCAATATTTCGTTCAACGTGCTCATGTAATTGAGGGGAGCCTTCCTCAATTGCTTCCAGAGGGTCAAAGACGGAGGGAAGTTGTTCATAATCCACATTGATTAAACTTAAGGCTTCTTCAGCAATTTCTTCATCTATGGAGGCCACAGCGGCCACCTCTTCGCCAATATATCTCACTTTATCAACTGCAAGCAGATATTGGTCTCTGGTTTGCTTAAAAATGCCCCATTTGTAAGGAATAATCTCCTTTCCGCAAACAATGGCCTTTACTCCCGGCAATTTTTCAGCCCTGCTCGTATCTATGTTCAATATCCTGGCGTGTGCATAAGGGCTCCTCAATATCTTTGCATACAACGTTCGGGGCAGAAATAGATCCGCTGCATACCTTGCCGCCCCTGTTATTTTCCCGAGCGAGTCGGTCCTCGGCATTCGCCTTCCTATATAAGAATATTCATTCATCTGGTTCCCACGCTTTAGCGGTCTGTTTCTTCCGCTGCCGCCATTACGGCGCTAATAATTTTTGCGTAGCCGGTACAACGACAGAGATTGGAAGCAATATTCCTCACAACCTCTTCCCTGTCCGCCCCAGGTGACCTGTCCAGGAGCGATTTCCCTGTCAGGATCATACCCGGGGTGCAAAAACCGCATTGAACGGCCCCTTCATCCATGAATGCCTTCTGTACGGGATGAAGGGCTTTTCCTTCCCCTATCCCTTCTATGGTGGTGACCTGCTGACCTTCCACCTCCGGAGTCAACAGGAGACAAGATCTTACCGGTTGTCCGTTTAACAAGACCGTGCAACTGCCGCATGCACCGAGGCCGCAGGCCTCTTTGACACCGGTCAGACTTAAATTATCCCTCAGGGTCTCAAGCAATGTTTCGTAAGGTTTAACAAGTAGAGATACCTCATCTTTGTTCACGCTGAATGTCACATTTATCTTATCCATCACTATGCCCCTGAACAAAATTCGCGCATCACCTTCATTGCAAGGACCTTTACCATCT